>NZ_JBSWWT010000001.1:0-351428 GCF_056160225.1 Microbulbifer sp. ABF4_143
AACAGGCAGATCCCGATCAAATATCGCCATCCATTAGAAGGGAGGGAGTACAGCTTCAGCGACAAGTAGGGCCGCGCTTATTGGCTCGAAGAAAGCCAAGGCCGGCGCTCGCCCTTAAAAAAATGACCGCCACTCAGATACCAACACTTCCTTATTTTTGAAAAATATATTTTCTTATAAAGAGCAGGCCGGAAATACGGGCTTGTTCAACAACTGGATCAGATCACGGCTGCGCGCGATCTATCCTTATTCGTTATATTCAGCAGTTTAGCGGATGAATATCTATTGACTCAAACACCTCGAATGCAATGTATATGTTCTTGATTTCTTTGGATGATATTTTCAAATCTTCTAAAGCCAGATCGAATTTTTCATAATGGGGAAGATAAAAAACAAAGTTAAGCTCTTTAATTTCTCCAGTACTTCCTTTAATTTCATTTAGATATTCCAGATCGCTTGACTCCCAATATCCATCGACATGTTTTTTACTCAAGGAAATATCCATTTTTGTTAATTCAATTCCATTTGTAAAAAACTTAACCGATCTTTCTCCGAACTCTATTTCAAAGGAAATACTGGACTTCATTGTAACCCACACCCATGTCTTTAATCCGTTAAATTTAACGGGTGCTGAGAACACGGAAATATCAACTCCCTCGATATTATCGTTGAATGAAATCAATCTTGTACTGCAAGCATTTCTTTCACTTATCTTTCCCGTGTTAGAAGCCGGCATGTAGTGCTTTCCTTTAAGAGGAACGCAGGAAATTAAGAAAATCGCACTTAACAACAGAATATATTTTTGCATACTCTTCGAATATAACGAGCCTGTAGAAAAACGAATTTCGAAATAATCGTTTTATGGCTCTCATTTTTCTTCGGTTGAGTGAGCGCTATTTAACCATGATTGTTTTACATAATCACCCATTTTGCGTAGACCACAGCCATTTCACGTTGGCGAGTGTGGATAACCCCGTGAATTAGTGAATCGCCCCATATCGCATCAATTTCTCGATGTTATGCACTAAACAGAACATCCGCCATTGCCCCTGGACCTTCTCACGGCCACGGAGCGAGAAGCGATTTAACCGTTTATTGGTGCCGATATTGCCAAACACCGGCTCTACCACCGACATCCGGTGACTGTAGATGGTCTTGCCCGCAATACTGTCCACACGCTTTTTCATCCAGTCGGTCGCCGTGCGGCCGTTGGTCCAGGTGGTGGACACCTGCCGCCCGTGACCGTCTCGGGTGTCGGCGGAGCTGGGATTGCGCATGCACTGGTGTTTCAGGTGGCAGTGGCGACAGTCCGTCAGACGCCCCTCGAAGAACAGCTTGCGCTTGCCCTCGCTTACGCCTTCTTCTCTATAGAGGAGTAGCTCTTTGCCCGCTGGGCAGACACAGGTCTTGCGACGCTTGTCGAACTGGAACTCGCTAGCGGGGATCACCTGCTTCACGCCAATCATCGTATCGCGGTGCCGCTTGCCGTACTTCTCTTTTTGTCTGGCGAAGACTTTGTCGCGGGAGCGGAACTGATTGTCGGGGATAAAGGCATTGATGCCTTCGTCTCTTAGATACTCGTTATTGGCTTCATTGGAGAAGCCGGTATCGGCAGTGACGATCACCTGCTCAGCGAGGATGTTGTTGTGAATACCGGCTCTGCGGTAGCGAGCGGTGAGCCCGTCAAGTACAGGCTTTAAAGTGTGGTGTTCCTGACCCTCGCCGAACGCCTGGGCCTCGACAATAATCTGGTGTTTCTTGTCCACCGCTGCAACGCCGTTGTAGCCCTGGATGGTGCCCTTGCTAGTGGTCATCTTGGCCGACTCATTGTCGGTGATATTACTTTTGACTTCTTTTGGTTGTTTGCCTTGCCCCATCCTTGGGGATGCCGTCTTTAGGAACTGATCAATCTTGTCGAAGTGTTTCTGCAGTGTCTCGGTGGCCTGCGCTAGGCGCTGCTTGCGCTCTCGTTCGGCTGGCTTGCGTCCGTCGAGCTTCTTGTGCTCCTTCAGGCAGTGTCGGATCTTCTTGCGAATCTTGCTCCGCTTCTGTTCCAGCTCCTTGAATGTACCCGAGTGCGCCTTGCTAGCATTGGAGGACATTTTGCAGCCATCGATGGCAAATAGCTCATTGCCTAACAGCCCCTGCTGATCACAGACCATCAGCACCTGCTCAAAGATAGCCTCTATCGCATCGGGGTAGCTACTGACGAAGCTGGCAATACTGGTGAAATGCGGCACTGAGTCACAGGACAGCGCCTTGAAGATGATGTTGTGTTCACACTGCCACTGGATTTCACGGCTGGACGTTATGCCCTTGGAATAAGCAAACAGGATAATTTTCAGGAGAATGGCCGGGTCGTAGGCTGAGCGGCCACCGGCGTCATTCTGGTATTTGTTGTAGAACGCGGATAGATCGATATGATTGTCGATGAGATGGTGGAGGGTAAATTCGAAGGTTCCAGGCTGCAGCTGCTCCTCAAAATTGATTACAACCATCGCGTCCTGGTTGTAGTTATACCGCTTGAAATTTGGCATGGCGGGCATTCCTTTTATGATCCGCCAATTCTATCAAAAAACACTACTTCTACAGAGTTTTTCTACAACCAGAACGCCGCGCACAGGGGCGGCTTACTTTATGCGCGTTTTGCGCGAAAATAGGAGCGCAGCGACTGCGCAAGACGCGCATAAAGTAAGCCGTCCCTTTGCTGCGCATTGTTAGTCTTGATCCATGAGTAGCGCCGGCTTTGTTTCGTATATCGCGGCGCCTGTTTTTGTATCAATGAAAAGTCCAGGTGTGGTGGTGTAATCACCAGTTGTACCCGTAAACAGGGACCCTCTACCAAGTGAGGATGGGAGAACCTTCAGAGCCTCCAGCTCTTTCTCTCGAAGCTGTTTCTCTAAATTGGATTTTTGCGAACGGAGCCTGTCAAGCTCATCAGATTTTAAACCCGAATCGTTTTGAGCCTCATCCAGTTGTTCTTGAACATTGTCTAGAGCTTCTCTCAGTTCATCCTGCTCATTGCTTTTTGTTTTTAGTTCTTCGATTAACTCGAGAATATCCGCCTCAGGTAAAATATCTTTCCACTCTTCGATAGAGTTGACAGCTTGACGCTGTATCACAATGCTAAGTGTTTTTATGTATGAAAAATCTTTACCAAGATCATCATCAGCGTAAGCTCTAGCTCGCTCTAACTGTGCTTCTAGTGTACCCAGATTTGCCAAGATCAAGTTCAAACCACGCACGGCAGATTGTCCGCGTGTAAATATCTGCCCTTTCCTGGAGTTCTCCAACATGTTTTTGCTCAACATGGCACCAGCCAAACCTGCAAATAATGCCATTACTGTTGCCCCAACAGTTTTGGTTAGAGCATCCCCTGATACGATTGACCAATACCCGAAGGTGACTGCAACAAATATGGGAACAATTACATCTGGGCTGAAAATTTGCCCGAGATAAACACCCCATTTCGATAAAAATTTTTTCATACTACTTTTTCCGTAATAAGACTAACGCCCACAGCACGGGCGGCCGGAGCGCAGCGTAGGCCGTCCCGCGGAGGCCCGCAGGGCCGTAGCAAAGTGCCTGTGATTGTTAGCTGCATTATTGGCACCCCATATAGCAGTAACGCTCTTCTAATGCGTACACGCGAAATAGAATATGCTTAGTTTTACAGATATTGGTTTCGCTACCTACATAGTGAGTTTCTTTTGAGCAGTAAGAACTAGTATATTTCTCCCAATCATTTTGCAACTCAGCTTGATATTCTTCCTTTTGAGATAATAGTTTATGCAATTCATCAGATCTTTTTTGAGCCCACTCATAATATGATTGCCAGCACATACTCATATCTCTGTTACCAGATTTTCCAGCACAAAATCTTGAGATTTCTTCAAAGCACTCGATAGCCATATTTGTAGAATCATTGAAGCCACATTCTTTGAAGTTGTTGCCGTCTGAAATTGCACTGTTGTAGGCGCTGCTATCCGCAAATGCTCCGATTGAAAATGTGAATAGAATCATAAAAATTGATATTTTCATTATTTCTCCGTAGGCAGCTAACGCTGAGATAACAGTCCTCGCCGCACAAAAAAATAAACTCGCTCTGAGTTTAGGACGTATTGTATGAACTCTCCGCGAGGAACTGTTCATCGTCTTGTTGTACATGGGCGCCGGCACGATATTGCCGGCCCGCCTCTTTATTAATGGAATTTCCTTTCTGCCGCGAGGGCCACCATCGGTAAGATAGATGGGATGGGCCTCCGCAGGTCTTGCAGTAAAGTACCATAGATGGCCAGTCTGCACTATTGGGAACCGATGCTAATGTGCCGCATACCCTACGGCAACGTTGATAGTCTTCCTTTGCGGCCGCCGCATACAAGCCATAGTACCGAATGGTGTGGAGCCCCTGAGGGGGGACATGTTGAAGTACCCGGCGGATAAACTCCCGGGGCCTCAATTGCTGGAACTTTGTCCGCTTGTCTCGGTGGTCAAGGTAGCTCATCTCAACCACATCAGATTCAACGCGTTTTAGCTGTCGGGGGTCTACCGGCCCTCCTTTGCAGTAGCGTGCCAAATACAGCAACACTCCCTTACCGTGCTCATATCGTTCTTCGATCCGGACACTCCAGGATTTTTTGTACAGGCTGCGATACATCCGCCAAAAGACTTCACGCGTCATATCGGGTGGTAAACGCAGGTCGCCAGACTCAAATGCAGCTTTTACCAGCCCCTGGAGTATGCCTC
Organism: Microbulbifer sp. ABF4_143; assembly: GCF_056160225.1. Classification (NCBI taxonomy): domain Bacteria; kingdom Pseudomonadati; phylum Pseudomonadota; class Gammaproteobacteria; order Cellvibrionales; family Microbulbiferaceae; genus Microbulbifer; species Microbulbifer sp. ABF4_143. The sequence goes on from NZ_JBSWWT010000001.1 coordinate 4,747, forward strand.
GATATACCTGGCGAATCACTTTGCTCGGTAGAAGGAAATCGCCTAAATCCTTCCAGCTCCCCTGCTGATCAAGGCCGCCTGCCGTCACTAGGCAGTGCGTATGAGGATGTAAATTAAGTTGCCGGCCCCAGGTATGAAGCGCCATAAGGATGCCTGGCTTCACCCCTCCATGACGCTCTTCAGACAACAGCTGCAGCAGCGTTTTCTGGCTGGCCTGAAAAATGATCTTGGAAAACAGCGCTTCGTTGTAACGCCACAACGAAAGGTATTCATGCGGCAAGGTAAAGATCACATGAAAGTGGGGTATATCAAGTAGTCTTAGCTTTTGCTTTTCAATCCATTCCAGACGCTTTTTCTGCGCACATAAAAAGCAGCTGCGATGGCGGCAAGAGTGATTTATTTCTATCGCGGGATGATTCTTCTTGCACGTATAGTAACTGACGCCCATCTCGCTGGTCCGGCAACGAGTTAACGCATCGATGGCCTTCAGATTCTTTAAAGGCTGTTTTTCCGTTGCTAATTTATCGTGGTACGCAACAAACAAATTTTGTATGGTGCGATCGGACATATCCTTTTGTCCTTTGCTAATATATCTCTGACGCTACCTCTTTGCCGCGCAGCGGCTATGTACAACAGTTTTATTCAGAAGCATGTCTACATCTACACACAGTGTACAGATATAGGCATTTTTTCCTATATCTAGCCATAAATACCCATATATAGCCACCTTAAACTTCGATACTGGTGTCTATATCTACACATTTATCCACCAGCCCTTCTACAATACGGTGCCCCAGACCCAGACTGATGGCGGTGTCGCGGCGGATTACCCAGGCCTTGGCTCTGGCACTCCAACGGCCACCCGCCTGCTTGATCAGCCGGCGCAGTTCTGTTTCTTCGTATGTGATTCTGAGAGCGACCGGCTGGGCCCGCCGGTGCGCGTGCAGGGCATTGTAGGATGTGCGCGCCGGGGCTCGTTCGCGCTCGTCGACGACGATTTCAATTGTGGTCAGAACCTTGGTGCCGCAGTCGGACCGGCGGTAGCGCACGGCGCAGAGACGTTCGCCATAGCGCCGCTGGAATCGCTGAGCGCCCCGCTCGCCTGGGCGCATGGTTTTGATGACTCGCATCTTCCCCCTCCCTGGGATCATGGATTACGGATTTTTTGCTGTCTTACAGCCCGAGCTGGGGCCATATCTCGTCGATCTTTTTTACCACTTCTTCATCGCGCTCGATCGGCCGACCCCACTCCCGGCTGGTTTCACCCTGCCATTTATTCGTGGCATCGAAGCCGATCTTGGAGCCGAGACCGGAGACCGGCGAGGCGAAGTCCAGGTAGTCGATGGGTGTGTTTTCCACCATCACCGTATCGCGCGCCGGGTCCATGCGGGTGGTCATGGCCCAGATAACGTCCTTCCAGTCGCGGGCGTTGACGTCTTCGTCGGTGACTATAACGAATTTTGTGTACATAAACTGGCGCAGGAAAGACCAGACGCCCATCATCACGCGCTTGGCGTGGCCCGGGTACTGTTTTTTCATCGTGACCACGGCGAGGCGGTAGGAGCAGCCCTCCGGCGGCAGGTAGAAGTCGACGATTTCCGGGAACTGTTTCTGCAGTATCGGCACGAAGACCTCGTTCAGGGCTTCTCCCAAGACCGCGGGCTCGTCCGGCGGGCGGCCGGTGTAGGTGCTGTGGTAGATGGGATCCCTGCGGTGCGTGATCTTCTCGACGGTGAAGACCGGGAAGCGGTCCACCTCGTTGTAGTAGCCGGTGTGGTCGCCGTAGGGGCCCTCGTCGGCCATATCGTCCGGGTGGATAAAGCCCTCCAGCACGTATTCGGCGCTGGCGGGCACCTGCAGGTCGCTCAGCGTCGCCTGGACCACTTCGGTCTTGTCGCCCCTGAGCAGGCCGGCGAAGGCGTATTCGGACAAAGTGTCCGGCACCGGCGTCACGGCGCCGAGTATCGTGGCCGGATCGGCGCCGAGGGCGACGGCCACCGGGTAGGGCTGGCCCGGGTGCTTCCGGCACCAGTCGCGGAAATCCAGCGCGCCGCCGCGGTGGGACAGCCAGCGCATGATCAGGCGGTTTTTACCCAGCAATTGCATGCGGTAGATGCCCAGGTTCTGGCGCCTTTTCTCCGGGCCGCGGGTGATCACCAGCGGCCAGGTGACCAGCGGCGCCGCGTCGCCGGGCCAGCAGGTCTGGATCGGCAGCCTGGTCAGGTCCACCTGCTCGCCGCTCAGCTGCACCTGCTGGCACGGGGCCTTGCTCACCACCTTGGGGCCCATGTTCAGCACCTGCTTGAACACCGGCAGCTTCTCCCAGGCGTCACGCAGGTTTTCCGGCGGTTGGGGCTCCTTCAGGAAGGCGAGCAACTCGCCGACTTCGCGCAGCTCGCCGACACTTTCGCGGCCCATGCCGAGCGCCACCCGTTCGGGGGTGCCGAACAGGTTGGCCAGCACCGGGGTGTCGAAGCCGACCGGGTTCTCGAACAGCAGTGCCGGACCGCCGGCGCGCAGCACGCGGTCAGCGATCTCTGTCATTTCGAGTTTTGGATCTACGGGGTGTTGGATACGTTTGAGCAGGCCGCGCTTTTCCAGCAGCTTGATAAAGTCGCGCAGGTCTTTGTATTTCATGCGTTACCGGGCACAGAGAGTGAGTCAGTGCGCAGTGTAAAGCAGCGGAGACAAAATAGGGAATGGCACCCTGTTGTTCAGGGGGCGCTCGGCGGGGGTTGAAAACGGCCCGCAGCGGTTGCGGCGGGCCTTGGAATTTTTAAGCTGCGATGCGCTTAGAAGCGGGGGCGACGCGGACGATCTTCGCGCGGCTTGGCTTCGTTAACACGGATGTTACGGCCAGACAGCGGCTTGTCGTTCATCTCATCGATCGCTTTGCGCGCTTCGTCGTCGTTCGGCATTTCCACGAAACCGAAGCCTTTGGAGCGGCCAGTATCACGGTCGGTGATTACAGTAGCCCGAGAGATTTCTCCGAAAGCACCGAAAGCTTCGTGCAGTTCGTCGGAGGTAACGCCGTAGGCCAGATTTCCAATATAGATATTCACAAAAAAGTCTCACTAGATATGTGGGCTGTCGTGCAGTCACAAATGGATAACCAGCTCCACCAGATCATCCATCTGAGATTGGCCCCTCGATGTGGTGATTCGCATCACCCCGGGCCAATTCGGTCGGGCGTCGTACACTTCCAGCGCCACAATGTGGAACTTTATATGCCTAACGGCGCACCTTTTCAACTGAATTCGGCGCAAAAAAACGTCTTATTCAGAAATCTATACAAAACCGGCGCCCTTATTCGACACCGGTTATAAATGGTAATTATTTCCGTTTCATGGACAGGAAGAACTCGTCGTTGGTCTTGAAGTCCTTCAGCTTGTCGATCAGGAATTCAGTGGCCGCCAGGTCTTCCATATCGTGCAGCAGTTTGCGCAGTATCCAGACCCGCTGCAGCTCGCCTTCCGGCATCAGCAGCTCCTCGCGGCGGGTGCCGGAGCGGCGCACGTTGATGGCCGGGTAGACGCGCTTCTCGGCGATCTTGCGGTCCAGCTGCAGCTCCATATTGCCGGTGCCCTTGAACTCCTCGAAGATGACCTCGTCCATCTTGGAGCCGGTGTCGACCAGCGCGGTGGCGATGATGGACAGGCTGCCGCCCTCCTCGATGTTGCGCGCGGCGCCGAAGAAGCGCTTGGGGCGCTCCAGCGCGTGGGCGTCCACACCGCCGGTCAGCACCTTGCCGGAGCTGGGCACGGTGGTGTTGTAGGCGCGCGCCAAGCGGGTGATGGAGTCCAGCAGTATCACCACGTCCTTCTTGTGTTCCACCAGGCGCTTGGCCTTCTCGATCACCATCTCGGCCACCTGTACGTGGCGCGCCGGCGGCTCGTCGAAGGTGGACGCGACCACTTCACCGCGCACGGAGCGCTGCATCTCGGTCACCTCTTCCGGGCGCTCGTCGATCAGCAGCACGATCAGGTGGCACTCGGGGTTGTTGCGGGTGATGGCCTGGGCCATGTTCTGCAACATGATGGTCTTACCGGCCTTCGGCGGCGCGACGATCAGGCCGCGCTGGCCCTTGCCGATCGGCGCCACCAGGTCGATGATGCGGCCGATCAGGTCCTCGGAGGAACCGTTGCCACATTCGAGCGTCAGGCGGTCGTTGGGGAAGAGCGGGGTCAGGTTTTCGAACAGAATCTTGTTGCGGGCGTTTTCCGGCTTGTCGAAATTGATTTCGCTAACCTTCAGCAGCGCGAAGTAGCGCTCGCCCTCTTTCGGCGGGCGGATCTTGCCGGAGATGGAGTCACCGGTGCGCAGGTTGAAGCGGCGGATCTGACTCGGGGAAACGTAGATATCGTCCGGGCCCGCCAGGTAGGAGGAGTCGGCGGAGCGCAAAAAACCAAAACCGTCTTGAAGGATCTCCAGCACGCCGTCGCCGTATATGTCTTCACCGCTTTTGGCGTGGCGCTTGAGGATGTTGAAGATAATGTCCTGCTTGCGCGAGCGGGCGAGGTTCTCTAGGCCCATGCCCTTGGCGATTTCAATCAGCTCTTCAATGGGTTTGGTTTTTAATTCGGAAAGATTCATACCAATTGCTTTATTAAGGTTTCTGTTGCTACTGGCGCGGACGCGCCGGGAACTATAAGGAGGGGTTTGGAATTTAGGAGTTTGCTCGTGTTCGCCCACATTGCTGTGTCATTGCCTGCCGGCCGCGCAAAAGCCCAGAGGAACTCACTATCTGCTCTGTAAACAACAGGCGGAGCAGCGTTCTTGACGGATAAGTTCTACTCGAGGAGTTTTCGCGCCGAGGAAGGTCAGAGACCGTGCGGAAGGGCGTCTTTGTCAGCTCGTCGTCAGCTCTCTGTTACGACGCGTCTGCGTACTTTCAAGATTACACAGCAGTATAACGGCAGATTGCAAGACTGCAAAGGGAATTTGTTCCCCCTGCAGCCCTCCGCCGTGTTACAGCAGGCCGTCGATGAACTCGGTCAACTGGGCCCGGGACAGGGCGCCGACCTTGGTACCCTCCACATTGCCGCCCTTGAACAGCAGCAGGGTCGGGATGCCGCGCACATTGTACTTGGCCGGAGTCTCCTTGTTCGCGTCCACGTCCACCTTGACGATCTTCAGCTTGTCGCCGTACTGGCCCGCCAGGTCGTCCAGCACCGGAGCGATCATCTTGCAGGGGCCGCACCACTGCGCCCAGAAGTCCACCAGCACCGGGCCCTCGGCCTTGAGGACTTCGGCTTCGAATTCGGCGTCAGTTACGTTGACGATCTCGCTCATATTGCTTTCCTGTTCTCTAGTGTCTCTAAATTAACCGGTACGGTCTCGACCGCAGGCACGGCGCGCCATAATAAGGACTGCCGGTCTCCGCCCGCAAGGCGTTTTGCGCTAGATGGGGCCTGCGCCAGCGGCTTTCAAGGTCCGCGCCGGCCGCCGTCCCTATGGCTGCTCCAGAAATCGCTGCAGGATCTCATCAAGATAGTCGAACCCGAAGGCGCTGGCGGCGATGCGCCGCCGCAGCGGCTGCACCAGCGCCATCGCCTCGAGCGCCGGCCAGTGGCGCTCCAACGCCGCCAGCGGCAGGCCGGTGTAGCGGCCGAAGGTATCGATCGGCACCCCGTCCACCAGGCGCAGCGCATTCATCAGGAACTCCAGCGGCAGGTCGCCGCGCTCGATATCGTCGCAGCGGGGCGGCGCCAGCTCGCCGTGGATCAGTTCGGCACCGTCCGCGGCACCGGACAAATAGTGCCGCGGCGCGCGGGTGCGGCGGCTGCGCAGTATCCGCCCCTCTCCCTGCGCCGAGGACTCCTCGGGCAGCGTCACCTTGCCGTGGGCGCCGGCGCCTATGCCCAGATAGTCGCCGAAGGACCAGTAGTTCAGGTTGTGGCGCGACGCCAGCCCGGCGCGGCTGTAGGCGGACACCTCGTAGCGGGCGTAGCCCTCGGCGGCCAGATACTCGCGCCCGCTGGCCTGCATGCTCGCGATCAGCTTGGATCCGGGCGTGACCGGCGGCGCGCTGTAGAAGGCGGTGTTGGGCTCTATCGTGAGCTGGTACCAGGAGATGTGCTCCGGCGCCAGCGCCACCGCGCGCCGCAGGTCATTCAGCGCCTCGTCTTCCGTCTGCTGCGGCAGACCGTGCATCAGGTCCAGGTTGATATTGTCGAAGCCGGCGCGGCGCGCCATGCCCAGCGCCGCGGCGGCCTCCTCGCCGGAGTGGATGCGGCCCAGGTTCTCGAGCTGGCGCGGGTCGAAGCTCTGCACGCCGATGGACAGGCGGTTGACGCCGGCGGCGCGGTAGCCGGAAAACTTGGCCTGCTCGAAGGTGCCGGGATTGGCCTCCAGGGTGATCTCGATATCCGTCTCGAAGCCGATCAGCCGCTCCGCCGCCTCGAGAATCGCGCCTATGGCCGCCGGCGAGAAGAGGCTCGGCGTGCCGCCGCCGAAAAAGATGGAGCCCAGCCTGCGCCCCTGCACCCAGGGCAACTGGCTGCGCAGGTCGCGCCGCAGCTGCGCCACATACTCCACTTCCGGCAGGCCGTAGCCGGACGAGTGGGGGCCGGCGGCCCCGTGCGCACTCACCGCGCCAGCGGCCGCGTGGGAATTGAAGTCGCAGTAGGGGCACTTGCGCACACACCAGGGGATATGCACATAGAGGCTGAGCGGGGGCAGCTGCAACCGCGGGGCCGCGTCAGACAAGGGCGGCACCACCCTGCATCTGCTCGCGCCACAGGGCGGCGAACTGCCGCACCGCCTGGGCGCGGTGGCTGAGGCGGTTTTTTACTTCCCGCGGCAGCTGCGCGGAGGTCATGGCTTCCGCCTCGACGAAGAACAGCGGGTCGTAGCCGAAACCCTGCTCGCCGGCGGGCTGGCGCAGTATACGCCCGCGCCACTGCGCGCTGCACACCAGCGGCACCGGGTCGTCGCCGCGGCGCACGAACGCCAGCGCGCAGTGAAAGCTGGCCCCGCGCCGCTCGTCCGGCACCGCCTCCAGGGCCTCGAGCAGCTTGCGGTTGTTGTCGGCATCGGTGGCCGCCACTCCTGCGTAGCGCGCCGAGTAGATACCCGGCGCGCCGCCGAGGGCGTCCACCGCCAGGCCGGAGTCGTCCGCCAGCGCCGGCAGACCGCTGATGCGGCTGGCGTGGCGCGCCTTGAGCAGCGCGTTCTCGATAAAGCTGAGCCCCGTCTCCTCGGCCTCAGGCACATCGAACGCCGACTGGGGCACCACTTCGATATCCCAGCCCGCAAACAGCTGGGCAAATTCCCTGAGCTTGCCGGCGTTGCCGCTGGCCAGTACGATTTTTTTTGACATAGTCGACTACGAAAAAACGGGCCTTCCGGCCCGCGCTGGGTTGTTACATTGCCGGCAGGTGGCGCGAGCCCGCCACCCCCTGCGGGTCGCCGGGCCGCACACGGCGCCACGCGCTATAGGCGCGCGGCTCAGTCTTTCTCCAGCTTGCGCCGGAAGCTGATGGTCTCGCTCCTGCCGTTGGGCAGTTTCACATCGACCCTGAAGGTCAGGGTTTCCTCGTCCTCGAAGCGCAGCGGCGCCAGGTAGTAGACGGCGTCGCCCTCGCGGATCTCGAGAAATTTCAGCGGCCGCGACTGCTGGATCAGGTTGGTGGCGGTGCCGGATATCTCGGAACTGAGACCGTGCTTGCCGCCCGCCTTCTCCACCACCGATACGTTGACGAAGACCCGGTCCTTGGCGCGCACCAGCTGGTACTGCTGCGCAATTTCCGGCTTGATAAATTCGCTGTTGAACACCGAATAGATCACCCGGTAGTCGCCGAAGTCCTGGTGACTCTTGATCACCTTGGCCTCCTGCGCGGCGGCGCTGGCCGCCCAGAAGAGCAGTGCGATGGTGGTCACAGCGGTCAGAATGCGTTTCACGGTTCGCCTCCTTCGTTGCCGGTATGCGCCCGCGGCAAATATCCACAGTTCCAGCTGGCGCGTTTTTACTCTGCTCAATTAAGTCTAGCGAGTGAGATGGTAGATTGCCGTCTCTCCGAACAGATTGGGTAGAAGATCCTTGAAAATCCGGCCCACTTTGGTCTCGGATACTACCTGGCGGTGCAGAATAGTCCAATTGTTGTCGCGGCAGAGCACTTCGAAATCGCGGAAAGTACAAAAGTGAATATTGGGCGTGTCGTACCATTCGTACGGCAATAAGTCCGATACCGGCATGCGCCCGGAAAACGCCAGGTGCCAGCGCGCCTTCCACTGGCCGAAGTTGGGGAAGGTGATGATGCACTCGCGCCCGACACGCAGCATCTCCCGCACCACCAGGTGCGGCTGGCGCAGCGTCTGCAGCGCCTGGGTCATGACCACGGTATCGAAGCTGTCGTCGGCGAAGTTGCCCAGCCCCTTGTCCAGGTTCTGCTCCACCACGCTGACGCCGCGCGCGATGCAGCGCTCTATCTGCTCGGGATCTATCTCCAGACCGTAGCCGCTGACCCGCTTGTTCCTGCCCAGCTGCTCGAGCAGTTCACCGTCACCGCAGCCCAGGTCGAGCACGCGGGTCTGCGGGGCTATCCAGTCCTGGATCACATCCAGATCGATACGCATTCAGCGGCCCTCCACTTCTCTGGCCACACCATTCATATAGGCGCCGAAGACCCGCTGGTAGCGCTCGTTCGGCAGCAGGAAGGCATCGTGGCCCATGGCGGACTCTATCTCGGCGTAGCTGACCGGCACATTGGCGTGCATCAGCGCATCGGCGATCTCCCGCGAGCGCGCCGGGGCGAAACGCCAGTCGGAGGTGAAGGAGATCAGCAGGAATTTGCATCTGGCGTGAGAGAAGGCCGCCACCGGGTCGTCGTTGTACTCGCGCGCCAGGTCGAAATAGTCCAGCGCGCGGGTCATCAGGATGTAGGTGTTGGGGTCGAAGCTGTTGGAGAAGGTGTCGCCCTGGTAGCGCAGGTAGCTCTGCACCTGAAACTCCACCTGCTCCTCGACGCCCCGTTCGAAGGTGCCGGAGCGCAGCTCGCGGCCGAATTTTTTGCCCAGACCGTCGTCGGAAAGATAGGTGATGTGACCGATCATACGCGCCACCGCCAGGCCGCGGCGCGGCAGCACACCCTGCTCCAGGTAGCGGCCGCCGCGGAAATCCGGGTCCGAGGTGATCGCCTGGCGCGCCGTCTCGTTGAAGGCGATATTCTGCGCCGACAGTTTCATCGCCGAGGCGATGACCACGCAGTGGCGCAGCCGCTGCGGGTACTCCAGCGACCAGCGCATCGCCTGCATGCCGCCGAGGCTGCCACCGATCACCGCGGCCCACTGCTCTATGCCGAGCAGGTCCGCGAGCCGCGCCTGGCTGTGCACCCAATCCCGCACGCGCAGCGGCGGGAAGTCCGGCCCCCAGGGCTTGCCGGTTTCCGGGTTGATCGACGCGGGGCCGGTGGAGCCGTGGCAGCCGCCCAGGTTGTTCAGCGACACGACGAAAAACTTGTTTGTGTCGATCGGCTTGCCGGGGCCGATATAGTGGTCCCACCAGCCGGGGCGCCTGTCCCCGGGCCTGTGGCGCCCGGCGGCGTGGTGGTGGCCGGACAGCGCGTGGCAGATCAGCACCGCGTTGCTCCGCGCCGAATTCAGTTCGCCGTAGGTCTCGTAGACCAGCGTGTAGTCCTTCAGCCTGCGCCCGCAGGCGAGTTCCAGCTGCTCGCTAAAGGTGTGACTCTGCGGCGTGACGATACCGACGGAACCTGGCTCGGCGATATCGCGCGCGGGTGGCGGTGAAACTTTTTCCGTGGACAAGGCAGTCAAGGCTTCCGGATCGATCGGCAGTAAACGGATGGGAGACCGGCAAGTTTACGGGAGCGGCGCGGCGGAATACAAATCAGGTCCCGCCTGGCCGCCCCCAAGGGCCACATCCGCCACCGCGCGCCGATCTTAAGCCGGGGCCTTTTTCAGCGGGGTGACATTGTCGGGTTTTGGCGCCGGTGCCAGCGGCTGCGGGGCGCTGCTGCTCTGGCGCAGCAGCTCCTCGAGCGATGCCAGGGCGCTGTCGTTGCGCAGAATCTCCTCTTCCAGCGCGCGCAGGTCGGTGCGCTTGCTCTGCGTCTTCTGCTTCAGCTCCGTGAGCTTGATCAGGTGCCGGTTCAACAGGTGCTTCTGGTACTGCGCATGCTGCTTGAGCGGCTCCAGCGCCTGTTCCAGCCAGGCGTCGATGGCGGAGATCATCTGGCTGTAGAGGCGCCCCACCTCGCTGGCGAGTGTCCCCATAAAGCGTTCGGTGAGGCGGTTGCGGCGCGCCAGCAGCAGTTGCGGCGAGCGGCGCAGCTGCGCCGCCTGGCGGTGCAGGCCGCGCAGCGCGACGCGGAAGCTGTGGATACTGAAGTGCTGCTCGCTGGCATCCAGGTTGTTTAGGGAGGAGCGCTCGAAAATCGCGTCCACCAGGCGGTTGGCCTGATCCACTTCGCGCTTCAGGTTGGCCAGCTGGTGGTCCACCCCCTCCATAAAGTTGTCGATGGCCCTGGCCATGCCCAGCGGTGTCCAGCGCTCGTGCAGGGCGCGGCTGGTATCGTCGATCAGCAGCTGCAGCTGCTGGCTTGAAACCGGCGCCAGCAGCGAGGCGCGCTGGCGCGCGAGCATGCGCTGGCTGGACTTCAGAGTCAGCAGCTCCTGGTGACAGAGTTTGTGCTGCTCGCGCACCGTCTGCTGCAGCTGCGCCAGCTCCGCCAGTTGGTCGCCATTGGCAACGCTGTTGCGCTGCAGGTGCGCCAGTGCCGCGCGGCCGCTGTTCAGGCGGCGCTTGAGCAGGTCGCGGGTGTCCGCCATCAGGGTCAGGGCCTGGTGCAGCGAGCGGTGCTCGGCCACCTTCTGGCGGTGTTCCAACAGGCGCTGTACCAGCAGATTCTCGAATTCGGCGAAGCGGCTCATCTGCAGCAGCTCCGGATCCCGCTGCGCGCGCGCCAGCAGCGCCTTCTTCGCCGACACGCCGATAACACTCTCCTGCGGCAGCGCCAGCAGTTTGGCCACCTGGGCGCGCATGCGCCGCAGCAGCAGGCCGGCGTCCTCTTCCGGGTCGTCCCAGAGGGCGTCGACCTTGTTCAGCAGCGCCATCACCGCGGTGCCGCGGTGTTCGCGCAGCGGTACCAGGTGCGTCTCCCACATGTTCAGGTCGGTGCCGCTGACGCCGGCGTCGGCGGCCAGCAGGAAGGCCACCGCCTGGGCGCTGGGCAGGGTCGACAGCGTCAGTTCCGGCTCGTTGCCGAGCGCGTTCAATCCCGGCGTGTCGATAATGCGCAGCCCCTGGGCCAGCAGCGGGTGCGGCAGGCAGAGAAGCGCGTAGCGCCAGGCCGGTATCTCCACCAGCTTGCCCTTGCCGTCCAGGTGGCGGCGGTCGAAACCGTAGCGGGCCGCCTCTTCCGGCGTCACCGATTTGCTCGCGGCGACCCGCATCAGCGCCTCGCGGGTGGCCTCGGCGTCCTCGGCGTTGAACTCGTGGGTGACCCACTTCTGCGGTATGCGGCGGAAGCTCTCCAGGCTGGTGTTGGTGGCCAGGGTCTCGATCGGCAGCAGGCGCAGGCAGGCCTGTTCGCCGCCGTCGCTGAAGATCTCCGTCGGGCACATGGTGGTGCGCCCGGGCCTGGACGGCAGCAGCCGCTTGCCGTAGGTGTCCGACAGCAGCGCGTTGATCAGCTCCGTCTTGCCGCGCGAGAACTCGCCCACGAGCGCCAGCGTAAACTGGTCTTCCGCGAGCAGTGCCCGCGCCTGCTGCACCACCTGGCGGGCGCCGGCGGAATTGGGGAAATGCTCCTGAAGCCAGGTGTTGAAGGCGGCGAACTGGCGGTCCAGTGCCTTTTTCCAGCGGTCGTAGTCGGCGATATGCTGGCGCAAGATGGCGTCTTCCATGTCTGATGTTCTTGTTTTACTGCACAGCGAAATTTGAGCCGGGCATTGTCGGCCAAGTGCGGGGATTATAGAAGCGCCGGGCCGCAATTATTGCGACCCAGTGCTCGGGAATAGAAGCTGTTTCATAACTACTGCGCGGGCGCCTGGCGGCGTCCGGCGGTGCTCGGCATCCTCATGTACTACTTGTACACTGCGGTGCCTCCGCTCCGGCGGCCACCACCAGCCACCCGCTCGCTACGTTATGAAACAGCTAGGAAGGCGCTGCATCAGAAGCCCGGGATATGCCAGAAGAGGCTGTAGACGAAGGCGGGCATATTGGCCATCTGCGCGAAGCCGAACAGCAGCTTGTCCGCCACCGCCAGCAGGATAAACACGAAGATCGGGCTGATATCGATCACCCCCAGCGGCGGGATCAGGCGGCGTACCGGCGCGCAGAAGGGCTCCAGCAGTTGGCGCAGCAGCATCAGCGCCGGGTGGCCGCTGTGCGGCGCTATCCAGCTGAACACGATGGAGATCAGCATGCCGACGAAGACGATCGCGATCACCGTCATGGCGCAGCCGATCAGCGACCACAGCAGCGCGCTGAGCGGGTTGAACAGGCCGGCGCCGGCGAGCAGGCCGCAGCCGATGATCATCACCAGCCCCACCAGCAGCGCCAGCACCAGCGACGCCATATCGATGCCGAACAGCCCCGGGATCACCTTGCGCAGCGGCAGCAGCAGCGGATTGGTTATTTTCACGATGCCCTGGGAGATGGGGTTGTAGAAGTCCGCCCGCGCCAGCTGCAACAGGAAGCGCATCAGCACCGCGAACAGGAACAGAATGCCCAGGGTGGCCAACAGGAAAACGCCGATATTGCTGAAAGTGCCCGCCATTATTTATCCCTAATCAGTGTTTCACGGGGCGGATGTGCATGCCGCGGCCACCCCGGGGTTCGTCAGTTGTCCAGTTCCTTCGCCATCTCCGCCGCGCGCGCGGCGCAGTCGCCCATGGCCTGCTCCACCAGCTGCGGCAGGCCGCCGCGCTGGAAGCGCTGTATCGCGCGCTCGGTGGTGCCGTTCGGGGACATCACATTGCGCTTCAGCTGCGCCACGTCGACATCGCTGGCTGCGGCCAGTTTCGCCGCCCCCAGGGCGGTTTGCAAGGTGAGGCGCTCGGCGTCGGCGCGCGCCATGCCGGCCTTCTCGGCGGCGTCGATCATCGACTCCATAAACTGGAAAAAATAGGCCGGCCCGGAGCCGGACACGGCGATCACCCGGTCGATCCCGGACTCCTCTTCGACCCAGAAGGCGATGCCCACCGCCTCCGCCATCTGCTCGGCGATCTTCCGCTGCGCCTCGCCGACATCCCCGCCGGCGTAGAGACCGGTCACGCCGGTGCCCACCAGCGCCGGGGTGTTCGGCATGGCGCGCACTATCGGCACGCCGGCGCCCAGCCAGCGCCGGTAGGCGGCCAGCGGTATGCCCGCGGCCAGAGTGATCACCAGGGGTTTGCGATCGCTCACTATCGGTGCCAGCGACTCGCACAGCGCCTTCATCCCCTGCGGCTTGACCGACAGCACCAGTACATCGGCCTCCGCCACCGCGGCGGCGTTGTCCGTGCTCACGCGCACACCGGTGCGCGCGGCGAAATCCCGCAACTTCTGCGCGTTGCGTCCGGTGGCGACGATCCGCTCCGCCGGATAGCCGCTCGCCACCAGGCCGCCGATCACCGCACCGGCCATATTGCCGGCGCCGCCGATAAATACCATCTTGGGTTCAGTCACTGCTTCTTCTCCCTCTCGCCGAAAATATCGGTGCCGATTCGCACGATGGTCGCACCGCAGGCTATGGCCGCCTCCATATCGCCGGACATGCCCATGGACAGGGTGTCCAGCGGCTGCCCCGGCAGCTGTTCGCGCAGCTGTTGCAGCAACTGCGCCAGCCGCTCGAAGGGGCGGTGCTGCTCCACCTCCCGCGGCGCCGGTATGGCCATCAGACCGCGCAGATGGAGATTCGGCAGTTCCGCCACCGCCGCCGCCAGTGCCAGCAGCTCGTCCGGGCTTGCGCCGGACTTGCTCTCCTCCGCATCTATGTTGACCTGCAGGCAGATATTCAGCGGCGCCCTGCCCGCGGGGCGCTGTGCCGACAGGCGCTGGGCGATTTTCAACCGATCGACACTGTGCACCCAGTCGAAGGCCTCGGCCGCAGCGCGGGTCTTGTTCGACTGCAGTGGACCTATGAAGTGCCAGCAGATATCCAGGTCCGCCAGCGCCTCGCGCTTCTGCAGCGCCTCCTGCAGGTAGTTCTCGCCGAAGTGGCGCTGGCCCGCGCCGTAGGCCGCGCGCAGATCCTCCGGCGGGCGTGTCTTGGAGACCGCGAGCAGGGTCACGGCCGCCGGATCGCGACCGCAGGCGGCGCAGCTTGTGACGATCCGCTCACGCACGAGATTCAGGTTTTCGACGATGGTCCCTTTGCGCATATACTAGCCCGATACCAGAAAGGGGCCGATTCTACGCAAATCCCCCGAGAACAATAAGGTAGCAGTATGGATATCACAGAACTCCTCGCCTTCAGCGCCAAACAGAACGCCTCCGACCTGCACCTCTCCGCCGGCCTGCCGCCGATGATCCGCGTGGACGGCGATGTGCGCCGCATCAACCTGCCGCCGATGGAGCACAAGCAGGTACACGGCCTGATCTACGAGATCATGAACGACAAGCAGCGCAAGGACTACGAGGAGTTCCTGGAGACCGACTTCTCCTTCGAGGTGCCCGGCGTGGCGCGCTTCCGTGTCAACGCGTTCAACCACAACCGCGGCGCCGGCGCCGTCTTCCGGACCATTCCCTCCAAGGTGCTGACCATGGAGGACCTGGGCATGGGCCAGGTGTTCAAGCAGATCGCAGACACACCGCGCGGCCTGGTGCTGGTGACCGGTCCCACCGGCTCCGGTAAGTCCACCACCCTGGCGGCGATGATGGACTACATCAACGACAACAAGTACGAGCACATCCTCACCATCGAGGACCCGATCGAATTCGTACACGAATCCAAGAAGTGCCTGGTCAACCAGCGCGAGGTGCACCGCGACACCCACGGTTTCGCCGAGGCGCTGCGCTCGGCGCTGCGTGAAGACCCGGATATCATCCTGGTGGGCGAATTGCGCGACCTGGAGACCATCCGCCTGGCGCTGACCGCGGCCGAGACCGGCCACCTGGTGTTCGGCACCCTGCACACCACCTCCGCCGCCAAGACCATCGACCGTGTCGTGGACGTATTCCCGGCCCAGGAGAAGGCCATGGTGCGCTCGATGCTGTCGGAATCCCTGCAGGCGGTGATCTCGCAGACGCTGCTGAAGAAAAACGGCGGCGGCCGCGTGGCGGCGCACGAGATCATGCGCGGCACCCCGGCGATCAGGAACCTGATCCGCGAGGACAAGGTCGCGCAGATGTACTCCGCCATCCAGACCGGCGCCAGCGTCGGCATGCAGACCATGGACCAGTGCCTGCAGGACCTGGTGGAGCGCAGAATCATCAGCCGCGAAGTCGCGCGCGAGAAGGCCAAGATGCCGGAGAACTTTTAACCTGGCGTTGAAATTATTCATCCATGAATGATTTCAACGTCGCCCGTAAAACATTGGCGCAGTTGCGCGGAACTGCTGATGTTTTACGGGCTCGCGCCGGCTTTGCCGGCGGCGGCACCTCCTTGTGCCGCACATCCGTGCCCGTCGCCACCCGGTGCCTGGCGAGCCATTTAACGAAGAATAAAGTGCGGTAACAACACAATTGGATGACGCGAGTCCTGTGGCGAGATAACCAGCCCCTTACGAAGCACAGAAATACAAATAGAAGGCCGGGCACCGGGTGCGGGTTTTCAGGATCGTCGGCAACAGGGACGTTGCCGACGAAGCGTACAGGGATGTATTCACAGCGGTCCTGAAAACCCGCACCCGGTGCCCGACCGCCAGCGGACCCGTAAAAAACAAGCCCCTGAACCAGAAAAGAGCGAACACCCAAAGCGGTAAATAAAAAATGGAAATCGAAAGACTCCTGCAACTCGTCGTCGAGAAAGGCGCGTCCGACCTCTTCATCACCGCCGGCGTACCGCCGTCGATCAAGGTGCACGGCAAGGTGGTGCCCGCCAGCAGCACGGCGCTGACGCCGGAGAAGGCGCGCGAGCTGGTGGTCGGCATCATGAACGAGAAACAGCGGCGCGAATTCGCCGAGAAAAAGGAGCTGAACTTCGCCATCGCGGTGCGCAACACCGGCCGCTTCCGCGTGTCCGCCTTCTTCCAACGCAACCTGGTGGGCATGGTGCTGCGCCGCATCGAAACCAAGATTCCCACCATCGACGGCCTGGGCCTGCCAGACGTGCTCAAGGATCTGGCGATGACCAAGCGCGGCCTGATCATCTTCGTCGGCGCCACCGGCACCGGTAAGTCCACCTCGCTGGCGTCGATGATCGGCCACCGCAACGAGAACTCCAAGGGCCATATCATCACCATCGAGGATCCGATCGAGTTCGTGCACCAGCACCGCGGCTGTATCGTCACCCAGCGCGAAGTGGGGCTGGATACCGAATCCTTCGAGGTGGCCCTGAAGAACACCCTGCGCCAGGCCCCGGACGTGATACTGATCGGCGAGGTGCGCTCGCGCGAAACCATGGACCACGCCATCGCCTTCGCCGAGACCGGCCACCTGTGCCTGTGCACCCTGCACGCCAACAACGCCAACCAAGCCCTGGACCGCATCATCCACTTCTTCCCGGCGGACCGCCACGAACAGCTGTGGATGGACCTGTCCCTGAACCTGAAGGCGATGGTGGCCCAGCAGCTGGTGCCGACCCCGGACGGCGACGGCCGCCGCGCCTGCCTCGAGATCATGATCAACACCCCGCTGATGTCGGACCTGATCCGCAAGGGCGAGGTGCACAAGATGAAGGAACTGATGAGCCGCTCCACCGAACAGGGTATGCAGACCTTCGACCAGGCCCTGTACGAACTCTACGACCGCGGCGAGATCACCTACGAGGACGCCCTCGCCCACGCCGACTCCGCCAACGACCTGCGCCTGATGATCAAGCTCAAGTCCGAGTCGGACGCCGAGTACCTGAACAGCGCGGCCGGTGAGCTGAGCCTGCAGAACGACTCCGAATACGGCGACGGCGGGCCGCAGCTTTACTGAGTGAATCGCCAAGCAAGCGCTCCACAGAGCAACCTGCAGGAGCCTGCTTGCAGGCGAACGGAGCAGCGCTCTGCAACCATTCGCCTGCAAGCGGGCCCCGGCGTGGCTTTTTTCACGTCCGGCCTCAGCAGATCTCGGCGATCAGATCCCTGATACCGGGCAGCATGCGCCGGCTGACCAGCGGCTGTTCATCGACGCCGCTGAGTTCCACCCGGTAGTTGCTGCCCTCCCTGCGCAGACCGCTGATAAACGCCACCGCCACCAGCGCATTGCGGTGCACACGCACGAAACGCTCGCCGAACTCGCTCTCCAGCTCCTTCAGCGATTCGTCCAGGATCGTCTCGCCGCGATCGTGATGGGCGACCACATATTTGCTGTCGGCGACAAAGCAGCGGATCGAATCCACCTCCACCAGCTCGACGCCGCGGCGGCTGATCGCCTTGATGCGGCGGCGGCCGGGCTCTTCGGTTTGCTGCTGCAGCAGCTGCCGCTGCGGTTTGCTGAGCCTCTGCACCTTTCCGATCGCCTCGCCCAACTGTGCGGCACTGACCGGCTTCAGCAGATAGCCCGCGGCGGCGGTGGCGAAGGCGGGCAGCGCGAACTGGTCGTGGGCGGTGCAGAAGATCAAAGCCGGCGGCGTCTCCCGCTCGGACAGGCGGCGCGCCAGCTCCAGGCCGCTGTCGCCGGGCATTTCGATATCCAGCAGCACCAGATCCGGATCCAGCCTTTCCACCTGCGCCAGCGCCTCGTCGGCGTCGGCCGCCTCGCCGAGCAGCGCGCAGTCGGGCAGCCGCTCCAGCTGCCGCGCCAAACGCGCGCGCGCCAGGGGTTCGTCGTCGACGATCAGGACTTTCAGTGGATTCACGCCAGCGCCTCCTCTGCCTGCTGTTTCCGCTCCTCTGACTGCCCGAGCGGCAGTTGCAGTTGTACCCGGTAGCGGTCGCCGTCGCGGCCGGCGGAGAAGGTGAAGCGGTTGCCGTAGTGGGCCGCCAGGCGCTGGCGGATATTCTCCATCGCCATGCCGTTGCCCTCCCGCGGCGCCTCCGCATCGGGCACCGGGTTATCGATACAGAGCCGCAGGCGACCGCCGTCGGATTCGAGGCGCAGCGCAATTTCGCCGCCGGCGCGCAGCCGCGCGACGCCGTGCAGCACCGCGTTTTCCAGCAGCGGCTGCAGCAGCATGCTCGGCACCTGCAGCTGCTCCAGCCCATCGGCGATTTGCCAGCGGGTTTGCAGCCGCTCGCCGAGGCGCAGGCGCTCGATTTCCAGATAGCGCCTGGCCAGCGCCAGCTCCTGCCCCAGCGGCACCAGCCGCGAATCGGCCAGGCTGGCGCGGAAGAGCGCCGACAGGTCCTCGACCAGCCGCTCGGCCCGCTCCGGGTCCACCGCGATCAGGCTGGCGAGGCTGTTCATGCTGTTGAACAGGAAATGCGGGCGTATGCGCGACTGCAGCGCATCTATGCGCGCCCCCAGCTCCGCCCGCTGCTGATTGCGCAGCTGCTGCTGCACATAGGCGTAGCGCAGCACCACACCGGCGCATATCGCACCGAGCAGACAGTCGCCGAAAAAGCGCCAGTAGTCGAAGGGGGATTGGGACAGCAGCGCCCGCCACCAGTGCTGGGCGCCCATCACGACCAGCAGCACCGCCAGCACCGCGGCGAAGCTGAGGCCGCCGGCCAGCTTGTGGGGCAGCCGCGCCAGCTGCGGGCGCAGCCGGCACAGCAGCGCCGCCGAGGGCAGTATCACCCACTGCACCGTCATCGACACCAACCCCAGCCGCTCCCAGCTGAACTCGCGCAGTCCGTCCACCGCCAGCACCAGCACCAGCGCCAGCAGCTCGCCCATCAACACCAGCGCGGCCAGCGCCGACACACCACAGAGGTCCGGCAGAAAGGGGGTTTGCGCGGGGCGCGCAGAATCTTTGCCATTTGCGGCAATTTCGCGAATTTGCTGCGCTATAATGCCGGCCGGCCTGGGGGAAGACATACCACTTGTTATTCTTGATGTTCCCGGAATCAGACCGGGAAGATACCACCAGCGCTGCCGCCTTTCACCCATTCAGCTGTCAGGGACACCATGAGCAAAGACAACACCTCCTCCAACCCCGCCGCCAAGCTCTGGGGCGGCCGCTTCTCGGAAGCCACCGACGCCTTCGTGGAAAGGTTCACCGCCTCGGTGACCTTCGACCAGCGCATGGCGCTGGAGGATGTCCAGGGCTCCCTGGCCCACGCGCAGATGCTGTCGGAGGTGGGGGTACTGACCGAGGACGAGTACCGGCAGATACAGGGCGGCCTGCAGGATATCGCCGCGGAGATAGAGGCCGGCGAATTCCCCTGGTCCGTGCAGCTCGAAGACGTGCATATGAATATCGAGGCGCGCCTGACCCAGCGCATTGGTGCCACCGGTAAGAAGCTGCACACAGGCCGCTCGCGCAACGACCAGGTCGCCACCGATATTCGCCTGTGGCTGCGCAACCGCATCGACCAGATAGGCGCCGAACTGACCCGCCTGCAGACCGGCCTGGTGGATCTTGCGGAGCGCGAGGCGGACACCATCATGCCCGGCTTCACCCATTTGCAGAGCGCACAGCCGGTAACCTTCGGCCACCACCTGCTGGCCTGGAACGAAATGCTCGCCCGCGACTACGAGCGGCTGATGGACTGCCGCAAGCGGGTCAACCGCTCGCCGCTCGGCGCCGCGGCCCTGGCCGGCACCAGCTACCCGATCGACCGGGCGCGCACCGCCGAGCTGCTCGGCTTCGACGCCCCCACCGAGAATTCCCTCGACTCGGTCAGCGACCGCGACTTCGCCATCGAGTTCTGCGCCTTCGCCGCGCTGCTGCTGACACACCTGAGCCGCGCCAGCGAAGAGCTGGTGCTGTGGACCTCGAGCCAGTTCGACTTTATCGACCTGCCGGACCGCTTCTGTACCGGCTCCTCGATCATGCCGCAGAAGAAGAACCCGGACGTGCCGGAACTGGTGCGCGGCAAGACCGGCCGCGTCAACGGCCACCTGATCGCACTGCTGACGCTGATGAAGAGCCAGCCGCTGGCCTACAACAAGGACAACCAGGAGGACAAGGAGCCGCTGTTCGACGCCGCCGACACGGCGCTGGACTGCCTGCGCGCCTTCGCCGATATGGTGCCGGCGCTGAAGGCGAAGAAAGAAAACATGCTCGCCGCCGCGGCGAAAGGCTTCTCCACCGCCACCGACCTGGCGGACTATCTGGTGCGCAAGGGCGTGGCCTTCCGCGATGCGCACGAGATCGTCGGCCAGTCGGTGTCCTTCGCGATCGAACAGGGAAAAGATCTGGCCGAGCTGAGCCTGGCGCAGCTGCAGCAGTTCTCCGAGCAGATAGGCGAGGATGTGTTCGAGGTGCTGACCCTGGAGGGATCAGTGGCGGCGCGGGACCATATCGGCGGCACCGCGCCGAGGCAGGTGCGCGCGGCCTGCGCGCGGGCGAGGGAGCTGATTGCCGCGCGCTGAGCCGGCGGATGCGCTGCGCTTATCCGCCCTACACAATTGAACGAATTTGTAGGAGCGGCCCATGGCCGCGATCAGTGGACCAGGACTCTCTGGAACCCGATCGCGGCCATGGGCCGCGCCTACAAGGGGACTATTGATCCAACCCCAGGGAAACCGGCTCCCCCTGCTGCTCGCTCAGTACGCGGTCCAGCAGCGCCGGCAGATCCTCGCCGGTGGTGGTGCACTTCCAACCCGGGTTTTCAAATTTCAGATGGTAACCGCCGGACCTGGCCGCCACCCAGAGTTCGCGGTTGGCGGACTGCCGGGAGAGGATCACCTGGCTGCCGTTGTCTTCCAGTGTCAGGGTCAGTACCGCATCGGTGCGCTCGTAATCGATATCCCAGTCGCATTCGTCGAGGGCGTCTTCGATCGCGATCAGGGTGCGCTCGACAGCCGCATCGTATTCCGCTTGGCTCATAATTTGTTACTTCTGTTACGGGTGTGCTGAACTGAACAGCTGGCTATACTAGCAGGCTTTTCCCGATTATCGCCCCAAGAAACTGAGCCGCAGGAAGCCCGCGATGTTCAAAAAACTTTTTACCACCCTCGCCCTGTTGATCGCCGGCGGAATGCTGGGTGCCTGCGGCCAGAAAGGCCCCCTGTATCTGCCCCAGGCCCCCGCCGCGCCGGCGCAGCCCGGCGCCGCAGCGGCGGTGCCGGCTTCCGCCGAAACCGCGCCAGAAGAAGCGCAATCGACGCAGCCGCGCGATGCAAACGGGGAGCCGGCAGCGGAAAAATGAGTGAATTCAACTATCGCGACGGCAGCCTCTGGGCGGAAGGGGTTGCGCTGCAACAGATCGCCGAGCAGTTCGGCACCCCCACCTATGTCTACAGCCGCGCGCACTTCGAAAACCAGTACCTGGCCTACGCCGATGCGCTCGGCGATCACCCGGGGCTGATCTGCTACGCGGTCAAGGCCAACAGCAACCTGGGCATACTTTCGCTGCTGGCGCAGCTGGGGGCCGGGTTCGATATCGTCTCCGGCGGCGAACTGGAACGGGTGCTACTGGCCGGCGGCGACCCGTCGCGCATCGTGTTTTCCGGCGTCGGCAAGACCGCGGAAGAGATGCGCCGCGCCCTGGACGTCGGCGTGCACTGCTTCAATATCGAATCGGAGGCGGAACTCGAGCGGCTGCAACTGGTGGCCGCCGAGTGCGGGCGCGTGGCCCCGGTATCCCTGCGCGTCAACCCGGACGTGGACGCCAAGACGCACCCCTATATTTCCACCGGCCTGAAGGAAAACAAGTTCGGCATCGCCATAGAGGCCGCGCCCGGCGTCTACCGCCGCGCGGCGCAATCGCCGCACCTGAAGGTCATCGGCGTCGACTGCCATATCGGCTCCCAGCTGACCGAGATTGCCCCCTTCCTCGATGCGCTGGAGCGGCTGCTGGTGCTGGTAGACCAGCTGGCCGCCGACGGCATTCAGCTGGAACACCTGGATCTGGGCGGCGGCCTCGGCGTGCGCTACCGCGGCGAGGAGCCGCCGCCGGTGGCCGACTACCTCGGCGCGGTGAAGGCGCGCCTCGGCGGGCGCCAGCTGGGCCTGGTGCTGGAACCGGGGCGCTCCATCGCCGCCAACGGCGGCCTGCTGCTGACCCGGGTCGAATACCTGAAGCGCACCGAGGAGCACAACTTCGCCATCGTCGACGCGGCCATGAACGACAACCTGCGCCCGGCCCTGTACCAGGCCTGGCAGGACATAGTGCCGGTCACGCCCGGCGGCGGCGACAACGAGATCTGGGATATAGTGGGCCCCGTGTGCGAAACCGGCGACTTCCTCGGCAAGAACCGCTCCCTGGCCCTGCAGCAGGGGCAGCTGCTGGCCATGCTGTCCGCCGGCGCCTACGGATTCACGATGAGTTCAAACTACAATAGCCGCCCGCGCGCCGCGGAAGTGCTGGTGGACGGCGACAGGAGCTACCTGGTGCGCGCCCGCGAGACCCTGGCGGATTTAGTGCGCGGCGAGAGCCCGGTACCCGAAAGACGGGGACTGGAGAAGAACACCGTAGCTTGATGCGAAGGCACTGATGCCGGTAGCAGGGCCACCACGGCACTGGCTTACAGGGAATGGATTGAGAAACAGCATGCGCGTTAAATTCACCAAAATGCACGGCCTCGGCAACGACTTCGTCATGCTCGACGGCATCAGCCAGCGAATCAAGCTGTCGCCGGAGAAGATCCGCCACCTGGCGGACCGCCACCTGGGCGTCGGCTGCGACCAGGTGCTGCTGGTGGAATCCCCGCGCACACCTGACGCGGATTTCCGCTACCGCATCTTCAACGCCGACGGCGGCGAGGTGGAGAACTGCGGCAATGGCGCGCGCTGTTTCGCCCGCTTCGTGCGCGAACGCCGCCTGACCGGCAAAAAGCGGCTGCTGGTGGAGACGGCCGCCGGCATGCTGCAGCTGAACCTGCTCGACGGCGACCAGGTCGGCGTCGATATGGGCGCGCCGATACTGGAACCGGCGCAGATCCCCTTCGCCGCCGATATCCGCGCCGAGACCTATCCGCTGGAAGTGGACGGCGAGGTCTACACCATCGGCGCCGTATCCATGGGCAATCCCCACGCGGTGCTGCTGGTGGACGACGTCGACAGTGCGCCGGTGGACAGCCTCGGCGCGAAGATCGAGCGCCACGAGCGCTTCCCGCAGCGGGTCAACGTCGGCTTCCTGCAGATCGAGTCCCGCGCGCGCGCGCGCCTGCGCGTGTTCGAGCGCGGCGTCGGCGAGACCCGCGCCTGCGGCACCGGCGCCTGCGCGGCCATGGTGTCCGCGCGGCTGCGCGACCTGGTCGACGACACGGTGGAGATACGGCTGCCCGGCGGCAAGCTGACAATCCACTGGAGCGGCCCCGGGCAGCCGGTTACCATGACCGGACCCGCGACCACCGTATTCCACGGGCAGATAGTGCTTTAATCCAGGATGGGCGGCGCGAAGCGCGCCCATCAAAACCGCAGACGATGGGCAGGTCGCTTCGCCCCTTTGCCCATCCCACAAGTCAAGCGAGCAATGACAGAACAAAGCGACGCCACCCGAACCCCAGAAGACGCCGCCACCGGCAGCCAGGAAACGCAGCGCGACAAGAAGCTGCTGGCGCGACAGGTAGCCCGCTACCTGATCCAGAATCCGGACTTCTTCGCCGAGCACATGGACCTGCTCGAGACCATCAAGCTGCCGCGGGAAAACGGCAGGACGGTGTCGCTGATGACGCACCAGACCAACCTGTTGCGCGAGCGCAATATCGAGATGCGCCAGCGCCTCGACCAGCTGCTGCACAACGCCCGCGACAACGACCAGCTGTTTCTGCACAGCCGCCGTCTGATACTGGCACTGCTCGAGGCCGACAACGTCGGCGAGGCCACGCAAGCCCTGTACAGGAGCTTCGCCGACGACTTCGGGGTGGAATTCACCGGCCTGACCCTGTTCGGCCCCCTCCCCCCCGGGCGGGGATCTCAGGGTCGCGCCGCGCTGGGCCAGGTGCGCACCAGCTCGCGCGCCGCGGCCGAGAGCGCCATCGGCTCGATACTGCGCAACGGCCGCACCGTCTGCGGCGTGCTGCGCCCGGCGGAGAAGGAATACCTGTTCGGCGACGACGCGGACAGAGTCGCGTCGGCCGCGGTGGTGCCGCTGGCCAATCAACTGGGCGTGCTCGCGGTCGGCTCCGCCGATCCGCAGCACTACCGCTCCAGCCTCGGTACCCTGTTCCTGTCCTATATCGGCGAGGTGCTCGAACGCCTGCTGCCGCGCCTGCTCGAACCCTGAGTCCGCGCGAAGCGCCTGGTTGTGGCTTTTGCTGGCGGGATCTGTCGGAGCCTGCCCTGCGCGGACCGGCTCCCACAGGCCCTAGTCGACACTAAATGGGGCGGCTGCCGTACTTGGGTTGCGGCTTGCGCGGGGGGTCGGCGGTGACATCGGGATCTATCTCGCTGATGGCGCCGCCGCTGGAGAGAAACGCCTCGATATCCGCACTCAACTGGCTCCTGGCCCGCTGGCGGGAGGTGATACTGCGCTCCTCGGGGAAGTCCTCGCCGTCTTTGCTGCGAGAGTTGTTGCCCTGACCTTCGTATACATCGCTCATAACAGAAACCCTGTAACTGCTACTCCTGTTACAGAGGCGTACCCCTGTGCCGCCTTTTCCTGCGGCGTTAACAAGATTGAAAACAATTCGCCATAGGCGATGGTTTACCGGGTGCTTGTCAGCAAGCCGCGGCGAATAATATATAGGCACTGCGCACAGCCGCCGCCAGCCGCTGGCGGGCCTGCGCGTAGAGTTTTTTGTTGCGGACGGCGGCGGGGATATTGCGGATCGTTATAGGAATTCCGGCGCCAATTCGGCGCGGAGAAAAAATACCAAAGCTGCGGCGGGACAGGGGCGTCGTCGACTACTCTGCATAGGTTAAAAATAAAAAAAGCCCCCAAAAGGGGCTTTTCAAACATTGGCGGGCTTTTCAGCCGCCGCCTGTGAGGCTGCAAGCGGTTGCGCTTACACCGCCTCGCTGCCGGTCTCCCCGGTGCGGATGCGGATCACTTCCTCCAGCGCGGTGATAAAGATTTTGCCGTCACCGATCTTGCCGGTCTGCGCGGCCTTGGTGATGGCCTCCACCGCGCTGTCCACCATGCTGTCGTCCACCGCCAGCTCCAGTTTGACCTTGGGCAGGAAGTCCACGACGTATTCGGCGCCGCGATAGAGTTCTGTGTGGCCCTTCTGGCGCCCGAAGCCTTTCACCTCGGTTACCGTCATACCCTGCACACCCACTTCCGACAGCGCGGTGCGCACGTCGTCCAGTTTGAAGGGCTTAACCACGGCCGTTATCAATTTCATCTTCTGTATATCCCCTGATTTGTTGTTTCTGCGGGAGTCTCGCCCGGAGCGCCGGCCGATACCGTGGCCGGCGGCGATTCAGGGCAGTTATTTGCCCATAAATTCCGGGTAAGCTTCCATTCCGCATTCCACCAAGTCAACACCCTGTTGCTCCTCGTCGTCGCTGACGCGGATACCGGTGATCTTCTTCAGCAGGAACCAGACCGCGAAGGAGGCGGCGAAGACCCAGGCGAAGATGGTGGCGGCGCCGATCAGCTGGCCGCTGAAGCTGGAGCCGTCGTTGGTGACCGGCACCAGCAGCAGACCCAGCAGGCCGACCACGCCGTGCACCGAAATCGCGCCCACCGGATCGTCGATCTTCAGCTTGTCCAGGGTCACGATGGAGAAGACCACCAGCACACCGCCGAGGGCGCCGAACAGGGTCGCCTGCAGAGCGGTCGGAGTGGAGGGCTCGGCGGTGATGGCCACCAGGCCGGCCAGGGCGCCGTTCAGCAGCATGGTCAGGTCGGCCTTGCCGAACAGGACGCGCGCGGTGATCAGCGCGGCCACGGCGCCGCCGGCGGCGGCGGTGTTGGTGTTCAGGAACACCATGGCCACAGAGTGCGCATTGGCGGCATCACCCAGCTTCAGCACGGAGCCGCCGTTGAAACCGAACCAGCCCATCCACAGGATAAAGGTACCCAGCGTCGCCAGCGGCAGGTTGGCGCCGGGAATCGCGTAGACCTCGCCGTTGGGGCCGTACTTGCCCTTGCGCGCGCCGAGCAGCAGCACGCCGGCCAGGGCCGCGGCCGCGCCGGCCATATGCACTATGCCGGAGCCGGCGAAGTCGGAGAAGCCCAGATCACCCAGGTTGTACAGGCCGAATACCTCCTTGCCGCCCCAGGTCCAGGAACCCTCCAGCGGGTAGATGAAACCGGTCAGCAGCACCGCAAAGGCGAGGAAGCTCCACAGCTTCATGCGCTCGGCCACGGCACCGGAGACGATAGACATGGCGGTGGCCACGAACACCACCTGGAAGAAGAAGTCGGAGGCGCCGGAGTAGACGGAGTCGCCGTCAAAACCGTTTTCCGCCGAGCTGGCCAGCACACCGTCCAGATCAAATGCCTCTATGCCGTCGAGCAGGAAGCCTCCGCCGTACATGATCGCGTAGCCAGTCAGCAGATACATGATGCAGGCGATCGCAAACAGCGCCACGTTCTTGGTGAGAATTTCCGTGGTGTTTTTGGAACGCACCAGGCCGGCTTCCAGCATCGCAAAGCCGGCCGCCATCCACATCACCAGTGCGCCACACACGAGGAAATAAAACGTATCAATTGCGTACTGCAACTGAAAAATTTGATTTTCCATCTTTCGCTCCGTTAATCCCGAGTATCTCTGTGAAAAAATAGTTATTGTTTAAATCGCCTCTGCACCCGTCTCGCCGGTGCGTATACGGATCACCTGCTCCAGGTTGCAGACAAAAATCTTGCCGTCGCCGATCTTGCCGCTGTGTGCGCCCGAGCCGACTGCCTCGAGTACCGCGTCCAATTGCCCGTCCTCCACCGCGATCTGCAACATGGTCTTGGGCAGAAAATCCACCACATACTCGGCACCGCGATAGAGTTCGGTGTGCCCTTTCTGTCGGCCGAAGCCCTTGACCTCGCTGACGGTAATGCCGCTGACGCCGGCCTCCGCCAATGCGTCGCGCACCGCGTCCAGCTTGAAGGGTTTGATGATTGCTGTGACCAGTTTCATCGGTATTTCCCCTTAAAAGATGGCCCCGCCGCAAAAGCGGGGCTGACGATTACCAGGTGTAGGTGGCTCCGGCGATGACGGAGGGCTCACACCAGTCCAGTCCGTAGCACTCGCTGTCGCTGATATCCGTGCCGACCAGTGCAGCACTCAGACTCAGACCGCCGAACTCCTTGCCGACGGTGAGCGAGTAATCGATGTAGGAATCCGACTCGAACAGGAAGCCCTCGTCGTCGAACAGGTTTGCGCCCACGTGCAGATCCAGGCTCACGTCCGCCGGCAGCGCGAAGCTGTACTCCGCATAGGGGTAGTAGAAGACGCCGGTCTCGGCCCAGTAGTCGGTGCTGTAGGCGAAGCCCAGAGTCAGGTCGGAAATGCTGAGGCTGCCGTAGATTTCCTGGTAGTCCTCGTCGCGGTCGCTGCCGTGATAGGCGTAGTAGATGTAGCCGATGTCGTAGCTGAGCGTCTCGCTGATCTCGCCGCTGTAACCGCCGTAGAAATCCTGTTCATAGTCGGTTTCATCGGCGCCGTAGGCGAAATCCACCTGCGAGCCCCAGGTGCCCAGATAGAAGCCGCCGCCGAATTCCAGGTCCACACCGCCCTGCAGCGCGGGGCCGCCGTCGGTCTGGGAAATGCCGCGGAACTTGTAGTCGCTGACAAGGCCCAGATTGACGCTGAAGCTGGGGCCGGCCTCCTGTGCCTGGGCAGCGGCAACGCCCAGTGCCAGGCTTGCAGTGGTCAGAACAGCGGCGATTTTATTGTTGGTGATTCCCACTTTGATTCTCCTAAGTCTCTGTGAATTTCTCGTCGTCGATTTTTCTAATATGTGCAGCCTGCATCTGCCGCCGGGTCGGCCGCTGCTGGTTTGATCGCGGCTGTTCTTGTTCGGCCTCTTGAGCTGGAGCCCCGGCGGCGCTGTGTGATCCGCAGTGGAACATCTGCAATCCATTCAGTGCAGGCTTGATGCCAACTCGGCATTTCGGCGCAAAATCAATGGCTTAGGACAAATTTTCGACGCGCGCCGAGATGGCGGCGGAGGAGGTACGCGCGGGCCGGCGCACCAAAATGGCACCGCCCGCGCCCGCGCGCACAGTTGTGGGGATCCATTCGGTGCCGGTGAACCAGGGTGGCGCAGCGCGGGCCCGCTTTTGCGCACTATGGCGCTGGGTTACAATCCGCTGCCGTGCCGAATGGCATTTTTGTGATCTGACGATGGGAGAGCGCCGGTGGCCGCGGATAAATTGCAACAGCTGCTGCACGAGCTGCAACAACAGGGTGCGGTGATCACCGGCGACCTTCGCGATGCTTTAGCGGTGGCGCTCGGCAAGCTGCCGCTGGTATCCCAGCACGAGTTCGACACCCAGGTGGAGATACTGCAGCGCACGCGGGAAAAACTCGCGCGACTCGAGGCGCAGGTGGAAACGCTGGAGCGTGCACTGGCTGACAGGGAAAAAGATATTCCACCCTCCGACTAAATCGAAACACAAATTTCAAGGATGAAATTTTGAGTCTCTCCGTCACCTACAGCCGCGCCCAGTTGGGCGTCTCCGCGCCGCTGGTCACCGTCGAGACCCACCTGGCCAACGGCCTGCCCGCCTTCCATATCGTCGGCCTGCCCGAGGCCGCGGTGCGCGAAAGCCGCGACCGGGTGCGCAGCGCGCTGGTCAACAGTCACTTCGAATTCCCGCAGCGGCGCATCACCGTGAACCTGGCGCCGGCGGACCTGCCCAAGGAGGGCGGCCGCTACGACCTGGCCATCGCCATCGGCATACTCGCCGCCTCCGGGCAGATTCCCTGCGGGCCGCTGCAAGACTACGAATTTATCGGCGAGCTGGCGCTGACCGGCGGCCTGCGCGACGTGGCCGGCAGCCTGCCGGCGGCCATCGCCGCTGCCGCCGCCGGGCGCAGACTGGTCGTACCGCGGGGCAGCGGCAGCGAGGCCGCGCTGGCCGGCGGGGACCTGAAGGTGGCCGAGTCCCTGCTACAGGTGTGCGCCGAGCTGCACGGGCGCGAGCCGCTGCCCAGCGCGCAGCGCGAGGAAGAGGAGACAGCAGCGGCCTGCGCCGACCTGGCCGATGTGCGCGGCCAGCTGAAGGCCAGGCGCGCGCTGGAAGTGGCCGCGGCCGGCGGCCACAACCTTTTATTCTACGGTCCACCGGGTACCGGCAAGACGATGCTCGCCAGCCGCCTGCCCGGCATACTGCCGCCGCTGGGTAGCGAAGAGCTGATCGAAGTGGCCGCCGTCTACTCCAGTGCCGGCCTGGCGCAGCCGCGGCAGCGCCCTTTCCGGGCGCCACACCACTCCGCCTCCGCCACCGCGCTGGTCGGCGGCGGCAGCAACCCGAAACCCGGCGAGATCTCCCTCGCCCACCGCGGCGTGCTGTTCCTGGACGAGATGCCCGAGTTTCCGCGCCACGCGCTGGAGATACTGCGCGAGCCACTGGAAAACGGCGAGGTGCGCATCTCCCGCGCCCGCGCCCAGGTCACCTACCCGGCCGACTTCCAGCTGGTCGGCGCGATGAACCCCTGCCCCTGCGGCTACCTGGGCGAGCCCCGCTGCCGCTGCACCCCGGATCAGATAGACAGATACCGCAACAAACTTTCGGGCCCGCTGCTGGACCGCATCGATATGCAGGTGGAGGTTGCGAGCATGTCCGCGGGCCAGTTGCAGGAGACGCCGGCCGGCGAACCCTCGGCTGCGGTGCGCGCGCGCGTGACCGCTGCGCGGGCGCGGCAGATCGACCGGCAGGGAAAAATCAACGCGCAGTTGAGCGGCGCCGAGCTCGATCGCCACTGCGCACTGGGAAAAAGCGAGCGAGCACTGCTGCGCCAATCTGTGGAGCGGCTGGGTCTGTCCGCACGCAGCTATCACCGCGTCTTGAAGGTCGCGCGCACGCTGGCGGATCTGGCCGGCGAGGAAACGATTGGCGCGGGGCAGATTGCCGAGGCGCTGGCCTACCGCAATCTGGACCGGCGCCAGCCTGTGTTGGAAAACGGATAGGCCGCGGCGGCGGTTAAGGCACCCGGTTACTCCGGCGCGCCCGTTATGATATGCCCCTGCTTGACCCCCAGGGTGATCTTCTCGAGAAAATCCAGATTCTGCAGTGGGTTTCCGTCCAGCACCAGAAAACTGCCCTCGGCCCCTTCGGAAAAACGGCCCAGCTGCCGCTCCGGAAACAGCCAGCGGGGAGTGTCCATCGTCAGAGAGCGCAGCAGCGCGTCGCGGCTGCCAACGCAGAGCTCGTCGAGGTACTTGATTTCCGAAATCACCGTGCCGAAGACATTGTCACTGCCCATCAACAGCGGAACACCGGCCGCGTCCAGGCGGGAGAGGTTCAGTTTCTGGATCTCGCGGATCTCCGTCAGCGCCTCTGCGGAATATCCTTTGTGCATAGCGGGCACGCTTGCCGTGGCGATCAGTTTCGTGCCCCGCCGCGCGGCTTCGGCAATCACCCGCTCGTCGAGCAGATAATCCTCTTTGTCAAAGCCCTCATCTTTTGCGATACGGTAGCCGGGCAGGTGTGCCAGCGCGTCCACACCGGCCTCGATCGCAACGGCGGCGTCGTGGGCCGTATCCACATGGGCCAGCACCGGCGTGTCGATCCGGTGCGCGCGGGCGACTATTTCCGGCACCAGTGCCGGGTCTATGCCATTGATGCCCAGATAATCGGGCGCCCCGTGCCGCTCGCGGTATTTCTCGCTGGCGATCAGGACCACCTTGATAAAATCGGGCCTGTGCTCCAGCACCTTCCGCCAGGCGACGTCCAGCTGTTGCGGGTCGTCCACCGCCAGGTAGGCCTTGTGCGCCTCTGCAATGGCGGACTCGTCCGGTTCCCCCTGCTGTCCCGCCAGCAGCAGCCCCAGGGGATGGCCGTCGGAGGCGGAAATGCAGTCGGATGCATAGCGCACGTCCAGTGTATCCGGGCCGGCAAACTGCGCCCGCAGTTTCTCGCCGAAGTCACACAACTGAGCCAGGTAGAAGACACCGGAGCGCCGCTGCTGGGGAGCGAAGTTCTTCAGCCCCCAGTCATTTTGCAGGTTGTGATTGTGCGCGTCGGCATAGGGCGGAACCAGGTACTTGCCGCGGGCATCGATTCTGTGGTCTATCTCCCGCGGTCTTTCCCTGGTGAAGCTGCCGGATTCATCGACATACCAGCTATCGGCCCTGAAAGCCTTTCCGTCAAACCACTTGCCTCCAGTGATCTCGAAAGTGTCGGCCACGGCAGGCAGCTGCCAGAGCGCCAGGAGTAAAGCATAAAACATGGACCTGAAGGTCCGGGCGACGGCAGCGCCCCCGATTGAGCCGGGGACGGCTCGGAAAGACTTGGACTTGTTCACGGATCACCCTGCAAAAACATTGAATGTCACGCCGGATCATTCGGCGGGCGATCACAATGCCAGACCGGCAGAGACAAAGAAAAGCGGGGCGGGATAGGAGCCCTTCTTTATGCGATAGAAAGTGCGTTACAAAGGGGCTGGCGCTCAGCCGGACGCCCGCCGGTGCTCCGCGGCCAGCTGCTCGTCGAGTTTTTTCTCGGCCGCATCCGCGTAGGCGCGGCAGTCGGTCGATATTTCCTGTACCGCCTGTTCTTCATAACCCCAGCCGCTGCCGGCCGGGTGCGGTGTCAACAGCAGGTCGCAGGGCAGTGCGCGCACTGCTTCAAAGGTGCTGCGATAGTCTTCGACGATACGCGGGTAGCGGGGATTGTCTTCCAATTGGTAACCGGGCGCGCTGAGGCTGTCCACATAGGCGATATTCACCGGCTCGCCGTCGCGGCGATCGCGCCAGATCCAGGCCATGCTGCCGGGCGTGTGGCCGGGAACGAAATGTACCCGCAGATCCAGCTCACCCAATGACACCACTTCGCCATCCTGCAGGATGCGATCGGCAGTCACCGGCGGAAACAAAATCCCGTCCCCGAAGTGAATATCGTCGGCACCGCCGCGCGCGAGCAGTGCGGCGGACTCGGCATTGCTGACCAGCTGTGCACCGGTGGCGCGCTTGACGGCCGCCAGCGGCCCGGCGTGATCGGCGTGGGCGTGGCTGTGCAGGATCAGTTTCAGGTCCGCCGGTTCGACGCCGAGCCTGCGCATATTGGCGAGCAGGTGATCCGCCGTTTGCGGCATGCCGCCGTCGATCAGAATGGCCCCATCGCCGGTTTTTATCAGCAGTGCGCTGAGACCCGCGGTGCCTATCTGCCAGGTGTGCTCGGCAATCTGCAGCGGCTCGACCGGTGTAATCCAGGAATCCGGTACCCGATAGGCCTTCAGTTGCGGCAGCGGCTTGTGTTCTTTCGCCTGCGCCGTGCAGGCCATGGCCGCGATGATCGCAGCTGCAACGCCGGCTTTTGCTTGCATTGCTTCACTCCATTTTTGCTGTTTTTATTAACCCGATAACCGAAAAGGTTAACGGGTTAATGCGGCACAGGGATGTGCCGCCGCCGGCCATCGACCCGGGGTGAGCCCGCGAAATACCAGCAGGTTCGCGTATCTGCGCCAGTATTTCGCGGGCGACAATAAAATATATGAGGATTCATATATTTTATTGCCAGGTTAATAAATCAGGGGCAGCCGGGCCATCACGGTTTGCAGCCGGCCTTTCCGTGCCTTTTTCAATCGCATGCATCCCTTCCCCAGAATTTCCTCAAATTTTTTTGCGGGCCGCCGCCAGCCAGCGGTCCAGTTGGTCGGCGAAGGCCTTGCGCTCCTGCGGGCCGAGCGGCGGCGGACCGCCGGTGTGCAGGCCGCTGGCGCGCATGGTGTCCATAAAGTCGCGCATGTTCAGGCGCGCGCGGATATTCGCCTTGGTGTAGCGCTCGCCGCGGGGATTCAGCGCATCGGCGCCCTTGTCGATCACCTCGGCGGCCAGCGGTATATCGCTGGTGATGACCAGGTCGCCGGCGGCGCAGCGTCTGACGATTTCGTTGTCGGCCACATCGAAGCCCGAGGTCACCTGCACCGACCGGATAAAGCGCGACGGCGGCACCCGCAGCGGCTGGTTGGCCACCAGCGTCATCTCGGTACGGGTGCGCTCGGCGGCGCGGAACAGGATTTCCTTGATGGCCACCGGGCAGGCGTCGGCGTCGACCCAGATTTTCTTCATTGATTCTTTTCCTCGTCGCTGCGGCGCCCGTCGAGCCAGTCCCGGGGGGCGCCCTGGTCGCACTTCACACAGTTCAGCAGATGGCCGAGCATGGATTCGCGCCCGGCCTCGCTCGTGACCCAGGGGCGGTTTTGCCAGGGCGGGTCGTGGCGCACATGCTGGTTGTGACCGCAGGCCAGTTCAGCGACCCAGTGGTCTTCTTCGTCGCGGTGGTAGCCGGCGATAGGCTGTTGCATGGGGTACTTCCCGGGGGGTGACCGCGCAGTTATAGCCAATCGCGCCGGCGATGTACACGAGTGCCGGACGCGGCTGGTAGAATCCCGCCTCGCCCAAACCGAAGATGTAAGCCCAGAATGACCCAGCTGAACCCCCGCCAGGCGGAGGCGGTGAAATATGTCGACGGCCCCTGCCTGGTCCTGGCCGGCGCCGGCTCCGGCAAGACCAGCGTGATCACGCGCAAGATCGCCTACCTGATCGAGGAGTGCGGCTACGCGGCGCGCAATATCGCCGCGCTGACCTTCACCAACAAGGCCGCCCGCGAGATGAAGGAGCGGGTCGGCAAGCTGCTGGCAGGTGCGGACGGCAAGCGCTCCAAGGCCAGCCACGGTCTGACCGTGTCCACCTTTCACAACCTGGGCCTGAACATACTGCGCAAGGAGTACCGCGCGGCCGGCTTCAAGCCCGGCTTCTCGATCTTCGACGCCGAGGACGCCCGCGCGCTGATCAAGGAGCTGATGCTGCGCGACGGCGACCTGGACACCGACCTGCTCGACCGGGTGCAGAACCAGATCTCCAACTGGAAGAACGACATGCTGACCCCCAAGCGCGCCCTGGAGCAGGCCCAGAGCCCCGGCGAGCAGGCCATCGCTGTGGCCTACGGGCGCTACTGCGATGCGCTGAAGGCCTACAACGCGGTGGACTTCGACGATCTGATCCTGCTGCCGGTGCAGCTGTTCGATTCCGACCCGGAGCTGTTACAGCGCTGGCGCAAAAAGATCCGCTACCTGCTGGTGGACGAGTACCAGGACACCAACAACTCCCAGTACCTGCTGGTGAAACTGCTGGTCGGCGGCCGCGGCGGCCTGACGGTGGTGGGCGACGACGACCAGTCGATCTACGCCTGGCGCGGCGCGCGCCCGGAGAACATGAGCCAGCTGAAGGTGGACTTCCCCAACCTGCGCCTGATCAAGCTGGAGCAGAACTACCGCTCCACCAGCCGTATCCTGAAGGTGGCCAACCACCTGATCGCCCACAACCCGCACGAGTTCGACAAGGCGCTGTGGTCCGACCGCGGCCTCGGCGAGGAGATACGCGTACTCAAGGTGGCCAACGAGACCGAGGAAGCCGAGCGGGTCGCCAACGAGATATTCCTGCAGAAGGCGCGCCGCGGCTGCAAGTTTATGGACTTCGCGGTGCTCTACCGCGGCAACCACCAGGCGCGCCTGATCGAGATGAAGCTGCAGGAGCACCAGATCCCCTACCAGATGTCCGGCGGTACCAGCTTCTTCGCCCGCGCCGAGATCAAGGACGTGATGGCCTATCTGCGCCTGCTGGTGAACCCGGACGACGACAACGCCTTCCTGCGCATCATCAACACGCCGCGCCGGCAGATAGGCACCAGCACCCTCGAGGCCCTGGGCAACTACGCCAAGGGCCGCGAGATCTCGATGTTCAGCGCCTGCTCCGAGATCGGCTTCCGCGAGCATATCAACGAGCAGGGCTACGAGCGGCTGAACCGCTTCGCGCTGTGGCTCGAGGGGGTGCGGCGCAACTGCCGCGAAAACAGCCCCGACGCGGCGCTGCGGGAGATGCTCGACGATATCGACTACGCCGGCTGGCTCAGCCAGAACGCCAGCAGCGAGAAGGTGGCCGAGAAGCGTATGGAGAACGTCTACTGGCTGCTGGAGAGCCTGAACAAGATTATGGAGGGCACCGACGACGAGCTGGAACAGGATATCCGCCTGGAACAGGCCATCTCCAAACTGATCCTCAGGGACATGCTCGAGCGCCAGGAGGAGGAAGAGGCCACCGACAAGGTCAGCCTGATGACCCTGCACGCGGCCAAGGGCCTGGAGTTCCCCCATGTGTTTATGATCGGCATGGAGGAAAACCTGCTGCCGCACCGCAACAGCATCGAGGACGACAATATCGAGGAGGAGCGCCGCCTGGCCTACGTCGGCATCACCCGCGCGCAGAAGACGCTGACGATGACCCTGGCCGGCAAGCGCAAACAGTTCGGCGAAACCCAGGACACCACCCCCAGCCGCTTCCTCGACGAACTGCCGCCGGAAGACTGTGTCTTCGAGGGCTTCGGCCAGGCCACGCCGGAGCAGAACCAGGCCAAGGGCGAGGAGACGCTGGGCTCCCTGCTCAGTATGTTCGACTGACGCAGCCCGGGTAAAACCTCCCCCCTGTAGGAGCGGCCCATGGCCGCGATCAGCGCCGAGGAAGATTCCACCTCCAATCGCGGCCATGGGCCGCTCCTACAAGGGATCTAGAGCCCCTCCACAGAAACAAGAAAGGCCGCTCAAAGAGCGGCCTTTTCGCAACCTGAGTAAGCAGTCGCTTACTGGCTGCCCTCCACCATATAGTCCACGGCGGCCTTGACCTCGTCGTCACTGCAGTCCATGCACAGCCCCTTGGCCGGCATCGCGTTGAAGCCATTGAGCGCGTTGGTGTAGAGCGTATCCATACCCTTGGCGATCCGCGGCCCCCAGGCGCCGGCGTCGCCGAACTTGGGCGCGCCCGCGATTCCCGCACCGTGACAGGTGGCGCAGCTGCCGTTGTAGACCGCCTCGCCGCTGCGGGCACCGCCACCGGCTGCCGGCGCCGCCGCAACCGCCGCCGCACACTCGTCGCCCTGCATACAGGTCTCGCCCACCGGCGCGATGCGCTCGGCGATCTCCTGGTCCACCGACTGCGCCACTGCAGCGGCCGCACCAGTCACCACGGCCAGCGCCGCCACAATATTCAAAATGCTCTTCATCTTATCCCCCCTGAGGGCCGACTTTCCCCGAATGGCCGAACTGGGCGGCCCCTAGATCAGCGGCACGGTGCCGCACACTTCTACCAGCGGCGCATTATAAGCATTGAGCCGCCCGCTGCGAAGGGCGCCAGCCGCTATCGCTCCCCGCCCACCCAATTCCCTTTGCCGAGCAACCGCCCTTCTGTATAATCCGCGTCCTCCCCGCCCCTAGCTCAGCTGGGCGAGGCAAGCGTTTGCAACGCACCGCGTTGCGCGCAGGCGAGCGCCGCCAACCTGTGGTTGGCGGCCGGACCCGAAGGGGAGCGTCGCCGGAAGCCGCAGGCTTCCCGCCCCGAAGCAGGCACTACACCTGCTGGCAACAAAAAGTCACCCGCCCCTAGCTCAGCTGGATAGAGCGTCGCCCTCCGGAGGCGAAGGTCAGAGGTTCGAATCCTCTGGGGCGGGCCATATACGAAAAGACCACCCTCGCGGTGGTCTTTTCGTATATGGACTGCCCCAGGGCCCAGATTCGAACCTCCGTTCGACTCGGAGGTGGCAAAGCCACCGGAGAGCAGCGAGCCCGAAGGGCGAAGCTAATCCTCCTACCACCGGACTCCGCCTACCTCTCAAGTGGTCTTTTCGTACATGGACTGCCCCAGGGTCCAGATTCGAACCTCCGTTCGACTCGGAGGTGGCGAAGCCACCGGAGAGCAGCGAGCCCGAAGGGCGAAGCTAATCCTCCTACCACCGGACTCCGCCTACCTCTCAAGTGGTCTTTTCGTATATGGCCCGCCCCAGGGTCCAGATTCGAACCTCCGTTCGAGCCGGAGGCGCGCAGCGCCGGAGACCAGCGAGCGAAGGGAGCCCATCCCCCAATCACCAGACTCCCCCCAGCCTCCAACAAGCCCCCGCGCACACCCATCTGTGCTTAACTGATTCCAGTAACCCGATATCAGAAAACCAACCCGCCCCCGACAAGGTAAAACGTGAACAAAATCGCCATCACGTTGCTACTCCTAACCGCGCTCGCCCCGACCACACAGGCCACCGCTGCCGAACCCGGCTGCGCCGGCCCCGACGGCTGCAAAGCGCTGGAACTGCACAACCAGCTGCGCAAAGACCTGAACGCCGGCCGCCTGCCCAACAGCCCCAAACCCAACCCGCCGGTAACCATGCTGGTGTACGACAAGGCCCTGGCCCGCACCGCCTACAACTGGTCGGCCGCCCAGTGCAATTCCCGCCCCGGCCACAACGCCAGGCGCAGGGCGCATTACCTCGCCAACGGTGGCAACCCCGCCTATCCGTCGGTGGGTGAAAATATCTTTTATTCCACCGCACGCCTTTCCGAAGCGGATGCGTTGTCGCAGGCGGTGGCCGGCTGGGCCGGAGAGGCGGCGCAGTATCGCTACCGCCCGTTCGGGGATCTCAAAACCGGTCACTACAGCCAGCTGATCTGGAACACGCTGGATGCCTTCGACGCGAACGGCAGACGGCTGCCGCGCGCGGTCGGCTGCGGGGTCTACCGCTGCCCGAAGGGCAATATCGGCACCATAGTGACCTGTAACTACGCCCCGGCGGGCAATATCTACAAGCAGCTGCCCTACCGGGTCGACTGAGCGCGGAATGAAGCGGGGCGGTCCCCAATTTGTTAGTCTGACGCCGACACTCAGAAGTATGGATCCGGGAATGAAACGCGCCGCCCTGTTGCTGCCCGCCCTGCTATCAGTCCTCACCGGCTGCGAGCCGGCACGGTTCGCCGGCGGCACCTCTCTGCCGGACGGTTCCATCTATTCCGGCGATCTCGAAAACGGCCTGTTTCACGGCCGGGGCAGACTGACCTGGCCCGATGGCCGCAGCTACGAGGGGGAATTCCGGCAGGGGCGGATGACCGGTCAGGGGCGCTTCGACTACGCCGATGGCTGCATCTACGAGGGCGCATTTGTCGACGGCGATCTCAGTGGCAGTGGCCGCTACGACTGCGGGAATACCGTCTGGGAGGGCGAGTTCCAGCGGGGAGAACTGCTAAGGGGCTCTGTCTCCTGGGAAAACGGGGAGGTCTACGAGGGGGAATTCCTGGACTGGCAGCCCCACGGCCAGGGGCACAGGAGAACGGCGGAGGGCGCCCACTACGAGGGCACCTTCGAAAACGGCTACCTGGTCCACGGCAGCTACCGGGATCCGCAGGGCTATAGCTACCGCGGCGGCTTCGAATACTCCTACTACGCCGGCGAGGGGGAGCTGACCCGGCCGGACGGCACCATCATCCGCGCCACCTTCGAGTACGGCGAGGCCAGTGGCGAGGGGGTGCGCATCCGCAGGGACGGCAGCGGCGAACCGCTGCAGGAGGCGGGCTACTTCGTGTCCGGCCGCTACTACCCCAGCGAGCAAGCCTGGCGCGGCAGCGACAGGCAGCAGAGGTCGGCCGTGGAGGCGCGCCTCTACTCCGAGGCGGAGCGATTGCAGTCTGCGTTCGCGTCACTGGCCCCGCAGCGGCCCGGCGTGCGCGATGTGTACCTGCTGGTGGTGGGCGGTGACGGCACCTCGCCGGTGTTCGCCAAGGAGGTGGACTGGGTGGCGGAGAGGTTGGGCACCCAGTTCGATATCAAACAGCGACAGCTGCGCCTCTCCAACGGCGGCGGAGACAAGCTCCCCCTCGCCACCCGCACCAGTGTGCGAGAGAGCCTGAAGGCGCTGGACGCGCTGATGGACCCGGAAGAAGACCTGCTGCTCGTGCACCTGGTCAGCCACGGCGGCGACAACGGCGACCTGAAGCTGGCGGAGCAGAA
The DNA here is from genome assembly GCF_056160225.1 of Microbulbifer sp. ABF4_143. Lineage (NCBI taxonomy): Bacteria > Pseudomonadati > Pseudomonadota > Gammaproteobacteria > Cellvibrionales > Microbulbiferaceae > Microbulbifer > Microbulbifer sp. ABF4_143. The sequence goes on from NZ_JBSWWT010000001.1 coordinate 43,704, forward strand.
GCTGCCTCTCAATGACATTTCGGTAAACGACGGCAAGCAGTGGCTGGACGGCCTCAAGGCTCGCCACCAGTGGATAGTGATCTCCGCCTGCTATTCCGGCCAGTGGAAAGAGGCGCTGGCCGCACCCAACCGCATCGTATTCACCTCCGCCGCCCCGGACCGCACCTCCTTCGGTTGTAGCGACGACTCGGAGCGCACCTGGTTCAGTGCGGCCCTTTACGGCGATGCACTGAAAGCCGGTGTCGATGATCCGCAAGCCTGGTTCGCCGCCGCCAATCGGCGGATTACCGAAATGGAAAAAGAGCAGGCGATCGACGGAGAATCACATTCACTGCCACAAAAGGCGGTCGGCCAGATGTTTCTTCAGTGGTGGAGCCAGTGACAGCAATTTGAGCTCCACCCCTGCACGACTATAGACCTTGTCTTAATGGCGAATCATTCACTTAAATCGACTTCCATAAAACGATGGTCGAATTCGCGATCCGGAAAGCCCGTTTCCGTAATACGCCTATAAGACAAAAAGTAATACTTGTCTCCGTCAAACATTATCTGCTCACGATCGTTGTACGAGATGATCGTTTCCGGGTAATCCAGTTGTTTTTTTAACGCAAACGTTGAATCGTCGAACAGGCTGACACGGCTGTCGCTCTGCCGGGTTTCAGTATTAAAGAAGCTGCCTGCATCGACGATTCCGTCTTTTGTCCAGGACATATACCTGCGCCAGCCGGTACTCCCAAGGCCGGCAATATCTCCGACAACCTCCAAGCTGTCGAGTTGATATACCTTGCCTGTGTTGGTGTCCAAGGCGCGGGTATTGTCTGGCGAGAAAATAAGCGAATATGTATTCTGAATAAAGACGTCGCGGTCGAATTTTTCCAGAGTGACCGTTTCCCTATTAAGCGTGTATCCCTTCGCGGCATAAGGTGCAATCTTGTTAGGGATATAGCTGTAATTAGTCTCGATGACCGCTCCGGCCTCCTCGATTTCTGCATATGCCAGATCGAACACCTCTGCATAATTGTAGTTGTCCGCAGAATTTCGCGTTACACGAACGAGATAATCACCTTCTGCATAATAACCCAGTAACCAGTCGTATGGCTTAGGCGGCAAGTTGGACAGCTTAGCTACAGGTTCGACCGCGCCCAACTCAAAATAAACCACCTCTGTATCGGAAAAAATGACAACGGCTCTATCCTGCTCTGTGAAATGGCGCACCTTTATGGTATCTCCAGCCTCACCAAGCGTACGGTTGATTTCAAGCGGCGGCAGAAAATGCCCACTGCTCATATCCCAGCGAATAATCTTTCCAACCGCAGGACTGCAATTGGCCGAAAAACAGGAATTCCAGTAATAGACGATATTGCGACTGTCGATAAAGCTGTTGGTATGGAAAATCATGTCGAGGTAGCAAGACTCTCCATCGCCATCAGAAGCTAGCGCACATCTTGGGTTGAGTGGATACGCATCTTCACCGTCGACGACACTATCATTGTCATCGTCGGTATCCGCGTTATTGCCAATTCCGTCACCATCCGTATCGCTGTCCTCGTTGGCATCCAAAGGAAAGGCGTCATCGGAATCCGGCACCCCATCGTTGTCATCGTCGAGATCGTTTTCGTTAATGATACCGTCGCCGTCAGTATCGCGGGCATCAGTGATCGTTACCGTGGTGTAATACAGGCTGAATGTTTCGCCCTTCGGGTCTGTGGCTGTGACCGAGACCTGCCACTCGCCTGGCACCTCAAAGGCAATCTTTTGAATGTCGTAGCCGGCCTGGTTAACCTGGAGATAGTTGCGAATTTCTTCACCCTCGGCCCCGTATCCTTTGCCCAGATTCCAGATCTCCAGCCCGGTTGTCAGCAGATCGCCGTTGTAGTCTGTCATATAGCGGCTGTAACTGCTGATGGTGATTTCTTCACCCAGTTCCGCACTTCGGTAATTTCCGGAATACCAGCGGGGACTATTCTTCGGCGGTGTATTTTCGCTACCAAAGAAATCAAATTTTCCTTCCCTGAGCTCGGACAAGGGCAGACGCACGCCAGCGCTCGAAAAATTCTGCGTGGGACTGGCGAAGTAGAGCAGTTCCAGATCGCTGTCAGAGATAATACCAACCCGCTGCATAACCCCGAAGCTGTCGTCGACACCGGTGATATTGGAGCCGCCCGCAAAGCGGTCACCGATATCGGCGCTCTGCACCTTCAGCACCGCCATGCCCAAGGCATCGGTTCCCAATCCGCCGCTGAAATTCATTGTGTCTATAAACGACGCCGGATAGCCCATACTGAGCTCGTACTGAAAGTTTTCCGTGAGATAACGCTCGCTATTCTCACTGTCCGTTGCCTGCAGATTGGAAATTACTTTGATCCTGCGGGGGGCCTCGTTATGGCCCGGCACCATCACCGAGACCTTACCGCTGATATCCAGGCTGTAGGTGGCCTTCTGGGCCGAGAGGCTTGAGAGGTCAAATTCTATTTCGTACGCATCGTTACTATCAGCACTGGAGGTGCCAATCTCCAGCTCACCATCTAGAACCAGTCCACTTTGTAGTTGGCAGTCCTGAAATGCAAGCGACTCGACGGCACCGTCTTCCGAAACCGTCTTGGTCAGGGTGCCACCGGCAAAACATTCTTCACTGGTATTGCCATTTCTGCTGGAGGAAAAACTCGGCGGTTCCAACGGATAGGTGAAATTGTTGATGAGCGCGTTTTGGATATCCACGAAGGTGTAGGCGCCACCGGCAAAAGTGCGAGTATTTTCCAGCGTGATTTTCGCCGTGGGTGCAAGCGGCTGCGCACTACCGCCACCCGCCTGCCCGGAACCGTTGCTATTTCCTTCTCCCGCATCGCCGCCGCCCCCACCACCGCCGCCACAGGCAACAAGAGCAAATGTGCTGGTCAGAAGTAAGGCTCGGGCGAAAGGAGTTTTCATAGGTATTTTTCTTGTTGGGTAGATAAATGGAGAACCAATAGGCTTGCTATCCCGCACAGAAAACGGTGGCGCAAATGTTAGTCGATATCTGCCACTGAATAAACATGAACGGGATTCCGAAGACGTTGGTCAGTCAGTAAGGACAAGTCAGACGGATGCGCTGCATAGCAATATCGCGGGCGAGAACTCTCATCGAACTACCTGCTCAGGAGCGAGGTCCTTGCCGTCACGAGATAGGTGGTGCTCTCCAGTCAGACACCCGCGCCCAGGTTTCTGGTATCCTTGCCGGTTAAATCATAACCACACTTCTTGGGGGAGACAGACTCGTGGGGCCATTCAAACATTCGGCGGTAAATCCAGCAATTCTCACAGCAAGCCTGCTCACCGCCGTCGCGCTGACCGGCTGTGGCGGAGGCGGCGGTGGTAGCGATGACTCCAGCCAGGACTTATCCAGCGGCGGAGGAGGCTCCGGCTCCGCCCCTCCCAGCTATAGCGGCCCCACCTCAGCGGCGCCGGTAAACCGGGATACGGTGTTGGAGCTGTCCCGATCCCTGATCGTTGCTGCCAGTACTTCGGAAATTGCCGACAGTTTCTGGATCGATGTCGAGCCCGGTAGCAGTAGCAGCAAGCAGAGCAAGGATGGCTCCGGCGGCGGCAAGATTACCGTTGAGGTCACGTCCACCGGTGTCAACAGCTCGCAAGTAGTCGTCGAGTTCAATGACTTTAGCGAGGATGGTGTTACGGCCAGCGGCCGCATTGTCCAGAATGTGCAGCGCTATGAAGAGGGTGACGGCAACTCCTACTACAGCTATACGTCCGGCGATCAATCCTTTGAAAACTTTACTCTGAGTACCGGCAGCGACACTTACATAATGCACGGTACCGTAGAAGGTGCCGGCCCTGAGTCCCGCCACCATCGTTTAAACCTCATCCTCGTCGACCAAGTTGAAAGCCGGCAGCTGAAACTGCAGGAATTCTCTACCGACAAAACACTTGTTAGCGGCTACCCCTACAGTTATTTCAACTCTGAAGTCAGCGGCACCCTGTACGACTCCGCCCAAGGCAAGATCACCATCCGTACTGAACGTCCGATGGCCGAATTCGGCATGGAGGAGAGCCGCAACTACTGGCGTGGAGGCCGCAATGGATTGATCCGCTTCCAGGGCGACGGTGAGGGCGGGCTGTTCGGACTCAACGCCACCTTTGCTGCGCTGCTACTCGATGAAGACGGCGATGGCCAGCTCGAGACCGGTAACCGCGTTACCTGGGAACTGCTCAATAACAGCGACGCCCAGGCAACGTTTCATAACAGCTATGCACCTGTTTCCAATCCGGGGGAACCCCTCAGCAGCCGGGAACGCCTGGATACCTTCGTGCACGGCCTCTACAGTCACGATGCCGACGGCAATTTCCTTTCCTATCGCTGGGAACTGGTGGCCAAGCCCGCTGACAGCGCCTTTAAACTACAACATCCCAACACGCCCTACTTCACCTTCCAGCCGGATCTGGCCGGTGACTACGTTTTCAATCTCTACGTCTCTGATGGTGAAAATGAGTCCCGCTCCACGTCCAGTATTACTGTGTGGGAAAACCTTACCAACGAAACCTATTCGGTAGAGCAGCTGAACGCGGGCCTGGAGGTAAAACCGCTCGATACCGCGCAGCCCGCCTACGCTCTGGATGCCACCAGCGGTCTCAATGGCCCCTGGGATGAAGATGACGTCATCTGGAGCTCCGCTACCAGCGGTTTCGATGGGGAGACCGCGCTGGAGGAGAACAACCACACACCACACAATACGGTCACGTCACTATCTCCCTACGGCCACAGTTTCACCGTCAGTGCACGCGGTCAGGACTTTTACAGCTCTACCACCATCAACAGCGGCGATGTACCCATCGTGGTCAGCGCCCGAGTTGCGGGGCAATACGGTCCCTCATCCATGTCGGCAGCTGCCGCGGATCTGAACGGCGACAAGGCCGCCGATATCGTCTCGCTATACCGAGTGGATAACACACAAATAGAGAGCGAAATTTTTCTGAATAATGGCGATGGCACCTTCGCCCGCGCGGAATCCGTACCGGCGGGCAACAAGTACCTGATTACCGGGGACCTCGACGGTGACGGGCGAGCGGAAATCGTCAGCTCGGATAACCAGGCCATGGTTGTAGCTTCACAGGATGGCAATGGCAACTACAACACTGTGACCAAACTGGCGTTTCCGGAATCCCCCTGCAACCGCGAGGACTACAACTATATCCGCGAGATTACCATCGAAGACGTCAACGGGGACGACAAAAACGACCTGATTGCCCTGCGCGCCTGTTCCGAACTGGAATACGTCTACTGGGCGCAGGGAGATAGCGGCCTGGGAGAGGCCGTGCGAATACCACTACTGACGAGCTGGACCGACGATGCCAGTCTGGCGGATATAGACAATGACGGCCGCGAGGATGCCATCGCTATCTACACCGATGTCTACACCGACGCGGAGCAGGTGCGGATCTTCTACAACCGGGAAGAGGGCTTCACGGAAACCATTGTGGATACATCGTTCAATACCAACGTTCCCGGGCTCGCCGCCGCGGATCTGACCGGTAACGGTTTCGCCGAGATAGTGATCCTCAACGGCCAGTTCCTCAATATTCTGTACCGGAGCGATGATGGCAGTTTTGTCGAACACACAGAAATTGCTCAGTTCGACTTCTCCGGCGATAACCGCCAGGGCGTGCAGTTTGCCGATCTGGACGGCAACGGGCGCACCGACTTACTGCTTACGGGTACATACGAAGCACAGGCCATCATGAACCAGGGGGATCACAACTTCACCCTGAACTTTCTACACAAAGATTTCTCCCCCTGGGACGACGCCAGCGCCGGCATCGCCGATGTCAATTTAGATGGCCACCCCGATATCGTAGTGCCCGGTAGTGCCGGCGTGGTGGTTGGGTACGGGGATCTAACCTATTACGGGACAATCCAGGACTGAACACATTAAGCAGGACACACCTACTGCAACAGACAGAAGTGCACGTTGTGCGCCTGCTTCTCGTGGGCTCTGACGAAACCAAACCGCGTGGTATTCGCCTTCGGGGTACCGGACCGCACTTCCTTCGGCTGCAGTGATGACCCCGAGTGCATCTGGTTCAGCGCGGCGCTGTATGGCGATGCACTCAATAAAGGGCTCAATGATCCCGCCGCCCGGTTCGCCGCCGCCAATCGGCGCGTGACCGCAATGGAAAAAGAACAGGGAATCGAGGAAGAGTCACACTCGCTGCCACAGCACGCCGTCGGGCGGGAATTTATCGCTTGTTGGACCAGGTAGCGCCGACTGCGCGGCCTTGAGCGCAGCTCAGCCCCACCGTCCAGACTGCGCCTGGAACCTTCGGCAGCGGCCGGCGTCTCACTGGAGAAACCGCGATTAGCAACGATGAAACCTATGTTGTCCCGCCCTCTGAAACGCGCCGCCAGACTCGGCTTCTGGTTCGGGGTCACCTTCTTCGCCGGCACGGCGCTGCTGGTACTGGCCCTGCGCTGGATAGATCCGCCCTCTTCGGCGGTGATCTTCGCCTGGGAGCTGCACAGCGGCCGGCAGGCACAGAACCAGTGGCGCCCGCTGGAGCAGATTTCGCCGAACCTGCAGATGGCCGTCATCGCCGCGGAAGACCAGAAATTCCCCCGGCACTTCGGCTTCGACTTCGCGTCGCTGCAGAAGGCCCTCAGCGAGGACCGCAGGCGCGTGCGCGGCGCCAGCACCATCACCCAGCAGACCGCCAAGAACCTGTTCCTTTGGCACGGCCGCAGCTACCTGCGCAAGGGGCTGGAGGCTTGGTTCACGTTGCTGATGGAGGTGCTCTGGCCCAAGAGGCGGATTCTGGAGGTATACCTGAATATCGCCGAATTCGGAGACGGGATTTACGGCGCCCAAGCGGCGGCGAAGAACTTCTTCGGCACCTCGGCACAGCATCTCAATTCGTGGCAGGCCGGGCGCATGGCGGCGGTCCTGCCGAACCCGAAAAGGATGTCGGCCAAATATCCGTCGAGCTATGTGCGCAGCCGCGCCGCCGCGATCAACCGGCAGGTGCGGCAACTCGGCGGTTACCGCTATTTGCACTGGCTCTGAACGGCGAGGCGCGGCGTGATTCCGCGCGCGGACATATAACCGCGATAGGCTTCAGTCCACGCCCGCATTCGCGAGTTGCCGCCAGCAGCAACGCCCTGTACGCGGGGCTGCCATAGCGTCATGCCCCGCGGCGGGAAACCGGGCCGCTATTGACTCGACGCTCCTCTCGCCTCTCTCTCGCTTTCGCCGCCCGCGCCGCGTGCAGTTTTTTGTAACTCTCGATCAGGCGCAGGTGTTTATCCAGCCCCTCCAGCTGCATATTGGTCGGCGTCAGTCCGTAAAAGCGCACACTGCCATTCACCGAGCCGACCACCGCATCCATCGTCTCGTCGCCGAACATGCGCCGCAAATTGGCGATGTAGTCGTCCAGCTCAAGCTCGTCATCGAGCGTAATTTCCAGCACCGCGTTCATCGCCTGATAGAAAAGCCCGCGTTCGACGGTATTGTCGTTGTACTGCAGGAAGGTCTCCACCAGTTCCAGCGCCTCCTCGTGCCGCTGCAGCGCCAAGTAGATCAGCAGCTTCAGTTCCAGAATCGTCAGCTGCCCCCAGACGGTATTCTCGTCGAACTCGACACCGATCAGGTTGATGATGGTTTCGTAGTTGTCGAGCTGGCTTTCCTCCAGGCGCTCCACCAGATCTTCCAGTTGTTCGTCGCCGAGCGCGTGCAGGTTCAGGATATCCTCGCGGTAGTCGAGGGCCTTGTTGGTGTTGTCCCAGATAAGGTCCTCGACCGGGTACACCTCGGAATAGCCCGGCACCAGGATGCGGCAGGCCGGCGCGCCCAGCTCCTCGTAGGTGGCCACGTACACCTCCTTGCCCATCTCGGCGAGTATCCTGAACAGGCGGCTGGCCTCGGTCTCGTTGGTATCCGAGTGATTGCCGGAGAAGTCCCACTCGACGAATTCGTAATCGGACCTGGCACTGAAGAAGCGCCAGGAGACCACCCCGGTGGAATCGATAAAGTGCTCGACAAAGTTATTCGGCTCTGTCACCGCCTGGCTGTTGAAGGTGGGTGGCGGCACGTCGTTGAGGCCCTCGAAGCTGCGGCCCTGCATCAGTTCGGTCAGGCTGCGCTCCAGCGCCACAGGGAAACTCGGATGCGCGCCAAAGGACGCGAAGACACCGCCGGTGCGCGGGTTCATCAGCGTCACGCACATCACCGGGAAGCGACCGCCCAGGGAGGCATCCTTGACCAGAATCGGGAAGCCCTGCTTTTCCAGCGCGGCTATGCCCTCGAGGATCTCGGGATATTTTTCCAGCACCGCACGGGGCACATCCGGCAGCGCAATTTCCCGTTCGATGATCTCCTTTTTCACCGCTCGCTCGAAGATCTCCGACAGGCACTGCACCTGCGCCTCGGCCAGCGTATTGCCGGCACTCATGCCGTTGCTGAGAAACAGGTTCTCGATCAGGTTCGACGGGAAGTACACCAGCTCGCCATCGGACTGGCGCACAAACGGCAGCGAGCAGATGCCGCGGTCGGCGCGGCCGGAGTTGGTGTCAATCAGATTCGAGGCCCTGAGCTCGCCGTCCGGGTTGTAGATGGGCAGCGTGTGCTCATCCAGGATGCCTTCCGGCAGCGCGTCGTCCGGCCCCGGTGCAAACCACTTTTCGTTCGGGTAATGCACGAAGTCGGCGTGGGCAATTTCCTCGCCGAAGTACTGGTCGTTGTAGAAGAAGTTGCAGTTCAGGCGCTCGATAAACTCCCCCAGTGCCGAACACAGGGCGGCCTCCTTGGTGGCGCCCTTGCCGTTGGTAAAGCACATCGGCGAGGCCGCATCGCGGATATGCAGCGACCACACATGCGGCACTATATTGCGCCAGGAGGCGATCTCTATCTTCATGCCGAGATCCTCGAGGATCTTGGTCATGTTCGCGATGGTCTGCTCCAGTGGCAGGTCTTTGCCCTCGATAAAAGTGCGGTGCTCGGCGTCCGGCTGCACCATCAGCAGCGCCTGGGCGTCCTCGGCCAGGTTCTCCACCGGCTCTATCTGGAACTCGGGGCCCGTCTGAATCACCTTCTTGACCGTGCAGCGGTCGATCGAGCGCAGTATGCCCTGGCGGTCCTTCTCGGAGAGTTCCTCCGGCAGCTCCACCTGGATCTTGAAGATCTGGTTGTAGCGGTTTTCCGGGTCGACAATATTGTTCTGCGACAGGCGGATATTGTGGGTTGGAATATTGCGCGACAGGCAGTAAACGCGAACAAAATAGGCCGCGCAGAGCGCGGAGGACGCCAGGAAGTAGTCGAACGGGCTCGGCGCCGAGCCATCGCCCTTGTAGCGGATCGGCTGATCGGTGATGACCGTGAAGTCGTCGAACTTGGCTTCGAGCCGGAGGTTATCGAGAAAATTGACGTTGATTTCCATTGCGGGACTACCAGGTGTGCGGTTCAGGGGTAACTGGGGCGCGCCATTATGCAGATTTCGGAGCTTTGCGTCTTCGCTAACCGCTGCCTGATCCGCACCTGAGGCGACAGGGCGCGGCAACAAAGATCCGACCTTCTCACCGGCGCCAGACGGTGGCGTGTCAGCATCACGGTTTACAGCTTCTTCATTACTTCGTTGATAACAGTAGTCACCCTGTTCGGCATCACCCGCTGCCGGCGGCTGACCAGATATAAAGTTTCACTGACCGGCTTCGGCAGACGGTGTACACGGACCAGCTTTGGCCTCAGAAAGGCCTCCACTGCGTAGGCGGGCAATACGGTGAACCCCAGCCCCCTGCTCACCGGTTCCAGGATCAGCCCGATCTGGTTGGAGAAGCCCTGCTTCCTGAACATGCTGGCACCCTCGAACTCCGGATAATTCGCCCCGAGCAACAGGCCGGCGTGGTGGGAGCCATCCGGGTGATCGATAAACCCCAGCGCCAGCAACTGCTGCCAGCCGGGCCTGGCCACCTTGGCGGGCGTGACCAGCAATAACTCTTCCTCAGCGACCCGTTGACAGCTGACCTCCTCGCGCGTCGACGCCCTCGACATCAAGCCGATATCGATTTCGTCACTGGCGATCGCGTTTCCCACGTCCTGGTTGGGGGCAAAGCGATAGTCGATGACAAGGGCCGGATACCGCTGTTGCAGCGCCAGCAACTGGGGATACAAGCGCAGCCCGACACTGCCCGGCGACATGACCCGCACCCGCCCCTCGTAGGCCGGATCCTCCCCCACACTCTGCTCGAGATTCTGCAGCGCCAGCAGGATCTTGCGCCCTTCTGAATACAGGCGCTCCCCGGCATCCGTGAGCGTAAACTGCCTGCCTTCCCGGTCGAGCAAGGCGTGGCCAAGCTGGCTCTCCAGCTTCTGCAGATGCTGGCTCACACCGGACTGGGTCATATGCAGGCGCTCGGCGGTCCGCGTGAAATGACCCACCTCGGCGAGGGTGCAGAAAGTGCGGAGCCAGGTCGTATTAATCATCACTTTTTGTGCTCATTTGCATTTCAAATGATTATTTCACGTTATTAACTATAGCTTGTAATCTGCGTGCAACTTCAACGCAGGAGCACCTCAAATGAGCAACGTCTATCCGAGAACTTTTTCCCACATCGGTATTTCCGTCCCCGATCTGGACAAGGCGGTTGAATTCTATACCCAGGTATTGGGCTGGTACCTGATTATGGAACCCACGCTGATCGAGGAGGACGACAGCGCCATTGGACAGATGTGTACCGACGTGTTCGGCGCGGGCTGGGGCAGCTTCCGTATCGCCCACCTGTCCACCGGTGACCGCATCGGTGTCGAGATATTTCAGTTCAACAACCAGGAAAACCCGGAAGACAACTTCGAATACTGGAAAACCGGAATTTTCCATTTCTGCGTGCAGGATCCCAATCTAGAGGAACTGGCCGAGCGTATCGTTGCCGCCGGCGGCAAAAAGCGCATGGAAAAACCCCGTTACTACTACCCGGGTGAGAAGCCGTACCGGATGATCTATATGGAAGATCCGTTTGGCAATATCCTGGAGCTGTATAGCCACAGCTATGAATTGATCTACAGTGCCGGCGCTTACTAACAGCCGGCCCAAAATCGGAAGCGGGCCGGTCCACCGCTCCCCACCGGCTCGCGCACTCGCCGCTTCCGTTTTGTCACAGGCGCCAGATGAACGTCAACTCGCTATCGAGCGGTTACGCACCGGAACTCTGTCGCTGCAGCGCAATCATCCGCTCAAACGGCTGTAACAGGCGCTCGCAGTTCGACTCCGGCTCCAATTGCTGCATCGCAACCACAATACTCTCCAGCGTCGACAGGCTGTTGGCGAGAGAGGAATGGCGGATCTGATAGTTGGACTGCAACTCCCCCTCAAAGCTGACCCGCGGCAACCGCTGCAACGTCGGGTGCAGATGCAGCATCTTCTTGGACTTGCGCCAGCTAGCATCGATCACGACCAGCTGCTGCAGCGCCCGAGCCTGCACAGTTCCAGCCTCTACCTGCTCCACCACCGGCAGCCACTCCAGCGACGGATAGAGCAGCGCCGACCGCGGTGCCAGCAGCCGTGCCAGCGCCTCCTCGGACAGGCGCTCCGCCACCACCAGCCCGCTGTTGTCCAGACACAGATGCGCCATACGCCCGGTATTGAACGGGTGCTTCTGCTCCAGCGGGTGCTGTATGATCAGCACCTTGATCCGATTGGCGATGTGGACCAGTGCGCTGCAGTAACAGACCTTCGGCGGGCGCTGGCAGGTTGGGCAGATTTGGCGCGGCATAGATGAGTCTAGATAAGGAATTTTCGGCCCAGTGGCTCTCTGAAGCGGAGATACCACTGGCGAATAAATTTTACCGCACGTATAAATTCCGCGGCAAAGCGCGGCGGCATGATTCCTGTATGGTGATCAGGGATGCACAGCAGCAGATTATTGCCTGTGGTTGTCTGAGGCAGCTGACGGGCGCTCAATTGCTGGCGGGAGTGGCCGTGGCACCTGATTCTCAGGGTCAGGGTGTCGCCCGTCTGCTGCTGAACAGTATGGCGGAAAAGTTCGACGATCAGACTTTTACCTTTCCCTACCGGCACCTGGTGCCGTTTTATCGCTCCCTCGGATTTGTAGAGGAAGACGAAGGCGGGCAGCCATCGGCGATACTGGATCGATTCCACACCTATCTGCGCCAGGGACGCGATATTGCATTAATGCGCTTTCAGAGCACCGACAGTTGAGCTGCTACTCCGCCGGCCAGTAGACCCGTATCAATGGAAGCAGAGCGCGCCCTTCGAGATCGAAAGCTTCATAGTGTGAAACCACTAAATCGGCCAAATCATCGATATCAACCAGGGTAACCGGAACCGTAGCCCGCTCGGCCTCGTAACGTGCATCTTTGCTGAATCCACCGGTGCTGACATAAAGGCCGGTGTCCCCATCGCGCAGGGCGCCGAGAAAGCTGCGCAACTGCTGTGTGTAGTGGTCAAGTTATTTTGGCCACTACACTACGAACATGTTAGGGAGATGGTACTAACCGCCACCGAGAAGCACCTAAAAAGCGACCACCCGAATTTGACTTTAACGACTATAAATCAATCCGTTTTAAGGGCCGCCGACTCTTGGTCTGCGCATCCGGAGCGGCGGGTTAATTGGGACTGGGCAGGCAGCTACCCGGATCTTAAATTCCGATATCCAAAGCGCTTTGAGTGTGCTGTGTGGAACAAGGGACAACTCAATGCCTTGTCATTTGGCCGCCCCACTTACAACTGTGGAAGTCTGCGGCTGGACTTCATTGAGGCAAGCCCAGAGAAGACGGAAAAATGGTTGTAGACGAGGATGACAAAGATGAAAAACACCTGAACTCATCCGAAAAGCAGAAAACTCCGCTTTCGAATGAAGTTGATCCAAAGGAGCTAACGGCGAAGCTACAGCAAGCCGTATTTCGCCAAGGGACAGATATTAAAAATAAGTCCTTTAGAAAATAATTTTCTATCTTGCGGGGCCACAACGGCCCCTATATTAAATTTCCAAATTTTTTGACGAAATGAATATTAGATTCAGAATAATACTCTCTATATTGATCACAATTTCTGCCTGCACGCCTAAGAACGATCGAGTCGCAGGCCACGATAATAGAAATTTCGAACTATTTTGTGAACAATTCACAAATCTCGTAAAAACGGAAAGCTACCCCACAATGACTGCACAGGAGCGTGCAGAGAAACTGGACTCCCTGCTCATCGAAAGGATTCCAGTTTCAAGCGACGCCTATCAGGCGTGGGCCGCTATTCGCAATGCTGCACCGTCGCAGCGCTCCAGCCTTTATAAAAGTGCGGCCCGCAGTGCCGGCATCAAAGACTGGCACTGCCCGGCGGTAGGGGAGTTTGGCAGCCAAGTTGGCTCGAATTGAGCACCGCTCACTGGTTGCGCGCCTCGGCGATAAACCTCTCCATCTGCGCCTCCAGCATCTCCATCGGCAGAGCCCCATTCGCCAACACCGAATCGTGAAATTCCCGCAGATCAAACTGATCCCCAAGCGCCTTCTCGGCCCTCGCCCTGAGCTCGCGAATCTTGATCTCCCCCATCTTGTAAGACAGCGCCTGCCCCGGCCAGGAGATATAGCGGTCCACTTCGGCGCGCACGTTGGCCTGAGACAGGGAGGTGTTGTCGGCGAGGAAATCCAGCGCCTGCTGGCGGGTCCAGCCCTGGGAGTGGATGCCGGTGTCGATCACCAGGCGCGCGGCGCGCCACATTTCGTAGCTGAGGCGGCCGAAGTGTTCGTAGGGGGTGGTGTAGATATCGTCCATCTCTTTGCCCAGGCGCTCCGAATAGAGGGCCCAGCCCTCGCCGAAGGCGCTGAGGTAGAGGTTGCGGCGGAAGTCGGGGACGTTTTCCAGTTCCAGGCTCAGGGCGCCCTGCAAATGGTGACCGGGGACGGCTTCGTGCAGGGTCAGGGCCGGCAGTTCGTACAGCGGGCGCTGGTCCAGGGCGTGGGTGTTGAGCCAGTAGGCGCCGCCGCGGGTACCGCCGACGGCGGCCGGGTTGTAGGAAGCCGTCGTGTAGTTGGGGGCGATTTCATCCGGCACCGGCACCACGCCGTAGGGCAGGCGCGGCAGCAGGCCGAAGAATTCCGGCAGCTGGTAGTCGATTTTCTTGGCGATATAGGACGCTTCCTTGAGCAGCTCCTGCGGGGTCTTTGCGTAAAACTGGGGGTCGGTGCGCAGGAATTCGGTGAACGCCTCGAGGCTGCCGTCGAAGCCGGATTCCCGCACCAGCGATTCCATTTCCGCGCGAATGCGCTTCACTTCGGCCAGGCCTATCCGGTGGATTTCGGCCGGGTCCATATCCAGTGTGACGTAGGTTTTTATTCCGTGGCGGTAGTAGTCCTTGCCACCGGGCAGGTCTTCGGCGGCGATGGTGTCGGTGGCGGCCTGCATATAGTCGCCTTCTAGGAAGTCGGCCACGCGCGCGAAGGCGGGAATGGCGGCGTCCTCAATGGCCTGCTGACCTTCGGCACGCAACCGCTGCTGCTCCTTCTTCGAAATGGTCGCGGGCATATTTTCGAAGGGTTCGTAGAGGCTGCTCTGCTTCGGATCGTCTTTGACCTGGGCGCGCACGGTCGGCGCCACGCCCTCGACGACGATTTTCGACTGCACGAAGCCGTCCTTTATGCCCTGGCGCATATTGGCGATGTTTTCGTCGAAGTAGCGGCCGAAATCCCGGATGCGCGCTATATAGTCCTCGTAGTCCTCCACGCCGGGCATGGCCAGGCCGTTATTGGCCTCCAGGGCAGAGCTCCAGAAGCTGTAGAAGGTGTTGAACGGGATGCGGTCGAGGAAGAGCTGGTTGCCCTCGACGGAGTTCTGCAGCACCCAGGTGAGCAGTTCCAGGTTGACGCGGTCGGATTCGTTCAGCTGTTCCGCGTCTATCTTGTTCAGGCGGGCGAGGAATTCCTGTTCCGCCTTCAGGCGGCGGGCGCGGTCTGCGGGGGCGACGCCGGGGAGGCGGTCGTTGTAGTCGGGCACGCCCATGCGGCCGGCGGTGATGGGGTCTTCTTTGAGGCTGTATTGCCAGTGGTCGTCGATGATGGATTGCAGCTGTTCGGTGGCGGTGGTGGCCCAGGTGCTGGGGGCGACCAGCCAGGTGACCATATACACAATAAACAGGAACTTCGGGGGCCGCGATAGCATTATTCTGCTCTCCAGGTTGTTTGCGCGTCCGGGGCTTCGGGTGATGGGCACGTCGCTGCGCTCCTTTGCCCATCCTACCAGGCCTGGCACTCCGGATATTGGGTCACTTTACCGTTTGTGGTGGGTCTGTTCAGACGGGATCGGTGGGGGGGGAAGCTTTTGGCGGGGTGAGTTCCCGGATTCCGCTTCGCTGCATCCGGGCTACCGGTGTGGTTTTTCGGGTACAAAAAAGGCCACCGCAACGGATGGCCTTTTTCGTTGGGGGAATCGCCTGCAGGGCAGGCTCCCACAGTTGGGGCAGTTGCCCCTGGGCGTGTTTACGCCTGTTCGACCGTCTGCTCTATGCGCCCGAAGATGGACTGGCCGTTGTCGTCCAGCATCTCGATCGCGATCTTGTCGCCGAACTGCATAAACGGCGTGCTCGGCTGGCCCTGCTGGATCGTCTCGATCATGCGGATCTCGGCGATGCAGCTGTAGCCGACGCCGCCCTCGGCCACCGGCTTGCCGGGGCCGCCGTCCAGCTTGTTGGACACGGTACCGGAGCCGATGATGGTGCCGGCGCACAGCGGGCGGGTCCTGGCGGCGTGGGCGATCAGCTGGCCGAAGTGGAAGGTCATATCCACGCCGGCATTGGGCTCGCCGAACTTCTCGCCGTTGAGGAAGGACTGCAGCGGCAGGTGCAGCTTGCCGTCTTTCCACTTGTCGCCCAGCTGTTCCGGGGTCACGCAGACAGGAGAAAAGGCGCTGCTCGGTTTGGACTGGTAGAAGCCGAAGCCCTTGGCCAGTTCACCCGGGATCAGGCCGCGCAGGGAGACGTCGTTGACCAGCATCACCAGCTTGATGTGCCCGAGCGCCTGCTCCGGGGTCACCCCCATCGGCACGTCGTCGGTGATGACTGCTATCTCGGCCTCGAAGTCGATACCGAAACCCTCGGCCTGGGGCATCAGGATCGGCTCGCGCGGGGCCAGGAAGCTGTCGGAGCCGCCCTGGTACATCAGCGGATCTGTCCAGAAGCTCTCCGGCATCTCGGCGCCGCGCGCCTTGCGCACCAGCTCCACGTGGTTGACGTAGGCGCTGCCGTCGGCCCAGTGGTAGGCGCGCGGCAGCGGCGAGTGGCATTGGGTCTGATCGAAGGGCTCGCCCTCGACTTCGCCGCTTTCGAGCTGCGCGTGCAGCCGCTCCAGCCTGGGGGCGATCTCGGCCCAGTTGTCCAGCGCGCTCTGCAGGGTCGGCGCGATTTCGGCGGCCGGGGCCATGCGTGTCAGGTCGTCGCTGACGACAACCAGCTGGCCGTCGCGGCCGGATTTGAGACTGGCTAGCTTCACTGTGCCTCCGTTTCAACAGTCGGTTTGAACTCTTCCTCGCCGTGCATCCAGGCGGCGTGCCTGGGCGCCTTCTTGGTGCGCGACCACTCCTCGAGCATATCCTCGGCCACCCGCTTCAGCTCTTCGTGCATGCCGGGCTTGGCGGTATTCGCGGCCAGCTCGATGCGGTGGCCGTTGGGGTCGAAGAAGTAGATGGATTGGAAAATGGTGTGGTTCGTCGGACCCAGCACCTCGACGCCGGCGGCTTCCAGCCTGGCCTTGGCCGCCAGCAGTTCGTCCATGCTCTCCACTTCCAGCGCGATGTGCTGCACCCACTTGGGGGTATTCTCGTCGCGGCCCATATCCGGGGAGTTGGGCAGTTCGAAGAAGGCCAGCACATTGCCCATGCCCGCATCGAGGAAGACATGCATATAGGGGTCCGGCTCGCCGGTGGAGGGCACCTTGTCCTCGGCGATGGCCAGTTGGAACTCCATGCCGAGCAGGTCGCGGTAGAACGCCACCGTCTCCTTGGCATCGCGGCAGCGGTAGGCGACGTGGTGAATGCGTTTGATCGCCATATCAGGCCTCTTTCTTTTCGTCCTGCTTGATGACGCCGCGCTTGAGCTGATCGCGCTCGATGGACTCGAACAGGGCCTTGAAGTTGCCCTCGCCAAAGCCCTCGTCCTGCTTGCGCTGGATAAACTCGAAGAACACCGGGCCGAGCATATTGGCGGAGAAGATCTGCAGCAGCAGGCGCGGCTGGCCGCCCTCGGTGGTGCCGTCGAGCAGTATGCCGCGCTTCTTCAGCTCGTCGGTGGGCTCGCCGTGGCCGGGCAGGCGCTCTTCCAGCATCTCGTAGTAGGTGTCCGGCGGCGGGGTCATAAACTCCATGCCGCGCTCCTTGAGGCGGTCCCAGCAGGCGATCAGGTCGTCGCAGGCGAAGGCGATGTGCTGGATACCCTCGCCGTTGTACTTCATCAGGAATTCTTCGATCTGGCCGCCGCCACCGGCCGCCTCCTCGTTCAGCGGGATGCGGATCTTGCCATCCGGCGCGGTCATGGCCTTGGACAGCAGGCCGGTGTACTCGCCCTTGATATCGAAGTAGCGGATCTCGCGGAAGTTGAACAGGTCTTCGTAGTACTTGGCCCAGTACTCCATGCGGCCGCGATAGACGTTGTGGGTCAGGTGGTCCAGGGTGTGGAAACCGCAGCCTTTCGGGTGGCGGTCGACGCCCTCGAACCAGTTGAAGTCGATATCGTAGATGGAGGAACCGTCTTCATAGCGGTCGATCAGGTACAGGGTGGCGCCGCCGATACCCTTGATGGCCGGCAGGCGCAGCTCCATCGGGCCAGTCTGCACTTCCACCGGCTGGGCGCCCTTCTTCAGCGCCTCTTCGTAGGCGAACTTGGCGTCCTTGACGCGGAAGGCCAGGCCGCAGGCGGAGGGGCCGTGCTCGCGGGCGTAGTAGTCGGCGTGGCTGCCCGGCTCGTAGTTGGTGATGAAGTTGATATCGCCCTGGCGCCACAGCTCGACGTCTTTGGAGCGGTGGCGGGCCACCTTCTCGAAGCCCATGGCCGCGAAGACGTTCTCGAGGATGCCTTTCTCCGGCGCGGTGAATTCGACGAACTCAAAGCCATCGAGGCCCATCGGGTTTTCAAACAAATCGGCCATATGGTCCTCCGTTATCTGTGTCTTTGCGCCGCCGCGTGGAGGGCGGTGGCGACTTGTTAGTTTCAAGCGCAACGAAGTTAGTTGCAGGTGTAACTAATGTCAAGTGGGGGCCGCAGGCGGAAACCCGATAGCGGCACCCGGTCACACACGGCCGTGCGCATCGCCGGGCGACGGCAGGCACTCCCCGATCAGCAGCCTTCACTGTAGTCGGGCGCGGCGCCAAACCCCACCGGCCGGAGGGCTCGACGCGCGCCCGCCGGCGCCCTGTTCACCCCGCCCTTTCTGTCTGCGCCAGAGCCGGTACAATCGCCCCCCAACCTGCCGGGCTATTGCCCCAACCTGGATGCCAGATAAGGACCACCTATGCTTCTCGCCGCCCTCGCCATCATCGCCGGATTCGCCCTGCTGGTCTGGAGCGCCGACCGCTTCGTCGAGGGCGCCGCCGCCACCGCCAAGCACGCCGGTATGCCGTCGCTGCTGATCGGCATGGTGATCGTCGGCTTCGGCACCTCGGCGCCGGAGATGGTGGTGTCCGCCATGGCCGCGCTGGACGGCAGTCCGGGCCTGGCGCTCGGCAATGCCTACGGCTCCAACATCACCAACACCGGCCTGATTCTCGGTTTTACCGCGCTGCTGATCCCGCTGACGGTGCACTCGAAGATAGTGCGCAAGGAGCTGCCGCTGCTGCTCGCGATCAGTTGCCTGACCGGCGCCTTCCTGTGGAACGACCAGTTGGCGCGCTGGGAGGCGCTGGTGCTGCTGGCGGGCTTCTTCGGCCTGATCGGCTGGTCCGTGGTCTCGGCGCTGCGCGGCAAGGGCGACATTCTGGAGAGCAATATGGAGAGCGAGCTGGAGATTCATTCGATGTCGCTCGGGCGCGCGCTCTTCTGGGTCGCGGCCGGCCTGGCGCTGTTGATCGTCAGCTCGCGCATCCTGGTCTGGGGCGCGGTGACCATCGCCGAGTCCCTGGGGGTCAGCGACCTGGTGATCGGCCTGACGATAGTCGCGCTCGGCACCTCCCTGCCGGAACTGGCGGCCACGGTGATCGCCGCGCGCAAGGGCGAGCACGATATCGCGATCGGCAATGTGGTGGGTTCGAATATGTTCAACCTGCTGGCGGTGGTGGGTATCGCCGGCGCCATAGCGCCCATGTCCGACGTGCCGCCGGAGGTGATGACGCGCGACTGGCCGATGGTTGTCGGCCTGACGGTGGCGCTGTTCATCTTCGGCTACGGCTTTCGCGGCCAGGGCCGCATCAACCGCTGGGAAGGCGCGGCGCTGCTCGCAGCCTATATCGCCTACACCGCCTACCTGGTGGTGACCATTACCCGCGCGGCCACCGCCTGACGCTTTTTGGGGCGGCCAGCGGCCGCCCCTACCGCTCCTCGAAGCGCCGCAGCTGCGCCTGCAGGCGCTCTATCTCCTCAAGAAGCTCTATCGCCAGCGCGGCGCCGGCCCGGTTGACGCCCAGGTCCCGCTCGAGGGTGTAGACCCTGCGCACGCGGCGCACGCAGATGCCACTGAAACGCCACTGGGCGTGGGCGCCGCCGCGCGGCTCTATAACGCCCTCCTCCACCAGCGCGATGATCTCCTCCGCCGGCAGCCCGCAGGCGCGGCAGAGTTCGCTCAGGGTCAGCTCGACCTCTTCGTCCAGCAGAGCGGCGCTGATTTCTTTTTCCGTGTCGCTTGCCATGGCGCTACCTCAGAAGCCCTTGCGGGGGTTGTAGTGGAAGGCGCGGCTTAGCTGGCGATAGGCCTCCTTCTCCGCCTCGCTGTGCGCCGGCGGCGCGACCACCTTGAGCACCGCAAACAGATCCCCCGGCTCCCGCGCCGGGATGCCGCGCCCCTTGAGGCGCAGCTTGCGCCCGCTCTGGCTGTTCGGCGGTATCGTCAGCTTGACCGGCCCCTGCGGCGTCGGCACCTCGATGGCGGCGCCCAGGGCCGCCTCCCAGGGCGCCAGGGGCAGATCCAGGAACACATCCTTGCCCTCCGGGCGGAACAGCCGGTGCGGGTTGAAGTGGATTTCCAGGTAGAGATCGCCGGCCGCGCCGCAGCCCGTGCCCGGTTCGCCCTGCCCGGCCAGGCGTATCTGCTGACCCTCGGTCACGCCCTTCGGGATCTTCACGTTGAGCTTGCGCTCGCGGATCTGCGCGCGGCCGTCGGCGCCCGGCTCCCGGTGGCTGAGAGTGATCTGCCGCGTCGCGCCGCGGTAGCTGTCCTCCAGGTCGATATGGATTCTGGCGTAGGTGTTCTCCCCCTGGGCGCGGTACTGGCGCCAGCGCGTGTTGCCCCTGTCGCCGAAGTGGCCGCGGGCGAAGCCGCCGCCGAAGAGACTCTCGAAGAAGTCGCTGAACATGCCCGGATCCGCCTCGGTGAAGCCGCCGCCGCGAAACTCAAAACCCCGGTCCCAGTCCGGCGGCGGGCGGAACTCCTGGCCCGCCTGCCAGCCGCTGCCGAGCTGGTCGTAGGCGGCGCGCTTCTCCGGATCCTTGAGCACCTCATAGGCCTCGCTGATTTCCTTGAAGCGATCCTCGGCGCCGGCCTCCGCACTGACATCCGGGTGGTATTTGCGCGCCAGCTTGCGGTAGGCCCGCTTGATCTCCGCCTGATCTGCGTCGCGTTGCAGGCCGAGAATCTTGTAGTAGTCCTTGTATTCCATGGCTTTAATAAAAGCCGAAGATCGCCGGCTCCGCCATGGCCGCAGGGAGCGACAGCGGGATGGGCAGAGGGCGGCGGGGCCGTCACCTGCCATCGATGGGCACGCTGCGCTTTGCCCATCCTACAAAAAAGCCGCCCGGAGGGCGGCTTGGTGAAGGGTCAGCTCTCGGTTTCCGGCACCCGGCTCAGGTCGCCGACGCCCGCCTCCTTCAGCAGCGAGTCGACCAGCGGCGCCATGGCGCGGTGTTTCAGGGCGCTGCCGACCAGGGCTTCCGGCAGGCTCTGGCCCTTGGCATCGCCCTCGCTGTCGAGGATGCCGCCGCTGGCGCGGCCGTCGATACCGTTCAGGCCCTCGACGGAGATGATCTTCATGCCCTCGATGCTCTCCAGCGGCTTGACGCTCTCGCGGATGATATGCGGCAGGTTCTCGTGCAGGCTGAGGACCTTCTTCAGCGCTATCTGCGCGTCGTTGAGGCTGTTGAAGGCCTCGTTCATCAGGCGCTGGCCCTCGGCGTCCACCGCGTACTTCTCGCGGTCCGCCTCCACCTTGATGCGCACAGCCTCCGCCTCGGCGGCGGCCTGCAGGCGCAGGGCCTCGGCCTTGTCTTCCGCGGCGGCCTTCTCCGCTTCCGCGGCCACCTTGATCGCGGTGGCCTGGCGCTCGGCCTCTTTCTGCGCCTCGATGATTTCGATGCGCTTGTCCCGCTCGGCGACCTCCACATCCTTGGCGGTGCGCACCTGCTCCTCGGCTTTCACCGCATCGGCCAGGGCCACGTTGGCCTGCTGGTCGGCAACCGACTGCTCTTTGGATTTCTCCGCAACCGCGATGGCGCGCTCCTGCTCGGCGATCTCGACGGACTTCTGCTTGGAGATACGCTGCTCCTCTAGGATGCGCTCGCGCTCTATCTCCTGCTCCTGCAGGCGTTTCTCCTTTTCAATTTCCAGCAGTTTGGTGGCCTGTTCGGCGGCGATACGCGCCTGGTCCACCTCGCGCTGGGCCTCGATCTCCGCCTGGCGCGCGGCGCGCTCCTGGGCGGCCTGCTCGCGCGCGATATCGGCCTTCTGCGCCGCCTCGCGGTTTTCCAGTTCGCGCTGCTGTTCCAGATAGGCGTAGCGCTTCTCCTTTTCGATCTCCAGCTTCTGGCGCTCCGCCTCGAGATTTTTCTTCTCGATCTGCACCATGGTTTCCTGTTCGACGTCGTTCACTTCCTTGCGCCGCGCCTCGATGGAGCGGGTCATGCTGGCCAGACCCTCGGCGTCAAACACATTGTCCTGGTTGAAGAATTCCTTGTGGGTCTGGTCGAGGCCGGTCAGTGAAACCGACTCGAGTTCCAGGCCGTTTTTCAGCAGGTCCTCGGACACCACCTGCTGCACCTTCTGTACGAACTGGCTGCGCTGCTCGTGCAGCTCTGCCATCTCCATTTCCGCGGCCACAGAGCGCAGCGCGTCGACGAACTTGCCCTCGATCATTTCCTTCAGCGCGTCGGGGTCCAGCGTGCGCAGGCCCAGGGTCTGGGCCGCGTTGGCGATGGCGTCGGTATCCGGCTTGACGCGCAGATAGAACTCCGCGAGTACGTCCACACGCATGCGGTCCTTGGTGATCAGCGCCTGGTGCTCTTTGCGCGACACCGCCAGGCGCAGGGTATTCATGTTTACCGGGATGATTTCGTGCAGCACCGGCAGCACCAGTGCACCGCCGTTCATGATCACCTTCTGTCCGCCCATGCCGGTGCGCACAAAGGAGCGCTCCTTGGAGGCGCGGGTGTAGAGGCGCGCGAAGATGGTGCCTATCACGATCAGGCCGACCAGCACGGCACCGGCCATAAATAAAATCGTGGAAACGTTTTCGATCATATTCACTTGGTTTTCTCCTTATTAGTGATTTACCAGGTGCTGGCTGGTGGGGCGGATTGCGCGGAAATTGCTCCCGCGCTCTTCCACCAGCAGCACCTGCTCTCCCTGGGAAAAGGTCTCATCTCCGTCCGGCTCCACCATCACATAGTGGGTGGTGCCATACTCGTCGCTGAAGCGCGCCTCCGCCGGTGAGCCGGCCGCGGCCTCGCCGATGGTGATCACGGCCACGCGGCCGATAAAGGATTTGCGCGCGACCGCCTCCGTCTCGTCGCCGACCGCAAAGCGACGCAGCAGGTTGCCGACGAGGCGCACCTGCGGCAGCGCCAGCAGGAACACCGGCACCGCGAGCAGCCAGCCCGGCAGCAAAAAGCCAAGCAGGGATTCGGCGAACATCTGTAACATCAGGCCGCAGATACCGAAGCTGACCAGGAAGGCGACCAGCAGGATCAGCGCCGGCACCTCGCCGAAACGCAGCCAGCCGAGAAATTTTGTCAACACACCGCCGGGCTCGGTGTCCGGCGCGTCCAGGTCGAAATCCGGCAGCAGGTTGTCGAGCAGGTCGGAGATGCCGGCGCCGATCAGGGTCATAACCCCCTCGAGCACCGCGATCATCAGCATCAGCACCAGGGCGCCGGTGAACAGCAGGTTGCCGTCTTGAAGCAGGAAAGCCATCAAGCCTCCGATTTGATTTTTGCCAGCCGCTCCTTGATGCGGTTGTTGCGCGCCAGCTCCTCGAGCTCGGCCAGCTTGCTCGCGTCTGCGCTGCTTTTCGATGTGGGCACGCCGGCGCGCTCGAGCACGCGGTTGAAGGCGTCGGTGGCCTGATCGATCCTGTCCGCGGTGGCGCGGCTGCTGCCGCGCTGCTCAGCGCTGGCGCCGTTGCTGACATGCTCGCTGGCTTTGGCAAATTCGCGCAGCTGCTCGCGCATCTCGCGCTTCTTGCCCTGTAGCGCACCGATATAGGCGTTCAGCTCCTTGATCTCCGCATCGGCGTCACCGATGGCCTTTTCCAGTACCGGCAGCTGCGCCTCGATATCCATCTGCTTGGCGATGGCCGCCTCGGCCAGATCGTCGCGGCCCTCTTTCACCGCTATATCGATCTGCTCCGCCAGCGCGCTGTGGCGGCTGTTTTCGTCGTTCAGGGTCTTGCTGCTCAGGTACTTGGCCGCTTCGGCCTTGCCCAGTTGGTCGCGCACCTCGGCGATGGCGTCGTCAATCTCGCGGATCGCCTGTTCCATCACCAGTTGCGGAGTTGCGTTTTCCACCGAGTCCACCAGGGCGTTGGCGGAGGCGGATATCAGCCGGGAAATACGTTTTACCAGTCCCTCTTTCATTGTTATCTCCTTCCAGTCGATTGATTGAACTATTGGTTCAACAGGCCGTGAACCCGTTTTCTGATGCGCTCGGCACTGTGCGGATCGGCGGCGCGCGGCGCCTCCTGCAGCGCGAACAGCAAAAGCTTTTCCAGGAATGCCTCCACTGCCGGCAGCGCCCTGCGCTCCAGCGCCGGTGTGAGCGCCTCCTCGTCCGCGCAGGCCTGCACCGCTGCCGCGCCTTCGGCGAGCAGCTCCAGCAGTGCTTCCACCAGCAGGCTTCGGTGGCTTTCCTCGGCGTAGCGGGCCTTGATCGGGAGGATGGATTCGGTGGAGGCGATATAGGCGCGAGCGAAGCTCTGCAAGCCGACGGATTCCCGCGCCATTGCGATCAGCTCGCGCACCTTCTCGCTCTGGGTGACGGCGCCGTTGCGGTCGATGGACATCAGGTAGGCGTAGTCGTCCGCTGACAGGCGCGCCGATATGGATTGCGATTTATTCAGCATCGTCGTCCCTTCCGTATGCGTATACAAACGTACACATGCCGGCTCGAGCGGTCAACGCATAATTTGTGCATTTTCCACCGGGGACGATTTGGGCGCCGCGCGGACAGGCCGGTGCCACTGTGCTTTGCTTACTGGATGAACAGCATGTCCGCGCACAACCTAATTCTCAACGTCGACAGCTACAAGGCCAGCCACTACCTGCAGTACCCGCCGGGCGCCGAGTATGTGAGCAGTTACATCGAGTGCCGCGGCGGCGAGTTTCCCGAGGCGCTGTTCTTCGGTCTGCAGGCGTTTATCAAGCAGTATCTTCTGGCGCCTATCTCCTCCGCGGATATCGACGAGGCGGAGGCGATGCTGCACGCCCACGGCCTGCCCTGCCACCGCGCCGGCTGGGAGCACATTCTCGAGGCCCACGGCGGCCTGCTGCCACTGGAGATCTCCGCGGTGCCCGAGGGCACACTGGTGCCGCTGCACAATGTGATGCTGCAGCTGGTGAACACCTGTCCCGCCTGCTTCTGGCTGACCAGCTATATCGAGACGGCGCTGGTGCGCGCCATCTGGTATCCGGTCACCGTCGCGACCCAGAGCCGCGAGATCAAGAAGGTCATCGCCGGCTACCTGAAGGAAACCGCGGACACCCTCGACAACCTGCCGTTCAAGCTGCACGACTTCGGCGCCCGCGGCGCCAGCAGCCTGGAGACGGCGATGCTCGGCGGCATGGCGCACCTGGTGAACTTCCAGGGCACGGACACGGTGTCCGGGCTGGTGGCGGCGCGCGAATTCTACGCTGCGGACATGGCCGGCTACTCGATACCGGCCGCCGAGCACAGCACCATCACCGCCTGGGGCAAGGAGCGGGAGGCGGATGCCTACGCGAATATGCTCGACCGGTTCGCCGGGCCGGACAAAATGGTGGCGGTGGTCAGCGACAGCTACGACCTGTGGAACGCGATCGAAAATATCTGGGGCGGTGTGCTCAGGCAGCGGGTGATCGACAATGGCGGCACAGTAGTGATCCGGCCCGACTCCGGCGAGCCGGTGCCCATAGTCACCGAGACTATCGAGCGGCTGATGCGCATCTTCGGCTCCAGGGCAAACAGCAGGGGCTACCGGGTGCTGCCGGACTTTATCCGCGTGATTCAGGGGGACGGCGTGTCCCGGCGCTCGATCCCCAAAATCCTGCAGGCGATGAAGGCGCGCAAGCAGAGCGCGGACAATGTGACCTTCGGCATGGGTGGCGAGTTACTGCAGAAGCTGGACCGGGACCTGCTCAGCTTCGCGATGAAGGCCAGCGCGATACGCATCGACGGCCGCTGGCACGATGTATACAAGAACCCGGTCACAGGCCCGGCGAAGAAATCCAAACGCGGGCGCCTGGCGCTGGTGCGAGATTCGCACAATAAATTCCGCACGGTGGCGCTGGAAAAGCTGGGGAACAGGGACAACCTGCTGCGGCCTGTCTATCGCGACGGGCGGCTGCTGCTGGAAACGACTTTCGATGAGGTGCGCGCGCGGGCGGAGATCTGAACTGCGGCAAGGCACCTGTAGGAGCGGCCCATGGCCGCGATCGACCTATCCGATTTCTCTGGAATCCGATCGCGGCCATGGGCCGCTCCTACACGGAATAGTAAAGATCCGGAAGAATTTATTTCTCGACGAAGGCCCGCTCGATCACATACTCGTGCGGCACGCCGGCGCGGGTCTCGCGGAAGCCCCAGTCGTCGAGAATCGCGGTCAGATCCTTCAGCATCGCCGGGCTGCCGCAGAGCATAAAGCGGTCCTCCTCGACATTCGGCCTGGGCACACCCAAATCCTTGAAGATCTTGCCGGACAGCATCAGATCGGTCAGGCGGCCGTTGTTGCGGTACGGCTCGCGGGTCACGGTCGGGTAGTAGAGCAACTGTTCGCGCACCATCTCGCCGAAATACTCGTGGTTCGGCAGCTCCTGCTCGATATGCTGCTGATAGGCCAGTTCGGATACATAGCGCACACCGTGGGTCAGAATCACCTGGTCGAAGCGCTCGTAGACATCCGGATCCTTGATGATACTGAGGAAGGGCGCCAGGCCGGTGCCGGTGGACAGCAACCACAGGCGCTTGCCCGGCAGCAGGTGATCCGCCACCAGGGTGCCGGTGGGCTTGCGGCTGACGAAGATCTCATCGCCGGGTTTGATTTTCTGCAGCTGCGAGGTCAGCGGGCCGTTCGGCACCTTGATGCTGAAGAATTCCAGCTCGTCCTCGTAGTTGGCGCTGGCAATCGAATAGGCGCGCAGCAGCGGGCGGCCGTTCTCCTGCGGCAGGCCGATCATCGTGAAGTGGCCGTTCTCGAAGCGGAAACTCGGATCGCGGCTGGTCTTGAAGCTGAACAAAGTGTCGTTCCAGTGGTGGACTGCCAACACCTTCTCAATATTCAGATTGCTCATAACTTCCCATTCAACTCTATACAGTGGCGCATATTCAATTTTAATCTAAAATTAGAACCAGTTATTCCTGAATTCTCTTAATGGTTGAATTCTAGCCCTGGAATATCTATTGGCAAAATGGGATATTTCAATACTTGTTATCGGTTTTACAGATAAAGATCTGGGGGCCATTTTGCGCTACTCCCTGCGCCAGCTGGAAGTCTTCCTCGCCTGCGCCCACTACCAGAATGTGAGCCGCGCGGCGGAGAGCCTGAACATGTCCCAGTCCGCCGCCTCCACCGCGCTGAAGGAGTTCGAACAGCAGTTCGAACTGCGCCTGTTCGAGCGCACCGGCAAGCGGCTGCGCCTGAACGAGTTGGGGCGCCAGCTGTGGCCGCGGGCGGAGGCGCTGCTGGAGCGGGCGCGGGAACTGGAGCAGGCGCTGGCCGCACACCGCGACCTGGGGCGACTGAAGATAGGCGCGACCCTGACCATCGGCAACTATCTGGCCGCCGGGGTCATGGCCCGCTATATGGAGGAACAGCCGGGGGCGCGGGTGCAGCTGGAGGTGGACAATACCTCCGCCATCGCCGAGGGGGTGCTGAACTTCGAGCTGGATCTGGGCCTGATCGAGGGGGAGCTGAATCACCCGGATCTGGAGATGATCCCCTGGCGCGACGACGAACTGGTGGTCTTCTGCGCGCCGGAGCACCCGCTGGCCGGGCGCAGGCGCCTGTCGGACCGGGACCTGGTCGCCGCCACCTGGATCACCCGCGAACCCGGCTCCGGCACCCGCCAGACCTTCGAACGCGCGATGACCGGCCTGTTGCCGCAGCTGCATATACGCTTGGAGCTGCAGCACACGGAGGCAATCAAGCGCGCGGTGGAGGCGGGGCTCGGCATCAGCTGTCTGTCTCGCGTGTCGCTGACCGATGCACTGAAGCGCGGTTCTCTGGTGGAACTGCCGGTGCCGCAGCGGGACTTCTCGCGCGAGTTCTACTTCGCGCTGCACCGGCAGAAATACAGGAGTGCGGGTATCGAGCGCTGGCTGGAACTGTGTCGGCAGGTGGCCTAACGACCGGATCTGCCACCGCCTGCTATCAGACCAGTGGAGATTGCCTGTAAGACCAATCGTGTTAATATCTTAACCAGTATCGTCCGTGTCCCACCGATCAAGGCCGCGGATCCCAGCCGCCCGGCGCATCTAACAAGATAGCCACCCACCCCGGCGGCCTAACTTCACGGCAATTGCTGATGCTTCCGGAAAGAGACCATGAAAACTGAATCAATCGGTACCGGCCGCCGAATCTACCAGCAGGTGGTCGAGAAGATGCTCGCCCTGCTCGACAGTGGCGAATACCCGCCCGGCGTGCGCCTGCCCTCCGAGCGCGAACTTTCGGAAATGTTCAACGTCAGCCGCCCCAGCATTCGGGAGGCGATCATCGCCCTGGAAGTTATGGGGCGGGTGGCTGTGCGCACCGGGGCCGGGGTTTACGTGCTCGAGCCGGTCAGCACCTTCGACGACGCCAAGGATTTCAGCCCGTTTGAACTGACCGAGGCCCGGGTGCTCGTGGAGGGCGAGGCGGCGGCCCTGGCCGCGACCATGATCACCGAAGAGCAGCTCGAAGAGCTGCGCGAAGCCTACCGGGACATGGTGCGCGAAAACGAAGCGGGCAACCTCACTTCAGAACGCGCCGACCGCAAATTCCACGAGGCCATCTCCAAAGCCACTAACAACCGGGTGCTGATGAGCACCATCGACAAGCTGTGGGATATCCAGGAACACTCCCCGGATATACTCGCGGTACACAAGTCCGTTTGTAAAAAAGACGGGCAGAAACGCCTGGCGGAACACAGGGATATACTTCAGGCGCTGGAAAACCGCGACCCGCAAGCCGCCCGCCAGGCCATGCGCCGACACTTCTCCCGCACCATCGATGCACTGCACGACGCCACCGAAGCCCGGGCCGTCGAAGTGGTGCGCCGCGAGGTCTCCGAGCGCCGCAAACGCTTTTCCATCGCCCGCCTGGGCGAATAGTTCCTCCGCCGCACTTTTCCTTCCGGATATCCGCTGCGCTTTTCCCTCCGAGCACAAATAAAAAAGCCCGCGTTAAGCGGGCAAGCATTTATCCGGCGGAAGAGATAACGCCGGTGGAGAAGGGACAACAGAGCAACGACTCAGAATTTCGCCTTCAGTCCCAGGAATACCCGAGGTCCGTAGCTGTTGACCTCGCCCAGGTAGTCACGGGTGTAGAAGTACTGCTTCTTGGGCTCATCAAACAGGTTGATGGCCTCCAGGCTCAACTTCACATTGTCATTGATGCGGTAGGAAGCGCGCGCCTCCCAGACACCCACATCACCCACATAGCGCAGCCGTGTGCCGTTGCTGGTGTACGGCTGGAAATACTCGCTGCGGTACTTGTAGATCAGGCTCGTATCCAGATCACCGATCTGATAGTAGAGCTGACCGGAGAAGACACTTTCAGAGAAGCCCGGTACATTGCCCGGTGCGACTATACCCTGAGTCTGGGAATAGACGGAGCCATCGTCAGCCAGGATGGTGACACTGCCGTAGTTGCTGTCTTCGAACTCGAAGTCAGAGTCGGCGTAGTTGTAGCTGGCTTTGACCCCCAGACCGCTGAGATAGCCCGGCAGATAGGAGAAGCGGTGTGCCGCGGTAACCTCGAAGCCATTCAGATCATTGGTATCCTCGTTGGTCCGGGTGATGGTGAAGTCGGCCTCGACAGCCTGGCCGTCAATCATAAAGCTTTCTGTGATCCGCGCCTGCTCGAACCCGCCCTGGAACTTCTTGTGATATACGCCGAAGGCAAGCATGGTGTCTTCGTTCGGATACCACTCGATGGCGGCGTCGAAGTTCCAGGATGTCAGCGGCTTCATATTCGGGTTGCCGTCACCTTCGACATCTTCAATCAGATCGTTGACGTCGGTGACCTCCTCAGAGGAGTTGTTGGTGTTGAAGGTGCGCTTATAGCCCATATCGCTGGGATCCGGGCGCGACAGGCCGCGGTAGACGGCGCCGCGCAAGAGCACATCCTCGGTGATGTCGGCCACGATATTGAAGCTCGGCAGAACCTCTACATAGTCGCCACCCGAGGTTACACGCTCCAGATCGGCCCCCTCTACCGCCTGTATAGACAGGGCGCCGGTATCGCTGGTTTCAATCCGATAAGGGGTCCGGTAGCCGACAGACTCCACTTCGGTCTGCACGATGCGCACGCCAAAATTACCGTGGACCGGCTTGTTCATCAGCATGCTTTCGAAGTTCGCCATCGCGTAGGCCGCCGTTGTGGTTTCGGTCACATCAGTAACACCAGCGCTCCGGTCCTCCAGCTCCGGATAGGCGAAGTCCACACCTTCGGCGTCGAGAATCATATTCGTCACGCACATGGTGTCGAAGGTGGCCCAGCTGTTGCCGGTTCCGGAAGTCGCCGCGCCGGTAGAGGAATCGATATTGGTGACCAGATTGCCGTCGCGCTCGGCTTCCATGAAGTCACTTTCCGGGAAGTCGATCGCACAGGCCTCATTGATAGCGGCGATCGTCGCGGCGCCCTCTTCCGAACCCCGGCTTATGCTGTACTCGAGCCGGTCGCCACCGAGATCGAGATACTCCAGCTCGGAGAAACGCAGGCCACCTTGCAGGCTTGTGATGAAGCCGCCATCCAGCCTCCACTCCAGGTCGGTGCGGAAGGCGCTCACGGTATTGCGGCGGTCCACGTCGTTGTCGATGCGGGTGCGGTAGGCATCGGAGAAGAGCGTGTGATCGGTAACATCAAAGTCATTGACCACATACTGGCGGATGCCGGAATCCATATTCCAGGTCACCAATGGCCGATAACCTCCGGGTGTACTTTCACCGGCGATGTTCTGGCTGTCGGACTGGGTGCGCACGGAAACCTGCAGTTCCTCCCGGGTGGTTTCGGAGAAGGACAGGTCGGCAGACACCGTCAGATTATCAGTGAAATCATAGGAGACATTGAGGCCGTACCCCAGGTACTCCTCGGTGCGGGAGTAGACTTCGCTGTTGGACTCGATGGCCGTCTCGCCCGACCACTGCAATACCGCGCCATTCTCGCTGGTAACCAGGGCGGGCCCGGTTACTCCCGGAGTAACGCGCTTCATATTGGCGAAGTTCAGGTCGTGACGCTGCTCGGCCTGTACCCGCTCGGAATGCTGCAGATCAAAATTGATATCGGTCTTATCGTTCGGCTGGAATTGCAGGGCCACAAAAACCGCGTCGCGCTCATCCGAAGTATCGTTCTGGCGGTAGCCGTTGGAACTGGGTGCGAAGGCGAAATCCAGTCCGTCGCTATACGCCTTGCCCGTCTCCGGATTAACCTCGGTGTTGTAGCCCTGGTTGCTGCTGCCATCTACCTGGTCTTCACAGTCTCCTGCGCCACTGCGGTAGAAGCCCTCGTTGGTAACGCCGGGATCGTTGATACAGGCCCACAGGGAAGTGCCGGAAGGACTGGAAGAGCGCATTTCCGACTCGGGTTGGGAAATATCGCTCTTCTGATAGCCGAGCGAAACGCCAAAGGCCATCCCGTTGTCGAATTCGAATTGATCGACATAACTGGCGGTGCCGCGGAAACCGTAGTCACCGGCCATCGGGTCGTCAATGTTGGCCTGATTCGCGTTGTAGTTGGCCTTGGTATCGAACTGGATACGCCGCTCGCCATACTCAAGCGGTTTCAGTGTTTCCAGCGCAATCAACCCCGCTACACCACCTTCAATAAGGCTGGCATCCTGGGTTTTGTAAATGGCCACCTTGCTCATCAGCTCAGACGGAAACTGAGAGAAGTTCACAGAGCGATCGCCGCTACCATTGGTGGCTTCGCGGCCGTTGAAAGTGGAGGCACTGAGATAGGGTCCGAGGCCGCGGATGGAGATCTCCGTGGCACCACCATTTTCACGGTGCGATGCGGCACCGGTTACGGACTCCAGCGCCTCACCAATGGAAAGTGCGGGAAGTTCGCCGATTTCATTGGCCGACAGGCCATCGACGATGGTGGTGGAGTTACGTTTTATATCGATCGTAGTCTGGATAGTCGCCCGCGAACCGGTCACGACCACTTCTTCCAGGCTACTTTGTGCGGTGTCCTGCGCATAAGCCGCACTCATATAGGGCACGGCAGCCATTGCGCTCACGAGAACTGATTTCTTGAATCTTCTCTCTACCGCGATCGAATCTTTTACATCTTTATTATTATGACGCATTGAAACCCCCGGGGAAGTTTGCGTTTAAAGTTATTAATAGTACCAAGCGCAGCAATAAGGCGCCCTTTTCATCGCCGCAAGCGCGCACTTATTTGGCCAGCCGGTCGACCAGTTGGTACCGACCATCCACAAAGTACGCACTTCACAAGCGCAAAATCGCATCCACAAACCATGCAGTCAACCAATTCCTTGCAAAAATTCCATTATTGGACTTACCCCTGATTATATTTTCGACGATTTCGCCGAAAAGTGCGCCTTTTCCGAGCAAAATCGTGCAGAGGCTGCCCGATACTGGTTCGTAAAATTGGTTGACAATGTATTTTAGCCAATTTAGGCTGCCCCATGATTGGTGCAGCGGGCGGATTCTCGACAAATTCCGCACAGGCCCAGTGCACACCGCCCCTCCACGGCATTCAGAGAGAGAAAAAATAATAATCAGGTGATGAATGAAGATTCCCGGAACTAAGAAGCTTCTCGCCTCGGCAGTATTCATGTGCAGCCACACTCTGCTGTTCAGCCAGCTGGCGTCCGCAGATGAATTCCTGGTCAAATCCCAGCAGGAGTACGCCAGGGCCGCGCGAAACCTCGAGCCGGGCGACACAATCATTCTCGCCAACGGCGTCTGGCGCGACTTTGAAATTCTGTTCACCGGAAAAGGCACTAAGGAGGAACCAATCACCCTCAGGGCCGAGCAAAAGGGCAAGGTGGTCCTGTCTGGGCAGTCAAACTTGCGCCTAGCCGGAGAGTATCTGCTGGTTTCCGGCCTGGTGTTCAAGAATGGTTACTCACCCAGCAGCGAAGTCATTTCCTTCCGGCAAAACCGCCACAATCTGGCTAACCACTCCCGCGTCACCGAAGTAGTGATCGAGGAGTTCAACAAGCCGGACCGAATGGAGTCAGATTACTGGGTATCAATCTACGGCAAGAACAATCGTTTTGATCACAACAACCTGGTTGGAAAACGCAACAAGGGGGTCACCCTGGCAGTGCGCCTCGACAGCCCGGAGAGCCGCGAAAACCGTCACCGCATCGACCACAACTACTTCGGGCCGCGCCCGACTCTGGGTTCCAACGGCGGAGAAACGCTGCGCATCGGCACCAGCCACTACTCGCTTTCAGACTCGCTGACCCTCGTAGAGAACAATTTCTTTGACCGCTGCGACGGTGAGGTTGAAATCATTTCGGTCAAATCTGGCAAGAACCAGATTCTCAACAACACATTCTACGAATCGCGCGGCACCCTGACACTGCGCCACGGTCACGGCAATCTGGTGGAAGGCAATGTGTTCTTCGGCAACGGAGTTGATCACACCGGGGGAATCCGGGTTATCAACCGCGATCAGGTTGTGCGAAACAATTATCTCGAAGGTCTCACAGGCTATCGATTCGGGAGCGGGTTCACCATTATGAATGGTGTTCCCGACTCTCCCATTAACCGCTATCACCAGGTGGTGAACGCAGATATTGAAAACAACAGTTTTATCAATGTCGATCACATTCACCTGGCAGCCGGCAGTGATGCCGAGCGCAGTGCAGTTCCAGTGAACTCGCGTATTGCCGGCAATATATTCTACACGGAGGACCAGAGCTCTCCTTTCTCCGTATTTGACGATATTTCCGGCATTCGCTTTACCGCGAACATTTCCAACGGATTTACCAATGAAACTATTCGCGAGGGGATTCAACGTAAATCTATAGAGTTGCGTCGCGCCGACAACGGGCTTCTCTATCCCATCGAAAAATCACTGGCGGATAAGGGTGTAAGTCGCAATCTCCAGCCAGTAACCCGCGAGCAAACCGGCGTGGGCTGGTACCCGAAAACCGACCTGGAGGTGGCCTTTGGTAGTGGAAAGCGCATTCAGGTTCACCCAGGTGAGGATGCCCTTTTCGATGCCATTCAACATGCGCACGACGGCGATACGCTGGTACTGAAACCCGGCGTCTATACCGCGCGCAAGCAACTCACCATCACAAAGGTTCTGCGTATAGAAGGCCCCGGCGCCGATAAGGTGACTATACAGGGTGAGCGTCCGGTACTTTTTGAGATAGGTGACGGCGGCAGCCTGCAACTGGAGGGGCTTACGCTATCCGGAAATTCCAGCCCGGACTCGGCCGGCAATACGCTGATCCGCACTGCCCAGTGGGGCATGCTCAAGAACTACCGTTTTGCGCTCAAAAACAGCACGGTAGAGAATCTCGATGTAAATCACTCCTATAAATTTTTCGAATCAGGAATCCGAGCTTTCGCCAGCGAGTTTGTGGTGGAGGACAGCCTGTTTAGGAATATTAGCGGTGATCTGATCAAACTTGACAAGGAAACTGACGATCTGGGTGTTTACAACGCAGAGTATGTCCGTATTTTCGGAAATCGCTTCGAGAACGTGAACGGCGCGCTACTAAGCCTATATCGCGGCGGCACCGATGAGAGCACCTTTGGGCCACACCTTAATTTCACCAGCAATACCGTGGTTGATTCCGGAAACGGCAAACGTAACAAAGCCGGTGCGCTGCTTTATCTGCATGGGGTACAGGTTGCCAAGATAGAGAACAACCGCTTTGTCGATAGCGAAGGTATCCGCGTCGAGCACACTGTAGGCGAGCCGATTACCCGAATCGCCAGCAATCAGTTTGATCGCACTCCTATGCCGGTTGTCAAAGAAATGGTGGTCGAAGGGCCCCATACCGCCATTCTTGCCAACAACCAAGTTTCCCGATGATGCCCAGTTACAACCGCATATCCGCGTACAAGCCGATGAGTAGTTTTCCCACTGTAAAACGCCTGCTATCTGCGGGTATCTGTGCCGCGTGTATGGCTTTCTGGACGCCGGGCGTCACGGCTGCTTCACCAAACTTGGTAATAAATGCCGGCGATGTGGACGCTATGCGAGGTGCTGTCGACCAGCCGGGTCGCTTTCGTGACGCCTTTCTGGGGGTCAAAGCCGATGTGGATCAGGCTTTGGCGCAACCCTTCGACGTCCCAATCCCGGTCGATGCCGCCGGCGGCTATACCCACGAGCAGCACAAGAAAAACTACAAGTTGATGTATAACGCCGGGGTACTGTACCAGATCACGGAAGATGGGCGTTACGCAGAGTGGGTACGCGACATGCTGCTCGCCTACGCTGACATGTACCCCGGCCTGCCGCTCCACCCGCAGCGGCGCCCCGGCGCCAAAAATCCTGGCAAGCTATTCTGGCAAAGCCTGAATGAGGCAGTGTGGCTGGTTCACACTATTCAGGCTTACGATCTGGTCCGCCCGGCACTCGACGACGAAGCGGTACAAAAAATTGAACAGGGTATTCTTCGCCCCGTCGCCAGATTCCTGTCAGAGGAGTCTCCCGAAACCTTCAACAAGGTTCATAACCACGGCACCTGGCTGACCGCCGCAGTGGGTATGACCGGTTATGTCCTCAACGAGCAGGACTGGGTGGAGAAGGCACTTCTGGATCTGGAAAAATCCGGCAAGGGTGGATTCCTGCGCCAGTTGAACACCCTATTTTCACCGGACGGTTACTACACAGAGGGTCCCTATTACCAGCGCTACGCACTGATGCCTTTTGTGACCTTTGCCAAGGCCATCGACAACAACGAGCCCGATCGGGATATCTTCGGCTATCGCGATGGCATAGTGCTTAAGGCTGTGGATACCACCATTCAGCTCAGCTACAACAAGCTGTTTTTCCCGATCAACGATGCCATCAAAGATAAGGGAATAGATACGCCTGAACTTGTTCTCGGCGTGGCCATCACCTATGGAAAGACCGGAAACAGAGAGTTGCTGGATATCGCCCGGCAACAGGATCAGATCCTGCTGACTGGTGACGGCCTGAAAGTCGCTCGCGGGCTGGATGACCAAATACAGCAGCCCTATTCGTTCCGGTCCCGGGCCTTCCGCGACGGCAAGGACGGGGATCAGGGCGCATTGGTAGTGATGCGCCAGCAGCTCGATGGCGATCAGGCCCTGGTGTTTAAGCCCACCGCCCAGGGTATGGGGCATGGTCACTTCGACAAGCTCAGTTGGCAGTTTTACGACAGTGGCGCCGAGATAGTGACCGACTATGGTGCGGCACGCTTTCTCAATGTCGAAGCAAAGAACGGCGGCCGCTACCTTGCGGAAAACGAAAGCTATGCAAAGCAGACTATTGCCCACAATACCCTTGTGGTGGATCAGGCTTCGCACTTCAACGGCGACCTGAAAACCGGTAATGCAAACCATCCGGAACTGTTGTTTTTCCATGCCGACGACCGCGTCAATATCAGTTCCGCACAGATAGATACGGCCTATCCGGGTGTTTTCCTCAAACGCACCATGGCGCTGGTCAACACCGGCGGAGATCAGAAATCCTTCGCCATAGATCTATTCGAAATGCAATCCAGTAAAGCGCATCAGGTAGACCTGCCGCTACATTACAACGGCCAGCTGGTAGACACCAGCTTCGATCTGCATGCTTTCACCGACAGCATGTCCGCTTTGGGCCGGAATAACGGCTACCAGCATCTTTGGCTACAGGCGCGCGGCAAACCGGAAAGCGGAGTAGCGCAGGTAACCTGGCTCAATGACAACGGCCGCTTCTATACCTATTCCAGCCTGACCGACGGCGATACGGAGATACTGTTCACCCAGCTCGGCGCCAATGACCCGAACTTTAACCTGCGTCCAGAGCGGGCGTTTATCACAAGGCGTGAAAACACCAAGGCGCACGTCTTTGTCGGCGTGCTCGAGCCCCACGGTGAATACAACCCGGCCAAGGAATATACGCTACAAGCCGAAAGCCAGATTGCGGATATCGAACATCAGAAAGTTGGCGATATAGAGCTGGTTGCCATATCACTGCGCAACGGCACAGCGCACCTACTGGCATTCACTAATGGCGATGTGCAGTCAGTAAATACCAACAAAGAGTTTGAATTCCGCGGCAATCAATATGCGTTCCGCGGCCGCGCAACGCTTTTCACGATTGAAAATCAGAAAATATAGGCGGGGGTCATTATGCCTGCGACAGATGCTTTTGTTTTTTCCACAGATGTCGAGATCGAGGATCTTGGTGGCGGCATACGCCGCCAAATACTCGGCCATGACGACAACCTGATGGTGGTCCGGGTCTGGTTCGAGGAAGGCAGTATTGGCTATGTGCACAAGCATCCACACACCCAGGTTACCTATGTGGAAAGCGGTGAGTTTGAGGTACAGGTGGACGGTCGCAAGCAGATTCTTAAAGCGGGCGACAGCTTCTACATTGCGCCGAACCTTGAACACGGCGCCGTATGCAAAAAAGCCGGCGTGCTGATCGATACCTTTAGCCCCTACCGGGAAGATTTTCTGAAAGCCTAAACAGGAATAAAAATAATGAAGAATCTGCGTTGGACCATAGTGTCCCTGGTAGCCATTGCCACCATCATCAACTATATCGACCGCACGGCGCTTTCGGTGATGTGGCCCGGTATTGCCGACGATCTCGGCATGGACAGCCGCGATTACGCCAACATTATGAGCGTCTTCCTGGTCGCCTATGCCGTGGGCCAGGCGGTGTTCGGGCGCATATTCGATGCCATCGGCACCCGCATTGGCTTTATGCTCTCCATCGTCGTCTGGTCCATATCTATTGCCATGCACGCGCTGGCCACATCGGTGGCTTCTTTCAGCGTGTTCCGCGCGCTACTCGGTTTAGGGGAAGCCGGCAACTGGCCCGGCGCCACCAAGGCCAATGCCGAGTGGTTTCCGGCCAAGGAGCGCGCACTTGCCCAGGGCATCTTCGGCGCCGGCGCTTCCGCGGGCAGCATCATCGCCCCGCCGCTGGTGGCATTTCTGTACGCGTTCCTCGGCTGGCAGGCGACTTTCGTCGTGGTAGCCCTGCTGGGCTTCATTTGGCTGGTCCCCTGGCTGATTATCTACAAGAGTGGCCCCGATTCGCACCCGTGGATCACGCCGGAAGAAAGGGAGTTGATCCTGTCGGGCCAGATAGCGCCGAGGAAGGAGGATGGCGAAGAGGAGTATGTGCCCTCGCTGATGGAGTTGTTGTCTCATCGACAGAGCTGGAGCGTGATTTTTGCCCGCTTTTTCATCGAGCCCATCTGGTGGTTGTTCGTTGCCTGGCTGCCGTTGTACCTCAATGACAAATTCGGTTTTGACGTAAAGGCGATTGGCGCGTCCGCCTGGATACCCTATGTCGGTGCCGCGCTGGGTGCGCTCTTCGGCGGCTGGCTCTCCGGCCGCCTGATCAGCAGCGGTTGGAGCGTAAACAAATCGCGTAAATTCGCTGTGACCGTCGGTGGCGCCCTGATGCTCCCTGCTCTGCTGGCGACTACCGTTGCCGCCACGCCGGCTATCGCACTTGGTCTGATCACAATCATCCTGTTTGGATTTCAGGCTGCGATCAACAATATCCAGACACTGCCAAGTGATTATTTCTCCGGCAAAAGTGTCGCCACACTGGCAGGCATTAGTGGCGCCGTAGGCGTAGCCAGCGTGATTACGGCTATTCAATTGGTACCCATCATCACCAATGACGGCACCTACTACCCGCCATTCTTTGTGCTCGGCGCTTCGCTGGTACCGCTAATGCTTATTTCAGTGCTCTTTGTCGGCGGCCGTATTGCGCCGGTAAAAAGAAAACCTAGAAAGGACCTCTTTTTGAAACAGGCCGGCTAAGCCCAGCTGACAGCCCCTCTCTAAAACCTAAACGATTTTGCAGATATATCAGGAGTAGATATGAAACTTAAAAACAAGGTAGCTATCGTCAGCGGCGGCGCGCGGGACATCGGCAAGGCAGTATCCCTGAAGCTGGCGGCGGAAGGCGCAAAGGTTGTTGTTAATTATTTCAGCAATAGCCAGACCGCAGAGGAAACGCTGAATGAAATTCGCAGCAACGGCGGCGAGGCCATTATCGTGCAGGGAGACATGACCAAACAGGCCGACGTGACGCGCCTGGTCGAGACCGCGCGACAGCAGTACGGTCCGGCCATAGATATCCTCGTCAATGTCGCGGGCGGACTGGTGGCCCGAAAAACTCTTGAGGAGATGGATGAGGAATTCTTCCATCACGTTATGGATCTCAATCTGACCAGCACCTTCCTGCTGACCAAGGCGGTGGTCCCCCATATGGATGGCGGCAGCATCGTCAACCTCGCCTCCCAGGCCGGGCGTGACGGCGGCGGCCCCGGTGCTTCTATCTACGCTACGGCCAAAGGCGCCGTTATGACCTTTACGCGCGCCATGGCCAAGGAGCTGGGCCCGCGGAATATTCGCGTGAACGCGCTGTGCCCGGGCATGATCAGCACCACTTTCCACGATACCTTCACGAAGGACGAAGTCCGGGCCAATGTCGCCAATGCCACGCCATTGAAGCGGGAGGGCAAGGCCTCGGAAGTGGCGGATGCGGTGGCCTACCTGGCATCCTCGGAGGCCTCCTTCCTGACTGGTGTCAACCTGGATACCAATGGAGGCCTGCTGTTCTCCTGAACAGGCAGGACCATCGGAAGCAAGTCATGGCCGCTATTAATACATTAAATCGTATCGCCGTTATCGGTGAGTGTATGCTGGAACTCAATCTGCCATCCCATGCGGCGGGTGTTGAACGCCTGTCCGCACAGGTCGGCTATGGGGGCGATACGCTCAATACGGCCCTCTATCTGGCGCGCCTCGGCGTGCCGGTAGATTATGTTACCGCGCTGGGAGATGACTACCTGAGCCAGTGGCTGCTCAACCAGTGGCGCGCCGAAAATATCGGTTGTGATCTAGTTGCGCGCTTCTCCGGCTATCTGCCGGGGCTTTACGCCATAGAAACGGATGTCTATGGCGAGCGCAGATTCCACTATTGGCGCGAACAGTCAGCCGCTCGGCAACTGCTGAACGAACCTGCGAGTGCCGAGGCCCTGTTTGCAAGACTCAAGGCGTTTCCCCACATCTACCTTTCCGGTATCACACTCGCCATTTTTTCCGCTAGCTCCCGCGCGCGCCTGTTCGCTTTCCTGCGTGATTTCCGCAGTGGCGGTGGAAAGGTAATTTTCGATGGCAATTACCGGCCCAAACTCTGGGGATCGCCGGGGATCGCACTGGATGTATATCGAGCAGTATACCAATTAACGGATGTTGCATTGCCGACACTGGAGGACGAGCAGGCTCTGTTTGGTGACAGAGATGCTAATGGAGTTATCGAGCGTCTTACCGCGCTTGGTGTAGGGGAAGTAGTCCTGAAACAGGGGGCGAATGGATGCGAAGTTATCGTCGGAAACATTAGGGAGCGCGTTCAGGCAAAGAAAGTAGTTCCGGTAGACACCACCGCTGCCGGAGATTCATTCAATGCGGGCTATCTCTCTCACCGCCTGAACGGGGGATCCGCGACAGATGCTGCCAGGCGAGGTCACAGCCTCGCGTCACTGGTGATACAGCATCGGGGGGCAATTATCCCGAAAAACGCAATGCGTGATGCCATAGAGCCGAAAACTCACAACGATAGTAGCGGTTTGCATTCTCAAGCACCCAGTACTGCCTGACAGTTTTTTGGATAAAGGCCATTCGACCTTTTTTCATTCCGGATTTGCAGTATATGTCCGCAAACCCTCTGCGAAAAATCAAGCGTTTACGCGCTTGATTTGCGACCGGACCGGGAATTCCCGGCCCGGATTTCAGGCTGATTTTCAACAGCCTGCTAACACCTTTTTAAGGTCGCGTAGCATCAGCGGCCTGAATGCTTTTTCAAACTTCACAATGCTGTCGCCAGCATTTGGGTGGGTGGTTCAACTCCCATTGGTGGAAGCTAATAAGAATAACTTTTTACCAAGAGAGGAAGCGATCCAATGAGAAAACAAAAAAGAATATGCAAGCACAGCGCGATGCGGGATATCAGCATGTTGATGCTGTCTGCATCCAGCCTCGCATTTTCAACCGCGCTCATAGCCCAGGAACAGGGCGAAATGGAGGAAGTGGTAGCGGTGGGTATCCGCCACAGCCTCGAGGCCGCAGTTGACGCCAAGCGCAACGAAGACCGCATCGTTGACGCGGTGGTTGCAGAAGACATCGGAAAACTCCCCGACAACAATATTGCCGAAGCCTTGCAGCGCGTAACCGGTGTGTCTATCAACCGCGATTTTGGGGTGGGTTCCGAGGTCTCCATCCGCGGCCTGAAGCAGAACCGTGTCGAGATCAACGGACGCTCCGCACTCGGCGACGGTCGAAACGGCGTAAACTTCCAGGACTTCCCCGCCGACTTCCTTTCCAAAGTGGAGGTCATCAAGTCGCCGACACCCGAAATGATAGAGGGGGCCCTGGGCGGCACCATCAGCCTGGTAACCGCGCGGCCACTGGATCTGAATGCGCCCCTGGCCGCCGTCTCTTTCCAGGGGGAGTATGCCGACAAGGCTGAGCACTGGGCACCTATATTCAACACCTCGGTAGGCGACAGTTGGGATCTGGGCGATGCGGGTACTTTCGGTGTTATGGCCTCGATTTCCTATCAGGACCGCACCCTGCGCCGGGACGAATCGCTGCTTCAGCTGCAGGTTGGCCCGGTTGACTTCAACGGCGACGGTGAAATCACCGCAGCCGATGCCGCAAAGAACACGCCGAGCGGCAACTACATCTATGGCCGCGAGCACACATACAACCCGCGCACCGAGCGCCGCGAGCGCACTGCTTACAATGTGTCACTGCAGTGGGCACCGGCATCGGAACAGGGCATGGTGTATCTGGACCTGAACGCCACCGAGCGCACGGGTAACCAGGAGGCGTTTTCTATCCTCCATGTGGGCGGTACGCCGGTAGCCATTCCCGGGGAAACCTATGAAGACGGCAACGGCCAGTTGCAGAACTTCCGCTATGATGAGGTGCTGCCGATCCAGACATCGGCCGCCAACTTCCGCAACACGGAATCCTACAGTCACGCCCTGGGGGGGGAGTGGCATTTCACCGATCAGCTGAAGGTTTCCGCTGAGTACTCTACCGCGAAATCGGACAGCTACATACCGCTATCCGAGTTCCGTTTCCGCGGTATCAACCGCGCACTGGAGGGTGATGGCCACCCGGATGCGAACGAATGGTATGTCCCGGTTACCTTCGAAAACAGCCAGAATGGCGCACCGATGGTGAGCTTTGCGGAAGGCCATGTATTTGCCGACCAGCGGAATCAGGCCTTCCGTCGCTACGAGGA
Organism: Microbulbifer sp. ABF4_143; assembly: GCF_056160225.1. Classification (NCBI taxonomy): domain Bacteria; kingdom Pseudomonadati; phylum Pseudomonadota; class Gammaproteobacteria; order Cellvibrionales; family Microbulbiferaceae; genus Microbulbifer; species Microbulbifer sp. ABF4_143. Next base: position 85,935 of record NZ_JBSWWT010000001.1, read on the forward strand.
TACGCGCACCTATATCGTCAACCAGGAAGATGCTTTCCGCCTGGACCTGTCGTATGCCGAGCCTTTCGGCCTGGATTGGGTGTCTGCGGTCAAGACCGGGGTACGTTTTACGGAACGGGATTTCGAGCAGAACCAGCGCCAGTTCCGCCTGGCCAATATCTACAAGAACCTGACAGACAGTGAAGGCAATCCCGACATTATCTGGATGGAGGATATCGCTGCGCAGTTTCCGTCGGCAATCACCACCTACGATTTCGACGACGCGTTCGAACATACCGGTACCAACGGCAGCTACGACCTGGCAACCATCGCCGCTTTCGACGTGGGCCTGCTACAGGATCAGGAGGCCACGTTCAACATCGTGAAGCAGCTTCTGGCCGGCACCAACTACCAGGTCGACGGCACCCTGGACGACAATCTCGCCTATTTGGAGAGCGGCTTCTCGGAAGTCAGCGAAGAGACATCGGCGTTTTACCTGCAGGCGAACCTGGACTTAGGCAACCTGCGGGCAGTCGTCGGTGGCCGTTATGTGGAGACCGAAATCGCCTCCAGCGCCTATCAAAGCACCGGCGGATTCTCCGAGATTGTCACCGATGGCACCAGCTACGACGACTTTCTGCCCAGCCTGAACGTAACCTGGGATATGACCGATGACACGCTGCTGCGTTTTGCTGCTGGCAAGGTCATGCGCCGCGCGGATTTCACTGAGTTGAGCCCCGCCTTTCAGTTCCGGGAAGCCTATATCGCCGCGGATCGCGGCAACCCAGCCCTCGAACCCTACCGCGCGACACAGTATGACATTTCCGCCGAGCACTATTGGGGCAGCGGCAATATGCTGTCCGCCGCCATCTTCTACAAAGATGTCGCCTCCTTCCTGAAGAGCACCTCGGAATGCATCAATATGCCGGAAGTCGTCCGCACGCTCAGCAATACGGATGATTACGAGAAGATCTGCCTTTGGAATGTCGACGGTCCCATTCAGTACGCGAACGCAAACACGCCGATTGAAGACATGGGTATTGAAACGGACTTTGTGACCAACGGTGAACAGGGCAAGGTACAGGGCTTCGAGCTGGGCTATCAACAGGCCTTCGATTTCCTGCCCGGCCTCTGGTCCGGCCTGGGCGTGAGCGCCAACTACACCTACTCCGACAGCGAAGACCCGAATGGTGTGCCGCTGGAAGATATTTCCAAGAATACTTTCAACACCCAGCTCTACTACGAGTACGGCGGTCTTGGTCTGCGGCTGGCCTACACCTTCCGCGATCGGTTTTTGGACAACCACGACACCAAGCGGGTGCGCCCCCTCGGTGAGACCGTCGGTGCCGATCCGGACGACCCGACCCTCGGCAACGACTACCGGGAAGATCTGCAGCAACTGGATCTGTCTGCCAGCTATGAGTTTAACGACCAGATCACACTGGTGGCGCACGTGAACAATCTCACTGCGGAGCCGACCGTCAACACCGGCGCCAACGGCACGGTATTCCAGCTGATGGAAACGGATCGCCGCTACGTACTGGGCCTGCGCGCCAGGTTCTAAAGCCAGCAACTGGGCTGGCCCGCCGGAACCTGGCATTCCCGGTGGGCCTGCTTTCCCCTTGTTTCAATATTGCAGTAACGGCTACGGGTCGAGCACCTGTCTTGCCCGGATGTCCTGTAGCCCCGTAGGCCCTGCCGCTATGCCGTATCCGCGGCAGATTCACTTCACCCTGGAAAACAACAAAAAGAGGGTTCCATGAAACGTCTAAAAGTAACGCCAGCGATGACGATCGGGTGCGCCGCCATACTGAGCATTTGTATGGCCGGCGCCAATGCTTCGATTCAAAACCCGGGTTTTGAAAACGACTGGGACGGCTGGCTGGATACAGACCCGTCCGCGATCTCCGGCGTCGCCCACACCGGCAGCAAGTCGGCAAAAATCAGCGGCAGCGGCGGCCGCTTCGAACAGCAGGTCGCGGTCCAGTCCGGCACCAATTACCGGCTCAGCGCCTACGTAAACGGTAGCGCGGCCATTGGTGTAGAAGTCAATGGCAGCACCTACGACGCACAAGCTTCCTCCTCCGACTGGCAGGCGCTGGATGTGGAGTTCAACAGTGGCAGCGCGCAGAGTGTCACCGTTTTCGGCGCATACAACGGCGGTGAGGGGCGCTTTGACACCTTTGCGCTCGAAGCGCTTGGCGGCTCCGGCAGTTCTTCCGGTGGCTCCTCCGGCGGGTCGTCCGGGACCTGTACGTCAGGCAGCAACCTGCCGGTGATCGCAGCTTACGATGACGGCTCACACGACGGCCACGGCCCGGAAAATGTACTGGACGGCAGTCTGGCCGACGAATCCCGCTGGTCATCCCAGGGCGTCAAGTGGATCACCCTGGACCTGGGCAGCGTAAAAACAGTAGAAAGTGTGAATATCGCCTGGTACAAGGGCGATCAGCGCACCAGCTTTTTCTCTATCGAGACCTCCTCTGACAACAGCAACTGGACAACCGTGCTCAGCGGTGGCCAGTCCAGCGGCACCAGTGCCGATATGGAGCCTTACGACCTCGCCGACACCGACGCCCGCTATGTGCGCCTCACCGGCAGCGGCAATTCCGTCAACAACTGGAACAGCATCCTCGAGTTCGACGTGACCGGTTGCGGCGACGGTTCAGGCGGCAGCTCCAGTTCCGGCGGCGGCTCCAGTTCCGGCGGCGGCTCCAGTTCCGGTGGCGGCTCCAGTTCCGGGGGCGGTTCCAGTTCCGGTGGCAGTTCCGGCGGCGGCCTCGATCCGTCCCTGCCGCCGTCGGGCAATTTCGAACTGGTCGACTGGTACCTGAGTATTCCCACCGACAACGACGGCGACGGCAAGGCCGACTCCATCAAGGAAGGCGAGCTGAGTAGCGGTTACGAAAACAGCAGCTTTTTCTATACCGCCAGTGATGGCGGCATGGTGTTCCGCTGCCCGATCGACGGCTACAAGACGTCCACCAACACCTCGTATACCCGCACCGAACTGCGGGAGATGCTGCGCAGGGGGGACACCAGCATCGGCACCCAGGGTGTGAACAAGAACAACTGGGTGTTCGGCAGCGCACCTTCGTCCGCGCGCAATGCCGCCGGCGGCGTCGACGGCGTACTGCGAGCCACACTGGCGGTGAATCATGTCACCACCACAGGCAGCAGCAGTCAGGTGGGTCGCGTCATTATCGGCCAGATCCACGCCAACGACGACGAGCCCCTGCGCCTCTACTACCGCAAGCTGCCCGGTAACAGCAAGGGATCCATCTATATCGCCCACGAGCCGAAGGGTGGCAGCGACATCTATTACGAGATGATCGGCAGCCGTTCCAGCAGTGCTTCAGATCCCGCCGACGGCATAGCGCTGAATGAGGTATTCAGCTACGAAATAGTGGTGGTTGGCAACACGCTCACCGTCACCATTTCCCGGCCCGGCAAGGCCGATGTGGTGCAGAGCGTCGACATGAGTGGCAGCGGCTACGATACCTCGGACCAGTACCACTACTTCAAGGCGGGTGTGTACAACCAGAACAATACGGGCGACGGCAGCGACTATGTACAGGCCACTTTCTACGCCCTGGAGAACAGCCATGATGGCTATGCCTACTGAGATAGTGGACGAAGCCGTTATTTAGGAGCTGGGCTCCTATTCGCCGTTGGCGGCAACGAATACCAAACCAATGTATAGACATGGACATTGGTATTCGTGGCGCCAGCGAATCCCGGGGCGAGCACAGGCTTCGCTCCTAGGGAACCTCTGAATAACTCCATAGCCCCGCAGAGAGGCTATGGAGTTATCAGGGGTTCCCTAGATGTCCTGCCCCGCGCGGCGCGCGTCCAGCCGCCGCGCAAATTCCTGCAGTATCAGCCGGTAGAGCTCCCGCCCCAGGTAATTGTCCTCGACGCCGCTGTCGATAGATGGGTTGTCGTTCACCTCGATCACATAGCCCTTTCCGGCCGACTCCTTGACATCCACGCCGTAGAAGCCGTTGCCGATCGGCCTGGTGGCCTTGAGTGCGGCCTGCAGCACGGCCCTCGGCACCTCGAAGGTGGGCAGGGTCGTGAAGCCGCCGCTGCTGTTCTTGCCGCTGCCGTGGTTGTAGATCTGCCAGTGATTCTTGGCCATATAGTAGCGGCAGGCGTAGAGCGGTTTGTTGTTCAGCACACCGATGCGCCAGTCAAACTCGGTGTACAAATATTCCTGTGCGAGCAGCAGGCTCGATTCGGCGAACAGCTCGCCTAGCTGGTCCCGCAGTTCCCCCTCGGTTTTCACCTTGACCACGCCGCGAGAAAAGGCGCCGTCGGGAATCTTGATCACCATCGGCAGGCCCAGATCCTCCAGTGCCTTCAGCAGGCCGGCCTCGTCGCCGCGGCGCAGGATGCAGGTCCTGGGCGCCGGCACCTTGTGGGTCGCGAATAGGTCGGCCAGGTAGATCTTGTTGGTGCAGCGCAGAATACTGGCCGGATCATCCAGCACGACCAGCCCCTCGGCCTCAGCCTTTTTCGCGAAACGATAGGTGTGGTGATCGATGGCGGTGGTCTCGCGGATAAACAGCGCATCGAACTCCGGCAGGCGCATATAGTCCGAGGGGCCGATCAGCTCCACCGAAAAACCCAACTCGCGTCCGGCGCTGACAAACTTTTTCAGGGCCGCCCCATCCGAGGGCGGCAATGCCTCCTCCGGGTTGACCAGTATCGCCAGGTCATAGCGGGTACTGGCACTCTTCCTGCGCGGCCGCCACACCTGCTTGCTGAAGCTGTCCAGCGCCTCGGCGAACTGGGTTTCCTCCTCGTCATTCAGCTCGCGGTGGGAACAGACACGCAGGTCGGCGATCTCCCAGCTCTGGCCGCAAGCCAGGTGTATCTCCAGTGCCGGGCAGGCAAAGCGGTCGAACAGCAGCCTGGCCAGTGGCTGCAATGCCGGCTCGGCGCACTGACCGAAGAAGGATTTCACCACCAGATGACCGCCTGGCTGCTCCGGCGCTCGCAGCCTGGTCAGCGCCGGCAGTACCTGGCCCAGTTGCAGCTTATACAGCTGCGGCAGCGACAGGTCGTTCAGCGTGCGCACGCTGGGCAGCACATGGTGGCTGCGCGCCTCGGCCAGCAGCGAACAGTAGTAGCCCTCGGCGCGGTAGTCGTAGTCGGCGCAAAGGTTGATGACCCGCACGCGCTGCTGGCGGGGCGGGAGCTGCAGATAGTCGGCAAAGGTGATCACGCGCTCGCTGGGGTAGTAGGGGGCCCAGTCGTCGAGCTGGTCTATCACGATTAGCACCTGGGACATGGAGATAGGCGCCTCGATAAGGGAAGGTTAACAGCGCGAAAGATAGAAGATTATTTGCCTAGCGCCTAACTTTTTTTGATGCTTTTTGTACGCCTTTTGCTAATGTAGCCAGGCCGCAACTTCGCGGTATTCCGAGCCGCCGCCAGGCGGGTTTGCCGATGCCCTCTTCCGATCACTCCACCTTCCAGATACGCCCCGCCGTGCCCGCCGATGTACCCGCACTGCACGCGCTGGAGCAGGCCAGCTTCGACGGCGACCACCTCAGCCGCCGGCGCCTGCGCCACTGGGTGGGCGCGGAGAACCGCGTATTCCTGGTGGCCGAACGGGGCGGGCAGCTGCTCGGCTATGTGCTGGTTCTGCTGCGCCGCGGCACTCGCCTGGCGAGGCTCTACTCCCTGGCCGTGGGCCCGGCGGGGCGCGGCCAGGGCATAGGCCAGGCGCTGCTGTCGGCGGCCGAGGAGGCCAGCAGCCAAAGCGGGCGCCTGTTTATGCGTCTGGAGGTGGCGGAGGGGAACCACGCCGCCATCGCCCTCTACCAGCGCGCAGGCTACCGCACCTTTGGCAGCTATCCGAATTACTACGAGGACGACGGCGATGCGCTTAGGATGCAGAAGCGCATCCGCTACCGCCCGGAGAACCTGCACCGCCTGGAGGTGCCCTGGTACGGCCAGACCACCGAATTCACCTGCGGGCCCGCCGCGGCGATGATGGCGATGGCGGCACTCAACCCGAATTATCGGCCCTCGATCAGCGAGGAGCTGGCCCTGTGGCGCGAGGCCACCACCATCTTTATGACCTCCGGCCACGGCGGCTGCCACCCGATCGGCCTGGCGCTGGCGATGCGCGCGCGCGGCTTCGATACGGCCGTGTACCTGAACCTGAGCACGCCGCTGTTCGCCGGCGGCGTGCGCGCGGAAAGCAAGAAGGCGGTGATCCGGCGGGTGGATGCGGATTTCCGCCGCGCGGCGCAGGCACAGAAGATTCCGCTGGAGGAACAGGAGTTCACCCAGGAACAGCTGCAGCAGTGGCTGGAGGAAGGGGCGCTGGCGCTGCTGCTGATCAGCACCTACCGCCTGGACGGCAAGAAGGTGCCCCACTGGGTCACGCTGACCGGCATCGACGAGGAGTGCCTCTATGTGCACGACCCGGACTGCGACGACGAGGACAATCCGCTCGACAGCCAGTACCTACCGATAGCGCGGGAGGACTTTGCGAGGATGTCGCTGTTCGGCAGGGAGAAGTTGCGCACCGCGGTGGTGGTGCGTAGAAAGTAAAGAGCCACCTGACAGGGAACTGCAACAGGAATTTAAGGCAAAGTACCGGGGGGGGGGGGGGGGGGGGGGGTGGGGTGGGAGGGGTGAAAGGGAGTCTCTCAACCCGCCCCAAACCCCCCCCCCCCCGGTACTTTGACGCCACAGCGCCCGCTTAGGACCTCTCCCCGACCAAGCCCGTAGGCTGCGCAGTACGCACCCTACTTCGACAGCAATCAATAAATTTACTTCTTGCTGAACAGCTCGCCGAAGAAATTCCCTTCGTACCAGCGCGGCTTCCTGTCCGCATCGGCCACCTCGCGCGCGATCGCGTAATTCACCTCGGTAAACTGCTTCGCAGCCGGGTAGCTGATCTGCGCGTCGGCCTCGTCTGCGGGGCGGTGGTAGCGCTCCTGGAAGAACTTGCCCTGCACCGCGGTGCCGTCGATCTTCGGGTCCAGCGCCTCGCGCCCAGTGATCAGGTAGATGGCCGGTACCCCCTGACGCACGAAGTTGTAGTGGTCGCTGCGCACGAAGATCACCTGCTCCGGCATCGGATCCGGACTCAGCTTGAGGCCGGTGCGCCCGGCGGCGCGCTCGGCGGTCTTGCCCAGGGTGGAGTGCTCGGCGCCGAAGGCGATGATGTCCCTGAACGGATACAGCAGCATCGGCATATCCAGGTTGATGTTGGCCACGATCGAGCGCGGCGGCACCGGCGGATGCTGGGCGAAGTAATCGGAGCCGAGCAGCCCCTTCTCCTCCGCGGTCACGGCCACGAACAGCAGCGAACGGCGCGGCGCCTGGCCGGACTCGATAAACAGGCGCGCCGTCTCCAGCATCACCGCGACGCCGGCGGCATTGTCCTGGGCGCCGTTGTTGACCTGGCCGTCCTCTTCGACGCCGATATGGTCCAGGTGTGCGGAGAAGACCACATATTCGTCTTTCAGTTTCGGGTCGCTACCGGGCAGCATCGCAACCACGTTGGGGCTGGTGATCTTCTCGTGCGCGGCGCCGCTGGTCAGCTCGGCCCGGTAGGGCAGCGGGAAGCCGCGCGGCGCTAGGCCGTTTTCCATCTCGGTGAAGATGGTTTCGAGGCTGCGCTCGGCGCCCATAAACAGCTGGCGCGCGGCGGGCATATCCAGCATCACACCCGGGTGCAGGCCGGGTATCGCATTGCCGGGCACGTCGTCCGCGTCTATCCAGTCGAAGTTGTCGTCGTGCAGGTGTTCGAGCGCGCGCTTGAAGGACCAGCGTTTCTCCCGCTGCGGCGTGTTCAGGGTGATGTAACCGACGGCGCCGTGGCGCGCGGCCGTCTCGCGCTTGGTGCGGCCGGAGGCGTAGTGGGCACCCACTTCGCTGGGCATATTTTTCGGGCGCCCGGACAGTATCACCGCTATCTTGCCGCGCACGTCCAGCCCCTTGTAGTCGTCCACGCCGTATTCCGGCGCCTCTATGCCGAAACCGACGAACACCAGGTCGGCGGTGGTGGCGGTGTCCTCGCTGACTGTGGGCGGCGAGGCGACGAAGTCCTCGCCGAACTCGAAGGTGATATCGCCGTCGCGCCCCTGCAGCACCAGGGTCGGCTCGCGCCCACCCCAGCTTGCGCGCACGAAGGGCACCTGCTGCAGATAGCCGTGGCTGCCGGCGGGCTGCAGGCCCAGCTGCTCGAACTGCCTGGCCACATAGTCGGCGGCCTGGCGGTAGCCGGCGCTGCCGGTCTCGCGCCCGGCCAGTTCGTCCGCGGCCAGGTACTCCACATGCCTGCGGATATTGTCGCTGTCGGCGCTGGGGATCGGCGTCGGGGAGTTGGTGGCGCAGGCCACGAGGGCGCCCGCAAGCAGGGCGCCGAGCAGGATTCTTGTTCTCATCGGGACTATCTGTTCGTGCTGTTCGTGTTATCGCTTGTGCGGTAGCCGCGCGCGCTGCGCCCGGCGGGCAAGCTTATCACGATCGGGGGGCGGCGGCCGCCGCTTCAGGCGGCGCGGCCCAGATCCGGGAAGGCCCTGGCCACCGCGGCGGCGACCTGTTCGTGGGCATTGTCCGGGAGAAACTCTCCGTGCGCCGCCATAAAGTGCAAAAACGGCAGCTGCAGCAGGCGCTGGAAATCCTCCTGCAGCCAGTGGTGCGGGTCGCAGCCGGGCGGTGTTGCGCGCGCGCGCCACAGGGGCGCCACCTGCATGCCGCGGCGAAAGCCGGCCAGGCGCAGCAGGTTGCGCCCGAGCCAGTTGCAACCGCGCCACGAGCGCCAGTACTGCAGCGCGTCGCAGCAGAGCAGCAGGCCGCCGTTGTGGGGCAGCCACAGCGCCGCTTCCGGGTAGCGGCTCCTGGAAAATTCGATAAAGCGGCCACCGCGCACCGGGCAGTCGCCGCCCTCGCGCAGCGGCCGGTCCGCCGCCGGCGGGTAGTAGTCCGATTGCGCCTGACACCAGAAGGTGAGATTGAATTTGTCGCGGTAGTAGAGGTCGTCGCAGCCGTGGTAGTAGCCCAGGCGCACCGCGTGGCACACCCTGCCCAGATCCTGCAGCTTCTCCTCCTGTTGCGGGCGCAGGCGCAGCGGGTTCACCAGCGTCAGTTCGTCGCCGCTGCGCACTATGCCCATATTGCGGTTGATGACGGTGGCGGCGGCGGGCCTGTAGGTGCCCGGCACATAGAAGAAATCCGGTAGCAGCCGGCGAATCTCTCCGTGGGGTTGGGGCGGGGGGTAGTCAATCCGCACGGCGGTTTCGGCTTCAGCTGTACTGCGCGCGGTTGCTGATCCCTCGCAGCAGTTGCAGCGCCTGTTGCGCTTTTTCCTGTGGCACGAATACATGGTCGTGGCGCAGCGCGGCCACCACATTGGCGCTGATGCCGCTGTCGGCGAGTTCGCTTGCGACCGCGGCGGTGAGGCCCACCGCGTCGAGACTGGAATGCACCTGCAGCGTGATCTGGCGGAAGCCGCCGCTGGTCTCGATGCCGTACCGCTCGGCCAGCGGCTGCGGCAGTATCGCGCTGAGCCCCTCACCTTCGCGAAACAGACACAGGCAACCGTCGAGCAGATTGTGCAGTTGTGACTCCTGGATCGGGCAGAAGACGAACACTTCGTCCTGCAGCTTCGGTTCCAGATTCTGCAGTAGCTTCTCCAGACATATTTCCGCTTTCATAGGGGTTTGTCGCCGCCGGATTGATTTTTCAATTGCCGTTGTTGCGCGCTGTATCGCGGCCCGCACCACCGGTGAAGTTTCCACCGAACTCCTCGCCTTCGAATTCCGGCTCACCCTCCACCGGTGTCGTGTCCACCTCCATTTCCGGCTGCGCCTCCCGCTCCCAGCGGTCGAGAGCCAGGTCGATATCTTTTTCCAGATCCAGGCTGGGGAAATCCGGGCAGGGGGCGTCTTTTTCCGGGTCGTGCCAGGCGGACAGCGGCGCCACGAATACTACCAGGGATTTGTGCAGCAGGTTCTGGCCGATACTGGCCTCGGTCCAGGTGGTCTGCCAGGCGAATTTTCCCTTTACCGCGTAGTCGCTCTCGTAGGATTTGAGGGTCAGAAAATAGGGATAGACCCTGCCCCCGCGGCAGACGATGCGCCGCTCGGTTTTTATATTCGCCATCTGCGTGAAGGGATCGAAATACCAGTGGATATCGTAGCCGTAGGCGAAGCGCATCTCCCCGTTTCGCTCCAAAAAGGCGTAGGAGCGGCCGGTGCCATCCGCCCTCAGGCTCCATACATGACGCGCTTCGCCGTCGCGGGAAATCAACCAGGATCCGACCCACTGATCGGCTTCGAGTCGCGACTCCGTCTGCCAGCCCACAGTCTCTTCTCGTTGCCGCCCGGATTCGGCGGCCACTGCTGCGCAGCACAGGCAGGCAAGTGCCAGCGTGAGAATAAAGCGTCGCTGTATCACAGCTTTACTCCAGTTCCGCTTTACTCTTCCGTGAAATTTTTTCCGTTTGTCTTCGCCTGTTCTTTCAGTCGGGACATTCGCGCTAGCTCGCCAGATCCGGGCAGGCGCTGCCGGCCCTGGGCGTATCCCAACGGCTCAGTCGGCGCTGGAAACTGAGCAGACCGCCGCCGTCCTGAAGCCAGTGACGGCCGTCCACTATGGAAAAGTTTAAGGTGACCGGACTCCAACCGGTAAAGGCCACCGCCACCACGCCGCCGCTGCAACGCACCGAGGCGCCGGTGCGTACGCGCACCCGGTCGCCAACCAGTTTCCAGTTGATGGCAAAACCGTGGGACAGGCGGCCGCCGGGATGGAAGCCGTAGGCGAAGCCGGTACCATCCGCGTGCAGCTGCCACACCAGCTGTTCGTCGCGCTCGCCGACAACCAGCCAGTTGCCGGCCCACTGGCGCTGGGGCGACTCGGCCGCGGCGGCCAGCGGCAGCAGCAAAAACAGCAGCAGTATCAAAACCTGGGTCTGCAGGAAGGAGACAACGAGGCCGAGGAACGAGGGGTGACGCAAATACTTCATGCGCGGCTCACTGATTCTGAGTTACTGCGGCAGGCGGCCCACAAGTGCCGCCGATTTTCCTGTCCGGCGCGCTGGAATCTGTTTCGCACTCCGGCATGAAAAATCGCCTAGGCGCTCTTTTTCACGTCCCTTGTTTCTTAAGGCTAGACGCAAAATCCCACAGTGGCAGCAGAAGCATCAAAAATCTTTATTGACGCGCCAACAGGGCATAGGTGATGGGGGGAGATGTGCCGCGCGGCTATTCCGCGCGGGCATCGGAGAGGGTTTTGTCCGCCCGCCAGACGCGGTATTTCAGCTGCAGGCCGTCCGGCAGATAAACCACCAGCGGCAGGCGGCTGTTGTAGGGCAGCAGCAGGCCCTCGCCGCGCACGCGCACGAAGCGCCGGCTCTCGGAACCCGGCGGGCACGCCTTGCGTGTGGTCGGGCCGGGTTTCGGTTCGGACAGCACATAGTAGGGGTAGCCCCAACCGTCCAGCTGCTCGCGCCGAATCGACGCGCGGTAGCTGCGCTGGTTGCAGTCGACCAGCTCGCTCTTGCCGGGCACCAGCTCCACCATAAAGCGGCTCTCGTCCGCGGCCTTGGGCAGGTGGATCACCTGGCGTTTTTTGCCGTCCACCAGCCGCGGGAAGACAGACAGGTCGGCCGCTTGCGCGGCGGCGCAGGTCAGGGCGGCAAGCACTAACCCGGCCACAGCCAATTGCCGGTGCAACAATGCGCGGCGCGGTGCCATGCGACCTCCTTACCTCTCGACCGCCCTGCTGGCGATCGTCTTGCTGGCGCACGAATTCCTTTACAGTCTAGACAGGTTTCTGCGCCGCAGGCCGAACCAGAGCAGCAGACCCAGCGCCACCGCGGCGGCGAACAGCAGTGCCGCCCAGAAGTGGTAGTGCCCGCCCTCGGCGGGCTCGAGGCGCGTCCGCGCCTGGCCGAGGGACGTGCGCAGCCGCTGGAAGGCGGCGATCACCTCGGCATTGGGGGCGCCGCCGAGTATCGCGCTGCGCAGTGCCTGCCAGTGCGCCGACAGCTGGGTTGCCAGGGGCGGATCGCGCTCCTGCAGCCGCTCCCGCAGCGGTGCATAGCCCTGGCGGAAGGCGAGCATCAGCTTGTGATAGGCGCCGGCGTTGTCGCCGGCGCGGTAGGCGGTCTCCGCCAGCCGCAGCAGCCCGTCGGCGCGGGCCAGCGGGTGTTCCAGCGCGCGCACCCGCTCCGGGTGGCCGCGCCACCACATCAGCGCGCCGGCGGCCTCGGCGGGCAACTCCACCGGGCGCGCGGTGGCCATGCCGGGCAGGCCGATCAGCGCCGGGTAGCGCTGTGCCAGCTCCGCCGCCGGTGGCGCCCTGCCGGCTACGGCGAAATTGGCCACGGTCACCGCCAGCGCCCAGCGCTCGCGGCTACTCAGGTCGCCGTCGATGCGCTCACCGTGCACCGAATCCACGGTCGGGTCCAGGGTGTTGTAGAAGTCGTAGAGGCTGAAGCTGGCTGCGCGCTCGGGATCGCGAAGATCCGGCACGCCCGCCCTGCCCCGCCCTTCGGCGCCGTGACAGCTGGCGCAGCGCTCGTTGTAGAGCGCCCGGGCGAAGGACGCCGAAGGCAGCATCTCCGCCGGCGAGCGCTGCAGCTGGTACAGGGCCGCGAGGCGATCCGCGGCGGCGTTGGCGCGCCGGCGCACCTGTTCGCCGGCGCGCTTTTCGGCGATGGCCTTGTCCAGCTCCAGCACGCTGTTCTCCAGCGCGGCGCGGCCCGGCTTGTCCGGCAGCTGGCGCACCAGCTGCAGCGCCCGCGCCAACTGGCGGCGCTGCTGCTGGTAGAGGGATTCGTCCTGAATTTCGCCCTCCCGCACCGATTCGCCGTAATCCACCGCGATATACGAAAGCAGATTGCTGGCCTGAGCCGCCAGCGGTTCCGCCTCCGGGGCCTCCTGCGCCAACGGGCCGGTGGAGCACAGGAGTAGCAGTAGAGAGAGGGCGGACCAGTAGCGTCGCATCGGGAATTCTTTTTCCGGTTTTGGCACAAGATTAGCATTCGCGGCGGTCGGGGCAGCCCGTGCTCACCTGGGGGGCGGCACGCTAAGAGCGGTGCGCGCTTCTTTGGCAACGGGCCCTTCATCCCGTCCTCCCCCTGGCCTCTGGCGCGAGCAGACTCCGGCGCCGGATACGAAAAACCCCGCGCGCGGCGGGGTTTCGTGAAGCGGAGCCGGACTCAACCGCGCTCGGCGCGCTCCTTGGCGATCAGATAGTCGGCCACCTGCAGCATCATTTCCTGGCCGTTGCTCTTGCCTTTCAGGCCCGGCAGGGCGGTGCTGATGCGGTACTTGCCGGCCACGATCACTTCCGGGGTGCCGGCCATCTGGTAAGCGCGCTGGTTGGCCATGCCCTGCTTGACCTTGCTGTTGATGGCGAAGGAGTTCATCAGCTTGACGGCCTTGGCGCCGTCGGCGCCGTGCTGGTTGAACAGCTCCTCGATGGCCTTCAGGTCCGGTTTCCAGTTGCGATCGTCACGGGTGGCGAACATCTTGCGCTGGTTGTTGATCGCGTTAAAGATGGGTCCGTGCAGCTTGTCCAGTACGCCCATGGTATCGGCCACATAGAACATGCGCGCGTGCACTTCCATCACCGGCTGCCAGATCGCCGGGATCTTCAGCAGCGCCACGTCTTCCGGCATTTCCTGCTTCCAGCGGTTCAGGGCCGGCTCGAAGTGGTAGCAGTGGCCGCAGCCGTACCAGAAGAGTTCGGTCACCTCGATCTTGCTATCGTCTTTCTGCGGCACCGCCTGCGGCAGCACCTGGTAGTGCTGGCCGGCTTTGAACTGGCCGCTGTCCTGGGCACAGGCAACCAGGCTGAACAGCATAGCCAAAACCATGGCGATTACCTTGGACAGGGGGGCGACGACGGCTCTCATAGGGTTTCTCCAACGTTATTCTTGCGGCGCAGGCGCCGTGGGTACTCAATAGACAGCGCAGATTATTTAAGTTCCCGCCCGCGTTCGCAAGGAAAACGGACAAAAATCGCGCAATTTGGCAGGAGTGTGCAGCCGCAGCGCATTTGAGAGAACGCCGCGCACAAAAAGGCCGGTCGGAGACCGGCCTTCTCGTGTCACTTGTCGCGCAGTATCAGTCGGTCAGGCCGGCGACATAGTTGGCCAGCGCCTTAATCTCGGCGTCGGACAGCTGCTTGGCCACGCTCCGCATCACGCGGGTGTCACCGTCATTGGCACGGGAGCCCTCGCGGAAGGCCTTCAGCTGCGCCTCCACATACTGCGCGTACTGGCCGGACAGGCGCGGGTAGCCGGCGGGGGCGTTGCCCTTACCGGTCGGGGAGTGGCAGCCCATGCAGGCCGGCACGCCGGTTTCCGGGTTGCCGGCGCGGTACAGGTCGCGGCCGAAGATCAGGCCGTCGACGCTCTCGCCGCTGTTCAGCGTCACCGAGATGGCCTCGGACCCGGCCAGCTGCATCGGCTGGGAGGCGAAGTAGGCGGCGATATCCTGCAGGTCCTGCTCGTTGAAGTTGTCCAGCTGGCCGATCATCTGCGGCACATTGCGCGCACCGCTCTTGATATCCATCAGCTGCTTGGCCAGGTACTTCTCGCCCAGACCGGCGATCTTCGGGAAGGTGGGTGCCGGGCTGTTGCCATCGACGCCGTGGCAGGCGGCACAGGCGGCGGCCTTGGCCTTGCCGGCGGCGGCGTCCCCGGCCGCCATGGCTAAGGGCGCGGCCAGGCCAAGGGTCAGGCCGAGAGCCAGAGCGGTGTTCTTTATAATGCTGTTCATACGTCGTCCCATTGCGCGCTGAATTTTGCAACTCGCGTCGCCCCCAATAGTCCTGCGACGCAAAAACCGCGGCATTATATACTTGCGCGCCAATCGAGTGTACCGAATCAGCAGAAGCAGCCATGTCCGACCCCCATCCCGAAAAACTCAACTACCGCGCGGTGCAATTCCTCACCAGCGCGCCGACCCTGGCGGAGTGCCCAGAAGACAGCGGCGCCGAGGTGGCCTTCGCCGGGCGCTCCAACGCCGGCAAGTCCAGCGCCATCAACGCCCTGACCGGCAACAACAAGCTGGCGCGCACCTCCAAGACCCCCGGGCGCACCCAGTTGATCAACTTCTTCCGCGTCGGCGAAGAGCAGCGCCTGGTGGACCTGCCCGGTTACGGCTACGCCAAGGTGGCGCGCTCGATGAAGGACGAGTGGCAGCGCCACCTGGCCTTCTACCTGGAACAGCGCAAGTGCCTGCGGGGGCTGGTGCTGCTGATGGATATCCGCCAGCCACTGAAGGAGTTCGACCTGCATATGCTGACCTGGGCGGTGCAGTCGGGACTGCCGGCGCACATCCTGCTGACCAAGGCGGACAAGCTGAAAAACGGCCCGGCCAACAATACCCGCTTCGCGGTGGAGAAGGCGCTGAAGGAACAGGGGCTGGACACCGGGGTGAGCGTGCAGATCTTCTCCTCGACCAAGAAAACCGGGCTGGACAAGCTGGAACGCAAGCTGAACGAGTGGCTGGCGCTGGATTAAGAGTAGGGTTCACCGCTACGGCTCGCGATCCACTCCCCCGCACAGCAGCGACTGCAACAGTGCGCGCCGCAACTGCCGCCGCGCCCGCGGCGTCAGGCAGCGCAGGTCCTCCGCGCGCAGCCGCCCCTGGGCCAGCAGGGCGAGCAGCGCCTCCTCGCGTATTTTGATCTCCAGGAACCGCGGCGACTGTGCGCTGCCCATGGCCACTGCGCTCAGTGCAGGCTGTCGCCGGCGAGGCCGCACCTGTGGAGCCCGGGCGCCGCGGCGCGCCCCTGGTAGAGAGCGCGCAGGCAGTCGGCGGTGATCCTATAGTGGCGGCGCTCGCGCAGCTCCCGCGCCAGCCGCGAGCTGGCGCCCACCAGTATGTAATGGCTGTGGCGCCGCTGGCCGCGGCTGCGGTAGGCCTCCATCAGCGCCAGTGCGCTGTCGCCGAAACGGGCGGCCGCGACGGCATAGCCGGGCCAGCGCGCCCCGAGCAGGAAGTCGGCCAGCTCGAAGGCGCACCCCAGGTACGGAATGGCCCCATCGTAGTCGCCGTCTTCACTGAGGCCGAGGCCCCGCTCCATCCAGTCCCGCCACGCCTGTTCGGCGCGGGCGGTGTCGGCGGTCAGCCACTGGCGGTGGTTGGCACAGAGATAGCGGTGATACACGGTCTGCTCCTCGATTGAATCGCCTTCATGCTAATGCGAATCATTATCGTTTGCAATGTGTATATAGTGAACGCGGCGCCAGTTTGCGTGCGCGGCATTGGGAGCTAACCGGGCGCTAAAAGGGGGAGATAAAAAAAGCCGGCAGATGGGGACTGCCGGCCAGGGGTCAGTGCCCTTGGGGATGGGCACTTGACAGACGCACCCAGGGGGACGGGTACGCCTGTGGGTTCACACCCAATACTTTCTACTTCCAGCCAATTGAAGCTTAGGCTCGCCGGGCGACAGCCCCCAACCGCTTCCCGACCGGATTGATTGGGTTGATGCAAATTCTATTGCGCTTTCGGACAAATTTCCGGGAACGGGTTCCAATTGTGGCGCAGTTGCAAAAAAAAGCCCCGACGTTGGGGAGGTATCGGGGCGGGGTCAAGCGGTCTGTGTTGGGGTTTAAGGAGCAACAATGATTTGTCTTTTTAGAGGGGGCCGCTGTGGCTTGGTTCCGCCCGCTCGGTAAAGAAGCGTTAAGGAACCTCTGTTCTGTATAGCTCCGCAATCACTCGCCCTCGCGCTCTATATCGCAGCAGTGGCCCGCGGGCGGCTCGCCGGCGCCGGTCAGCACCGAGTCGGTGACCGGGTTGGGGCGGAAGGTGGTGCAGCCCTTCAGTCCCAGTTCGAAGGCCTCGCGGTAGAGGGATTCGAATTGGTCGAACGGGTAGTCCGCCGGCACATTGACCGTCTTCGAGATGGCGTTGTCCACATAGGGCTGCAGCGCCGCCTCCATCGACAGGTGGGCGCGCGGCGACAGGCGGCGCGCGGACACGAACACCTCCGGCAGCGCGTCCGGGTTGCCGCCGCGCGCGCACCAGAGGCGGTAGGCGGGATCCCGGATCTCGAACTGGCGGTAGTCGCCGGCGGCGGTCAGCACGCGGCGGCGGTGGCGGAAGTCGAATACCGGCTCCACGCCGCTGGACACGCAGTTGGCCAGCAGGCTGATGGTGCCGGTCGGCGCTATCGCGATCAGGTGGCTGTTGCGGATCCCCTGCGCCTCGATGCCGCGGCGCAGCGCTTCCGGCAGCGCGCGGATATCGGCACCGGCCAGGTATTCGGCGCGGCGGAAAAACGGGAAGCTGCCCTTCTCCGTCGCCAGCGCGATCGACGTCTTATAGGCGCTGTCGCGCAGTGCGCCCATGACCCGCGCCGCCAGCTCGCGCGCCGCATCGCTGTCGTAGTGCAGCCCCAGTGCAATCAGCGCGTCGGCGAGGCCGGTGATACCGATACCGACGCGGCGGCTGCCGCGCGCCTGCTGCGCCTGGGCCGGCAGCGGGTATTGGGAGAGATCAATCACATTGTCGAGCATGCGCACCCCCAGGGCGGCGCAGTCGCGGATACCGTCCCAGTCCAGGCGCGCGCGCTCGCCAAAGGGTTCCAGCACGAAGCGGGTCAGGTTCACAGAACCCAGGTTGCAGGCGCCGTAGGGCGGCAGGGGTATCTCGCCGCAGGGATTGGTGGCGCTGATCTGCTCGCGGTAGTGGAGATTGTTGTGGCGGTTGATCCGGTCGGCGAACAGCACGCCGGGTTCGGCGCAGTCGTAGGTGGCGCGCATGATCTTGCGCCACAGGTCCCGCGCCGGGATCCGCCGCAGCACCCGGCAGGGCTCGGCCCCGGCGGCGCCGCTCCAGCGGCGCCGCACCCGTTCGCGGCCCTGCCCCTCGAGCTGCCGCTCCGGGAACACCAGCGGCCAGTCGTCCCCCTTTTCCACCGCCTGCATAAAGTCGTCGCCGACCAGCACCGACAGGTTGAAGTGGCGCAGTTCGCGCGGATCCCGTTTGGCCTCGACGAAGTGCTCTATATCCGGGTGATCGCAGCGCAGTGTGGCCATCATGGCGCCGCGGCGGCTGCCGGTGGACAGCAGGGTCGCGCACATGGCGTCCCAGATACGCATAAACGACACTGGCCCGGAGGCGATGGTGCCGGCGTGCCGCGCGCGGCTGCCCGCCGGGCGCAGGGTGGAGAAATCGACGCCGATACCGCCGCCGCGCTGCATCGTCAGCGCCCCCTCCTTCAAGTGCTCGAAGATGGCCTCGATCGAGTCGTCGATAACGCCCATCACGAAGCAGTTGAACAGGGTCACCCGGTGGGCGGTGCCGGCGCCGGCGAGAATGCGCCCGCCGGGCAGGAAGCGGAAATCCGCCAGGTTGTGGTAGAAGCGCTGCGCCCACAGCTCGCGCTGCAGCGGCTCCACCGACGCCAGCGCGTTGGCGACGCGGCGCCAGCTGTCCTCGATGGTGGCGTCGTAGATACGCCCGCCTTCGCGGTGACGGTACTTGGTATCCCAGATGAATTCGGAGATCTCTGCCTCGAAGCGCCGCATATCAGGAGAGACTCAGCTGTGCCGCCGGACCGCAGTCGTGCAGGCGGCGTATCGCCTCGGCGAACAGCGGCGCGCAGTCGATCACCTCGAGTCCCGCGCCTGTGGCCTGCGGCAGCGAGTTGGTGACCGCTATCGCCTGCAGCGGCAGTTGCGCCAGATCCGCCAGCGCGCTGCCGCAGAACTGGCCGTGGCTGGCCAGCGCGACAATGCGCGCGGCGCCACCGCCGCGGATCGCCGCCACCGCGCGGGACAGGGTGCCGCCGCCGGCGATCAGGTCGTCGACGATCAGCACGCTGGCGCCCTGCACCTCCCCGACCAGGGTGCCGCCGCTGAGGCGCTCGCCGCTGCGGTATTTCTCCACGAAGGCGCGGCCGATATCGCGCCCGAGTCGCTGCGCCAGCGCCTGGCGGAAAGCCTCGGCGCGCTTGACGCCGCCGACATCCGGCGAGGCCACGACCAGCGGCCCGCCGTCGCCGCGCAGCTGCGCCTCGGCGAAATCCACGAACAGCGGCTGCGCCGGCAGGTGCAGGGTGCGGCAGCGGAAGGCGTTCTCGAACGCGGACTGGTTGTGGGCGTCCAGGGTGACCACCGCGTCGGTGCCGAGGCTCTCGAACAGGCTCGCCAGATAGCGGCTCGACAGCGGGTCGTGCAGCTTGGTGCGGCGGTCCTTGCGCCCGTAGCAGAGGTAGGGCATGGCGACGGTCACGCGCGCGGCGCCGGCGTCTTTCAACGCGCCGACGAAGAACAGCAGCCGCACCAGCTTGTCGTCGACGCCGCCGTGTTCGTCGCCGTAAAGGGACTGCACCAGGTAGACGTCGGCGCCCTCGACGTCATCCAGCGGGCGCAGCTTGTGTTCGCCGTCGACGAAATCCCGCTCCTCGTGGGCCGCCAGCGGCTCGCCGAGGGCGGCGGCCACGCGGCCGGCGAAGTCGGCGCCAGCATCGAGACTGAACAGTTTCAGGCGGCCCATCACAGGTGCAGCCTGAACCAGTCGATGGCGAGGCGCACCACCGCGTCCAGCGTGCCCGGCTCCTCGAACAGGTGGGTGGCGCCGGGGACTATCTCCACCTGCGGCTCGCAGACCATGCGCGCCGCGGCTTCCTCATTCAGTTCGAGCACCTGGTGATCCTCGCCGCCAACCACCAGCAGCGTCGGCGCCTGCACCAGCGGCAGATCCGCGCCGGCCAGGTCCGGGCGGCCGCCGCGGGACACCACCGCCCTGACCTGCAACGGGCGCTCGGCGGCGGCGATCAGGGCCGCGGCGGCGCCGGTACTGGAACCGAACAGGCCCAGATTCAGTTTTTTGGTGTCCGCCGCGCCGGCGGCCCAATCCACCGCGGCCACCAGGCGCTGCGCCAGCAGGTCGATATCGAAGCGGTATTCGCGCGTGATCTCGTCGACCCTGTGCTCCTCTGCGGTCAGCAGGTCGAACAGCAGCGTGCCTATGCCGGCGTCGTTCAGCCGTCCGGCCACCATGGTGTTGCGCGGACTGAAGCGGCTGCTGCCACTGCCGTGGGCGAAGAGCACCAGCGACCCGGTCGCCGCCGGCAGCGCCAGGAAACCCTCGAGGCGCGCGCCGCCGGCGTCCAGCGCCAGCTCGCGCCGCTTCACTCCGCACCTCCGCACAGATCTTCCGCCTCGCGCATCATCGCGATCACCTGTTCGTCGCTCAGCTGGGAAAAGTCCCGGTACCAGGCACCTATGGCCCAGAAGGCCTCCGGGGTCATCAGGCATTCGATGCGGTCCACCAGGGAAGAGAAGCGCGCCAGAGAGGAAGGCGGTGCCACCGGCACCGCCAGTATGATCGAGGCCGGTTCCTGCGCGCGCACCGCCCGCGCCGCCACCTCCATGGTGGCGCCGGTGGCGATGCCGTCATCCACCAGTATCGCGCAGCGGCCTTTCAGATCCGGCCAGGGCCTGTCGCCGCGGTAGCGCTTTGCGCGCCGCTCCAGCTCCGCCTGTTCGCTGCGTGCCACTGCCTCCAGCGCCTCCGCGCTGATGCCGCAGCCGGCCACCACCTCGTCGTTCAGCACCCGCACGCCGCTGGCGATAGCGCCCATGGCCAGCTCCTCGTGGCCCGGCACCCCCAGCTTGCGCACCAGCATCAGATCCAGCGGCGCCCGCAGCGCCCGCGCCACCTCCAGCCCCAGCGGCACGCCGCCGCGGGGCAGCGCCAGCACGATCACGTCCTTGCGCGCGACCAGATCCGGGGCCGAGTCGCGCAGGGCCTCGGCCAGCAGGCGGCCCGCCTGCACGCGGTCTTCGAAGGGCGTCATCACAAACTGGCCCTCGCGGAATTCAACGGATGGGTAATAAAACTAGACTAGCAAACAGAACCCCCGACAAACCGTCTATGACCGACCCCTGCGCCAAAATACCGGGCCTGGACGAGAAGACCCGCTTCCTGCTCTCGCCGGCGAGCTACCCCGAGGGCGCCGAGTCCGTGCACCTGGTCGAGACCCATATGGCGCGGGTTTTCCTGACCGACCGTTTCGCCTACAAGATGAAGAAGCCGGTGCGCTCCAACTATCTGGACTTCACCAGCCTGGACAAGCGCTGCGCCACCTGCCGCGAGGAGCTGCGCCTGAACCGGCGCCTGACCGACAAAGTCTACCTCGCGCTGGTGGCACTGCGCGTGGACGCCCGCGGGGCGCTGACGCTCGGAGACAATGGCGTGCCGGTGGAGTGGCTGGTGAAGATGCGCCGCCTGCCGCAGGCCGCCAGCCTGCCGCAGCTGATCGAGGGCGCGACCGCGCAGACACTGGCCCCGCTGCTGGCGCGGCTGTGCGACTTCTACCGCGGCGCCGAGGTGATACCACTGACCGCGCAGCAGTACCTGGCGCGGCTGCGGCGCCAGTGTATCGACTGGCGCGACCGGCTGCTGGCGCCCGGGCTGGCGCCGGATGCCGCGGAGGTCGGGCGGATCGCGGAGGCGCTGCTCGGATTTATCCACAGCGGCGCGGCGCTGCTGGGGGGGCGCGCGGCGGGAGGGCGGATCGTCGAGGGCCACGGCGACCTGCGCCCGGAGCACTGTTTCCTGACCCGGCCGCCACAGGTGATCGACTGCCTGGAATTCAACCGCGCGCTGCGCTGCGTGGACCCGGTGGACGAACTGAGCTATCTGGCGCTGGAATGCGAACTGCTGGGGCGCCCGGATCTGGGCGAGGCGGCGCTGGCCTACTACTATCGAGTCAGCGGCGAGCGGCCGCCGGCGGCGCTGGCGCGCTTCTACCGCGCGCACCGCGCCCTGCTGCGCGCGCAGCTGGCGGCGGCACACCTGCAGGACGGCAACCTGGCGGAACCCGCCAAGTGGCGGCGCCGCACCCGTCTCTACCTGGCCGCGGCGCTGCGCTACGCCCTATCCCTGAAAATGTAGCGAGCGGGTGGCTGGTGGTGGCCGCCGGAGCGTATCAATAGTAGGTGAGCAGCAGGCGCAGTAGTGTTCAGGGAGCGCCCCAAAAAAAATGCCCCGGACTTGGGGGAGTACCGGGGCAAACTTCTGACTTCCTTGGGGGATGATGACGCATTCCAACGATCTTGCCTGTTTAGAGGGCCCGCCGCCGGACTGGTTCCACAAATTCGGTAAAAAACTGTAAATAATTTGTCCGGCGGCAAAAGCCTCCCGCATCGGCGCCGCTATTCGCGGCCTGCCTCCGCGTACAGGCGCTCGTCGTAGGGCACTATCGTCAGACCATCCCTTTCGACATGGGCCGGCCAGTCCAGCGGCGGGCAGTCGGCGGAAACCGCCATATCCGGGCACTGCTCGCTGACCTGGTCCAGCTCCCGCTGCAACTCCGGCGACAGGCTCAGGCGCAGGCTGCCGATAATCTTCTCCACCAGGTCCAACATCGGCTGCGGGCTGATGCGCGCATCCAGTTCCTCCTGGGTGCCGGTGCCGCGCTGATAGCAGGTGAAGCTGAGACTGATCAGCCTGTCCCGCGCCACCGGGAAGAAAACGTAGCGGTGACGAGAGCCCGCAAGCATGTTCTGCACCATATCGAAACGCAGTGCCGGCACCGGCAAATGCCGCAGCGGCGTCCAGTTCAGCGGCCCTCGATAGTGGGGTCTGTCGACGGTGTAGATCTCGTGGCCCCAGTAGGCGGTCATATAACCGAGCGCGCCGGCCTCCAGCGCCTTTGGGTGCAGGAAGTTGATCCGGGCATTGGGCTCAGACAGGCTCAGCCCTTGAGCATAAAAGTTAATATAGGCCCTGCAACCGGTAAACCAGGGACCGTAGAAGGCCCACTCGCGAGCACCTATCTGCTCGTATTTCCAGCTCTGGCTGGGCATTACCTTTTCGTCGTGGTCACGCTCATCCAGGCCGTAGACTCTAGAGGAAATCCGCCACTCGCCACTGTCGATACCCGGCTGCGGGGCGTGCCGCGGCAGGCGCAGCGTCAGGCTGCATTGCGGAAAGCGAATTGCGACCTCCTTGGCGCTGCGGAAAGAAGGCCCCTGGGGAATGCACTGACCCTTGGATTTCCGCCATTCCAGCGGCGAGTATTTGATAAAGTTGCGCATCAGAATTTGCTCTTCAGCCTGTCGTGGTGATTCGGCAGCCAGGCCCTGACCATGGCGTTGCCCATCTTGCCGAGCGCCACGGCGGCGCCCAGTGCCGTCAGAAAAGCGGCCGCCGCCGCGGGCGCCGGGGCACTGGCGGCCAGCCCCGCGGTCGCGGCCAGAGATCCCATAAAGGCGCCGGCGCCCTGCAGACTCTTGCCGTGCTCGACCATATCCGCCACCGCCTTGGGTAACTTGTAATCATCTTCGTTTTTCAGGCGATTGAATATCAACTCGAGCTGATCGCGGTTGCCGATATAGTCGAGCATATCCGTCTTGGAAAACTTGCGGTCCAGCTTCAGACCCACCGCGTGCGCGGCCTTGACCGCCTCGTTCGGCGAAGTGGTGGGGCGTACCAGAAAGGCGTGATGTTCACCTAGCTGCACACCGCGAGCGGCGAGAATTTGCAGCGCCTGCGTCAGCACGCCGGAGCCGCCGAATTCCGATACCCAGCACACGCCCTTCACCTTACGCGAATCGTACATGGCCTTGGCCAGCAACAGCGCCGATTCGTGCAAATCGGCATTTTGCAGCGGGCGTACCGCATCCCGGTAGTTGATCAGACCGCCGATACGCTTCTCGCCCGGCGTGTAGTGCATATCGAAGCCGTTACTGTCGACCCTGAGGCTGCCGCCGGAAAAGGGCGCCTCAGCAAGTCGCCGCGCCGACTTCCTGGCCGCATCCCTCGGACCTTCATGCCCTCTGTCGCTGATCGCAACCAAGCGATCTTTTTCCTCGGTAATATTACCCTTTCGTCTTAGACGAACATCCCAACCGTCGTTCTTCTTTATCGCCTCATAGAGACCTGGCCGCTGACCACCTTCGATCAGTTCCGAATAATTCAAATCCGCCTGAAAATGCAAAATCCGGTAGCTGTCGTCGGGCCGTTTCTCCGCGGTGACCCGGCAGCCGGGCAGTATCACGACAAACTCCTCGGTGCCGCCCCTGTGCACCGCGCCCGGCTTTACGAAAATATCGTGTCTGTGCAAACGGCCCGCGGCCAGCTGGTGGATGCCGTTGACGGTCAGTTGCGCCCAGTGATTGCCGCGGCGGGCGAGTTTGACCAGTTCGTGGTAGATGGGTTCGGCCTGGGGGGTAATGGTGACGGGCTTGCCGGCGCCGTGTCCGGCGATGCGCAGTTCCCGGCGGACGCGTTTATCCGAAAATATTCTGTTAAGGAACCTCTGAATAACTCCATAGCCTCTCTGCGGGCCCTGAAGCGTGCAGATGCAAGGCGCAGCTCGCAGCGAATGGCCCGGCCCTTTGCAAGAGCTGCAACGCCGAAGATGCATGCTTCAGGGCCCGCCCTGCGGGGCTTTCAGAGCGATTCACACTCTGCGTTGCGACTTTTTGAAAGGTCTAGACATTCCTGCAAAGTCGCGCCTTGATTGTGAACCGCTCTGAAAGCCAGAGAGGCCATGGAGTTATTCAGAGGTTCCTTAACTCCCTGTAATTCTCTCCTGCCGCTTTCGCGGCGCCGGGGGATTTTAATGGCGGCGCAATGCGCCGATCAACCGACAGTCCTTTTATTTATCGTTATTCACCCGACAATGGAAATTGCCGGGTGAATACAAAAACCAAGCGACAGTGTTTTACAAGCCGGCCTGTTTAAAATTTCTCGAACAAGTCGAAAAAATCAGTGTGCCTGATCCCAGTTGGCGCCCTTGCCCAGATCCACGATCAGCGGCACCTGCAATTCCGCCGCGCCCTGCATCAGTTCGACGATACCGGCGCTGACCTGGTCGATTTCCCTCTCCGGCACCTCCAACACCAGTTCGTCGTGTACCTGCATGATCAACCTGGTCTGCAGCCCCTGCTCTTCCAGCCAGGCGTCCACCGCGATCATCGCGCGTTTGATAATGTCCGCGGCCGTGCCCTGCATCGGCGCGTTGATCGCGGTGCGCTCGGCGGCCTGGCGCTGCATGGCGTTTCTCGAATTGATTTCCGGCAGGTACAGGCGGCGGCCGAACAGGGTTTCCACATAGCCCTTCTCCGACGCCTGTTTGCGGGTGTTGTCCATGTAGGCGCGCACGCCGGGGTAGCGCTCGAAATAGAGATCCACATATTTCTGCGCATCGGCGCGGGGTATATCCAGCTGCTTGGCGAGGCCGAACGCGGACATGCCGTAGATCAGGCCGAAGTTGATCGCCTTGGCGCGGCGGCGCTGCTCGTCGGTCACGGCATCCGGCGCCACGTCGAACACCTCGGCGGCGGTGGCGCGGTGGATATCCTGGCCGCGGGCGAAGGCGTCCACCAGCCCCCTGTCGCCGGACAAATGTGCCATGATGCGCAGCTCTATCTGCGAGTAGTCCGCGGCGATGATGGCGCTGCCGCCGTCGATGCGCGGGTCGGCGACGAAGGCCTGGCGGATGCGGCGCCCCTCCTCGGTGCGGATCGGGATATTCTGCAGGTTCGGATCGCTGGACGACAGGCGCCCGGTGGCGGCCACCGCCTGGTGGTAAGAGGTGTGTACGCGGCCGGTGGCCGGATCAATCATCTGTGGCAGCTTGTCGGTGTAGGTGTTCTTCAGCTTGGCCAGGCCGCGGTACTGCATGATCAGCGCCGGCAGCTCGTGGCTGTGGGCCAGCTCCTGCAGCACCGGCTCGGCGGTGGACGGCGCGCCCTTCGGAGTCTTCTTGATCACCGGGATCTGCAGCTTGTCGAACAGAATCGCGCCCAGCTGCTTGGTGGAGCCGAGATTGAACTCCTCGCCGGCCACGGCGAAGGCCCGCTGCTCCACTTCGCGCATCTTCTGCTCCAGCTCGGCACTCTGCGCGGCCAACATCGCGGCGTCGATATAGGCGCCGTTGCGCTCGATACGCGCGAGCACCGGCAGCAGCGGCATCTCTATCTCGTCCAGCACCTTCTCCAGCGACGGCTCCTTCGCCAGGCGGCCAGACAGTTCATTGTGCAGGCGCAGCGTAATATCGGCGTCCTCGGCGGCGTAGGGGCCGGCCTTGTCCAGTTCTATCTGGTTGAAGGTCAGCTGCTTGGCGCCCTTGCCGGCGATATCCTCGAAGTGCACCGTGTGTTCGCCCAGGTATTTGAGCGCCAGACTGTCCATATCGTGGCGGCTGGCGGTGCTGTCGAGCACATAGGATTCCAGCATGGTGTCGCGGGCGATGCCGCGCAGCGCGATACCGTAGTTGGCGAGGATATGGCTGTCGTACTTCAGGTTCTGGCCGACTTTTTTCTGATTCTCGTCCTCCAGCAGCGGTTTCAGCTTCGCCAGCACCTCGTCGAACGGCAGCTGTTCCGGCGCGCCCATATAGTCGTGGGCCAGGGGCACATAGGCGGCCTGATAGGGTTCCACCGCGAAGGACAGGCCCACCAGTTTGGCCTGCATGTAGTTGAGGCTGGTGGTCTCGGTATCGAAGGCGAAGATGTCCGCCGCGCGCAGCTTCTGCAGCCAGGCGTCGAACTCAGCCATATCGGTGACGATGACGTAGTCGCGCTCGACCGCCTCGGCCATCGCCTGCTCCGCCTCGCCGCCGGTGAGCTCCTCCAGCCAGCCGCGGAATTCCATTTCGCCGAACAGCTCGATCAGCCTGTCCGTGTCCGGCTCGGCATTGCGCAGATCCTGCGGGTGGTAGGGCAGCTGCACGTCCGTCTTGATGGTGGCGAGCTTGTAGGACAGCTCCGCCGCCTCGCGGTGCTCGGCCATCTTCTTGGCCAGGGTCTTGGCGCCGCGGAAGCCGAGCGGCGCTATCGCGTCCAGGTCGGCGTAGATGTCCTTCAGCCCGCCGAGATTCTGCAGCAGTGCCAGCGCGGTCTTCTCGCCGACGCCGGGCACGCCGGGGATGTTGTCGGACTTGTCCCCCATCAGGGCGAGGAAGTCGATGATCAGCTCCGGGCCCACGCCGAACTTCTCCTTTACGCCCTCGCTGTCCATTTGCGTGTTGGACATGGTGTTGACCAGCGTGATACCGGGGCGCACCAGCTGCGCCATGTCCTTGTCGCCGGTGGAGATGATGACTTCCTGCCCCTGCCGCTGGGCCTCCAGGGCCAGGGTGCCTATCACATCGTCCGCCTCGACGCCGTCCACCACCAGGCGCGGCAGTCCCATGGCGTCGATAATGTCGTGGATCGGCTGTATCTGCGCGCGCAGGTCATCCGGCATCGGCGGGCGGTGGGACTTGTAATCGGCGAACAGCTCGTCGCGGAAGGTCTTGCCCTTGGCGTCGAACACCACCGCGACGGTGCTGTCCGGGTGCTCCTTCAGATGGCGGCGCAGCATGCTGATGACGCCGCGCACCGCACCGGTGGGTTTGCCACTGCTGGTGGTCAACGGCGGCAAGGCGTGGAAGGCGCGGTACAGGTAGGAGGAGCCGTCCACCAGGATCAGCGGAGCGGCGGTGTTCTGTTTACTCATAGTGCGTCGGAATCGGTTGTCGGTTTGCTTGTCTTGGGGGGTGTCGAACAGGCCGATAGCATACCGCCCTTCGACGCCTTTTTCCCGCCGGCGTTCTGTCACTCCGCGACATCCCCTTCCGTTTGACGCACAGGTACCGGTAGTCACCGCAGCGCCAACCCGAGGCGCCCGCGGTTGTCTAGGCTTTCTATTGACCGGGCCGGGGCCCGGCAACGGCGGCCGCGGTTCACGAAATCATCGGCAAACCGTTGTCTGCCGGCAACAAACACATAGTGTGATGGGACTGCGGCCGCAGGCAGTGGCCGTTTACCACGTCAAGTTCGAGGCAGTGGAGCATGAAACGGAACATGAAAGGACTCACCTGCGCGGCCCTGGTGGCCGCGGCAGTGATCGCCGCTCCGGTTGCGGCGGTATCTCTGGAGCAGCGGGAAATACCGGCGCCGGCCTGGCAGCTGGGCGAATTGAAAATACCGGAATCCGGCCTTGCGCAACCCCAGCGGGACGAACACACCGACTCGCTGCTGCAGCGACAGATGCGGCAACTGGAAAAACTGCGCCGCCAGGCGGAACGGGAAGCGGCGCGGGCGGAAAAACTGAAGCAATTCAGAAATACCCCCTGAACAGAGCGCGAGCGCCGGCACGGCAAAAATATCTGCCGTGCCGACGGTCGCCGCCCCGCAGATATTTTCCGCAACAGCGCCGCCGCGCGCACGCTCCTCTATTTATTCCACGCCCTCCACATTTCAGATACCGCGCCGCGGTATTCGCAATAGTCTGTTTTTTCCCGTTGACAAAGGCGTTTATCGAAACCGGCGCCGTTATTTTTTCGCACTCATCCCGGCGCTGCCTCCATGTCAGTCACCGCAGTTTGCCGGCGGTCCAACGCGCAACTTCTAGGCTGTTATTAACCCGACCGGATTTATTGGCGGGTGAATGCGGCGCAAAGATTTTTCGCCGCAGACTGGAAGTATCTGGAGGGCTGTGACCATGGGTAGTACGAATTTTTTCCGTTTGCTGATTGCGTCCGCCGTCGTCGCCGCGCCGGCGTGGGCGGCGGCGGACTCGATAGCGCGCGACGACAGCGACACCACGCGCGCGGGCGAAATGGAGCATGTCGAGGTCACCGGAAAAAACTACAGCGCCGACGGGGCGGGAGGCGAATCGCTCCGCCCCCAGGGCCTGGCGCAGCGGCTGCTGCAGCAACAAAAAACGGAGCAGCTGCGTCTGTTGAAGTCGCTGCAGCGGCAACAATTGGAGCGCCTCCGCGCGCGCGGCGACAAAGAGGCGCTGGCGTCGGAGCGGGAGCAACAGCGCGAGGCGGCGCAGGAAGAGGCCAGCGCCGAGGCTTTGCGCCTGGAGCGGCAGCGGGCCGAGGAGGAATTGCGCCGGCGGGAGGAGGAGCGCTCACGCACCGAGGCACAGGCCGGGCAGGAACCCTCCTAGGGAGCCTCTGAATGGTTTTTAACAGCCCGCTGGTTATTGGCTGTCGGCGCTATCCGGAATCTGCGCCAGGCAGGTGCGCGCCTGCGCCAGCAGCCGCTCGATCAGATCGCGATATTCGGCACTGGCCGGCAGCTGCTCGGCGAGCGGGTCCAGGGCCGCGTAGCGCAGGCCGAGATTTTGCGCCATCTGCCGGTCGCGGTCGTTTTCCGGTACCTCGCCGAACAGACAGCCGTCGCCGGCGCCCTGTAGCTGCAGCAGTGCCCTGGCGCCGTGGCCGCCCCTGCCGGTGTCGCTCAGCGCCCGGGTGGCCACACCGGCGGAGCCGAAGAAATGCCCGTAGGCGTCGTGGGTCACCACGATCGGCACGTCGCGATAGGCCCACAGCGCCCTGTCCAGCACCTTCTGCAGATTGGCCATGGCGCGGGAGAAGTCCCGCGCGCGGCTGCGGTACAGCGGCGCCTGCTGGGGCTGCAGCTCGGCCAGGCGCTCGGCGATCTGCGCCGCGATCGCGGCCGCATTGCGCGGGCGCAGCCACAGGTGCGGGTCCGACGGCGACGCGCCACCGTACTCGTAATCGCCCGCGGCCAGCAGTTGCAGCTGTTTTTCCTCGGGTAGCAGCGCCATCTGCTTGGCCAATACCCCTTCCAGCGACGGCCCCATCCACACCACCAGCTGCGCCCGCTCCAGCGCGGCGCGGTCCGACACGCCGGGAGCATAGTGGTGGGGATCGCCGCTCTGAATCAGTACCCGCAGCGGTATCTCGTCACCGGCGATTTCCCGCGCGATCAGCGCCAGCGGGCGCAGGGTCACCACCAGCCCCGGCTCTTCGGTGGGCTCAGATTTGCCGCAGGCGGCGAGCAGAAGCAGGATCGATATCAGGCAGATGCGGATCGGTGAACACATGGCGGACTTCGGACGGAAAAAACTGCGATATAATCACACCCGGCTATTTCCCGCCACTCGTTCACCGCCCACGCCTTTCGCGGAGATTGCACCCTGAGCCATTCCGAGCCGCTTATCACCGCCGACAATCTCGGGCTGCAGGTCGCCGGCCGCCAGCTGCTACAGAAGATCACCCTCGAGTTGCAGCAGGGAGAAATCGTCACCGTTATCGGCCCCAACGGCGCCGGCAAGACCACGCTGCTGCGCCTGCTGCTCGGCCTGACCAAGCCCAGCACCGGCTCCCTGTGGCGCCGGCCCGGCCTGCGCATCGGCTATATGCCGCAGCGGCTGCAGATAGATCCATCGATGCCGATGACGGTGCAGCGCTTCCTGCAGCTGGGACAGACGCACCTGGACTCGGAGCAGGCACAGGCGGCGCTGGCGCGCGTAGGCGCCGGTCCGCTGGCCGGCGCCAACCTGGCGGATCTCTCCGGGGGTGAGATGCAGCGGGTCCTGCTGGCCCGCGCCGCGTCGCGCAGGCCGCAGCTGCTGGTTCTGGATGAACCCACCCAGGGGGTGGATGTCGGCGGTCAGGGTGAGGTCTACCAGCTGATCGCCGCGCTGCGCGACGAGCTCGGCTGCGGCGTGCTGCTGGTATCCCACGACCTGCACCTGGTGATGGCGGCGACGGACAAGGTGCTGTGTATCAACCAGCACATCTGCTGCGAGGGCCATCCGGAACAGGTCAGCCGCGACCCCGCCTACCTGGAACTCTTCGGCGACAAGGTGGCGCCCTACACCCATCAGCACAATCACCAGCACGACCTGAGCGGCGACATCCTCGGCGACCGCGTCTGCGATCACGGCGGGCCGCACAGCCAGCGGAAAAACAAAGGGCGCAAATAAGTGGTGCAGTTCGGCGAATTGTTACAAAGCCAGTTTCTCTGGTACGCACTGGCCGCCGGCCTGCTGGTCGCGCTGGTCAGCGGTCCGCTGGGATGCTTCGCAGTCTGGCGGCGCATGGCCTACTTCGGCGACACCCTGGCCCACTCGGCACTGCTCGGCGTGACCCTCGGTTTCGTGCTGCAGATAGCGCCCGCCCTCGCGGTCGGCGCCACCTGCTGCGCCCTGGCGCTACTGCTGGTTTATCTGCAACGCCGGCAGAAGCTCTCGGTGGACACGCTGCTCGGCATTCTTTCCCATTCGATGCTGGCGCTGGGTATCGTCACCGTGAGCCTGTTCAAGATCAAGGTGGATCTGCTGTCGCTGTTGCTCGGCGATCTGCTCGCGGTCGGCGGCCGCGATCTTGTTCTGATGCTGGCGGCGGCGGCGGTGATCGCCGCACTGCTCTATTTGCTGTGGGAAAAACTGCTCGCCTTCACGCTGCACGAGGAGCTGGCCGCGGTGGAGGGCGTGCCGGTGGAGCGGGTGCGCCTGGCACTGATGCTGATGCTGGCGCTGCTGATCGCGATCGCGATGAAGGTGGTGGGCGTGCTGCTGATCACCGCACTGCTGATTATTCCCGCGGCCAGCGCGCGCAAGCTCGCCAATACCCCCGAGCGCATGGCCGCGCTGGCCTCGCTGATCGGCTGCTGTGCCGTGGTGCTGGGGCTGCTGGCCTCCATTCTGTGGGATACACCCGCCGGCCCTTCGATCGTGCTGTCCGCGGCCATTGTTTTTCTGCTGTGCCAGCTGCACAGGCGGTGAACCGCAGCGCGCGCTGCGGTTGCTTCCCCGGCGCCTCTCGGTCTCGGGTTGAAAACCCGAGCAATCAGGCACGCACGTCCTGCTTTCTTGCCGTTCTGCAAATTAATTCCGTTTCTGTCGCGAAACCCTTCACCAATCCACTCAATAATTGCTCGCCCGGTCGCCGAGCGATTGTTTCGTTTTTTTGCCGCTGCTAGTGTTGCCGGACGATCAGTTGGATTAGATCGGTCATCAATAATGAAAATAATTGGATGAGCAAAGAACATGGAAAAAATAAGTTTTCGCCGTAATGCACTGGCTACCGCCATTCTGACCGCAGCCGCCGCGGCTGCCCCCCAATCACTGTTCGCCGCCAGCGAGGAGGCCATAGAGGAGGTCGCCGTCGTCGGCTCGCGCATTCAGCGCAACGCCGAGTTCGAAACAGCCACACCGATCCAGGTCATGGACCGGGAGGCGATAGAAAAGTCCGGCTATACCAGCCTGCAGCAGATGTTCGAAAAGAACCCCGCCGCCGGTAACGGCACCTTCTCCACCCGCGGCAACAACCAGGACTCCACCGCCAACGGCGCCGCCGCGGTGAGTCTGCGCGGCATGGGCGCCGACGCGACCCTGGTGCTGGTCAACGGCCGGCGCGTCGCCATCAGCGCCTTCGCCGAGGGCATCACCACCAACTTCGTCGATATCAATACGGTGCCCCTGGCCGCGGTGGAGCGGGTGGAAGTGCTGAAAGACGGCGCGTCCGCCATCTACGGTTCCGACGCAGTGGCCGGGGTGGTCAACCTGGTACTGCGCGACGACTTCGAGGGCGCGGAAATTTCGGTCGACTACGGCGGTGCCGACGGCTACGACGAGCAGTCCACCTCCGCCATCTGGGGGATCAACGGCGATAATTCCAACCTGACCCTGATCTTCGACCACCACAAGAACAGCACCCTGGCGAGCGTGGAGCGCAAGGGCCTCGACACCGCCAACCAGTCCGCCCGCGGCGGTATGGATTTCCGCTCCTCCCGCGGCTATCCGGGCAGTTTCAATGTCGACGGCACCATAATGCCCGACCCCGACTGCCCGCCGGAGCGCAACGCCGGCGAGGTCTGTGTCTACGACTACGGTCCCTGGACACTGCTGACCCCGGAGGCCGAGCGCACCGGTGTGCTGCTGCTGGGCCACACCCAGCTGACCGACAGCGTCGAGTTCTTTACCGAGGTCGCCTTCCAGCACAACACCTCCATCGCCCAGGGCGCGCCGACGCCGCTGGACGGCGACGCCGGACTGACGGTGCCGGCGGACCATCCGAACAATCCGTTCAATACCGACCTGGACGTCTACCGCTACCGCACCGTGGATGCCGGCGCGCGCCAGTGGGATATAGAGACCGACAACCTGCGCGGCGTCTTCGGCCTGCGCGGCAGCGTCGCCGACTGGGACTGGGAGGCCTCGGTGCAGCGCTCGCGCAGCGAGTCGACCCAGACCGGCAACCGCTCCCAGGGCTGGGTGCGCACCGACCTGCTGCAGCAGGAGATAGACGCGGGCCGCTACAACCCCTTCGGCGCCACCCGGAATCCGGACTCGGTGATCGACGCCATCACCACCCGCCTGGTGCGCCAGGGCGAATCCCAGCTGACCAGCCTGGACTTCACCATCAGCGGCGAGTTGTTCGATACCGCCAACGGCGCCGTCGCGATGGCCGCCGGCCTGGAACGCCGCGAGGAGCAGGCCTCGGATATTCCCGACGACCAGTTCCAGCGCGGCCTGATCTTCGGCACCGAGTCGGTATCCGCCTCCGCCAACCGCGATATCACCTCGGCCTTCGTGGAGTTCGCGATACCGCTGCCGGCCAACCTGGACCTGACCCTGGCCGGCCGCTACGACGACTACAGCGACTTCGGCACCACCACCAATCCGATGGCCAACCTGTTGTGGACCGCCAGCGATAGGCTTTCCCTGCGCGCCTCCTGGGGTACCGGCTTCCGCGCGCCGTCGCTGGCGCAGATAGGCCTGGGCCCGTCGCAGGAATCGCTGTTCTTCGCCGACACCTACGGCTGCGCGGTGAACAACACCTACTGCGCCAGTACCGACTACACCATCATCTACTCCGGCAACCCGGATCTGGAGGCGGAGGAGTCCGAGTCCTTCAACCTGGGCGCGGTGATCGAGCCGATAGACGGCATGCAGCTGTCCCTCGATTACTGGAGCATCACCCAGGAGGGCAAGATCGACGAGGCGCCCTTCGGCTTTATCTACAAGAAATACTGCAACGACCAGAACAGCACCGTGTGCCGGCGCGACGCGCCCCTGCCCGGCGAGTCCCTCGGCGCGCTGCAGTCGATCAACAGCGGCTTCCAGAACATCGGCGAGCAGACGGTCTCCGGCGTCGACCTGAGCCTGGTCTACTCCGGTATGGAACTGGCCGGCGGAGACCTGGGCCTGCGCCTGGATTACTCCTACCTGGCCGAGTTCGAGCGTGTGGAGCTGAATGCGGACGAGGTGTTCCAGACCCGCGACCTGGCCGGCGAGTACGAGTATCCTCAACACCGCTGGTCCGCGTCCGGTGACTGGAGCTTCGATAACTTCGCGTTTACCGCCGGCCTCAGCTATATCGGCGAGTTCGAGGACACACCGGATATCGACTTCGACGGCACCCTCGACTACGAGGCCAACGAGTCGCGCACGGTGGATTCCTTCCTGACCCTGAACCTGCAGGCGCGCTACACCGGTTTCGAGAATATGGTATTGAGTCTCGGCGCCGACAACGCCCTGGACGAGGAGCCGCCCTTCGCCATCGGCGACGGCGATTCCGACCTCTACGGCTATGTGCAGAGCCAGCACGATCCGCGCGGCCGCTTTATCTACGGCAAGATGGTTTACAGCTTCTGATAGAGCGGTTTTATAGGGGAGGGTTTAGCCCTCCCCTTTTTATTTATCTGCCCAGCGGCGCGGCGTAGCCTGCTATTTCCGCCACCCCCTTTGCCAGCAGCGCCTCTGCACTGCCGGTAAAGGTCCAGCCCACTATGCCGCAATTGACCAGCACCGTGATCCAGAAGACGATTCTGAAAGGGCGCTTTCTCGTCTTGTGATTGAAGACTCGTTGTGCAATCAGCGCGCCGGGCCAGCCGCCGGCAAGTGAGAGGATATGCAGTCTGTTTTCGCTGATGCGGCGACGCCCCTTGACCGCCGCCAGCTTGTCCAGTGCATAGGCCAGCAGGCAGGCGGCGAGGATGAAATAGAAGGTGCCGCGGGGATAGTTATCCAGATAAGTCGCGGCGCCGATAGAGATAACGAAGGATACCGCGAACAGCCATTGCACCGACGCCAAAGGTCCACTTCCCGTCAGCGGAACTTGACCGCAGTGCCGCTGACACTGACCATCATCATGCCGCCCTGCTGACCGACGACCTCGTAGTCTATATCGATACCGACAATACCGTCAGCGCCGAGTTTTCTCGCCTCTTCCTCCATCTCCTCGAAAGCCACCTTGCGCGCCCTGGCCATCTCCCGCTCGTAGGCGCCGGCGCGGCCGCCGACGATATCCCGCACCGCGCCGAAGATATCCTTGAAGATGTTTGCGCCCAGTATCGCCTCACCGACCACCACATCCAGATAATCCCGGATTTCCTTACCGTCCACTACGGACGTCGTTGTCTTTAACATGGCTGCTCCTCAAAAAACTGCGCCTGGATCAGGGGCCAAAAGCCGCCCACAGGGTTTTCCCACTCGAGTCTTCCTATTTCCCCACATTCCGGAACCCCTGTTTGTCACAAACACCGGTGCATAGCGGCTATCGGCGGAGGGCTCACGACGGTGGATAAGGCAGTAAAAACAGATGCAGGCTGTTCACACCCCAGTGCGCCAGCACACAGGCCCAGAAGTTGCGGCGCAGGTACCAGAGCAGCGAGTAACTGAACCCGGCTACGGCGACCAGACCCAGCGCAACCGGCGAGGCGGCCCAGCCGGTATGCAGAACAGTAAAGACCGCGGTTACCAGCGGTATCGCTATCCAGCGCCAACGCCCGAGCAGCTCCTCAGTACCCCGCTGCAGTATCCAGCGGAAGAAGCCCTCCTCGCTGATACAGACCACCAGCAGATTGATGACTGCGGCTGCGACTATAGCGGCACCAAACTTCGCCGACAGGCCCACCGCGATCAGCGCGCACAGAAAAGGCACTGCCACCGCGGCGGCGATAGCGGGCAGATCTGCGCGCTTGAGCCAGCAGTTCTGCCGCAACATAAATGCGACCAGGGCGATCGCGATCACCGCCTTGCCGGGATTGAAGCTGGCGTAGATGGTATTGCCGGCGGTATCGCTATAGGGCGGCAGAAACTCTATACGCACGCCGCCCGGCAATATCCCCATGGCCGCGACCAGCATCAGCACTGCGGCGAGGGTATAGGCCGCGCCGCGGCGCCAACCGCGACTCAGTTCAATTGCATTGAGAGACAGCCAGATCAGTGGCGCTGCGAGACCGACCCATCCGAACGGGATACTGCACAACATCAACAGTGCGGCCGGTAACAGATAGCGGTGGCCGAGATGCTTCAGGCCGCGCTCCCCTGCCCTGCGCTCAATCCCTTGATTGCCGGGCATTGCGTCCTGTCTGTTCATCGAATTTTCAACCGTTAAAGGTGGCGCGCATAGAGCGGTAGGTGAGTTTCATTTTAGCGGGATCCAGCGGCGCCTTGAAGAAGGCGTGGTAGTGGCCGCGCGGATTGATCAACACCACCTGGGAGCCGTGGTCGACGGTGTAGTTACCGTCTTCCAGCGGCACCTTGTTGAAGGGCACGTTGAGTTGGTTGGCGAAGCGTTTCAGGTTTAGGAATTCGCCGGTGACGCCGCGGAAATCAGCATGGAAGTAGCGCACATAGTCGCGCAACTGTTCCGGCCCGTCGCGCTTGGGATCCACTGAGACCAGCAGTATATCGGTATCCGCGCGCGTCTCCGCATCCAGGGCCTGGTAGAAGCTGTTCAGTGTGGCCAGGGTGGTCGGGCACACATCGGGGCAGTGGGTGAAGCCGAAGAACACCAGCGTCCAGCGGCCCTCGAGGTTTTTCGTGCGGAACACCTCGCCGCTGTCGGCGAGCAGTTCGAAGTCGTCCAGGATGCGCGGCCGCTCCAGCTTTACCGCGCCGTTGGCGCGCAGTTCGGAATCGCTGATCACCCGCGGCTGCCCCATCTTGTGCAGGAAACCCGCCAGCACCGCGAGCATAAACAACACCAGTGCCGCAACCGTCAGCCAGATACCGCGTTTCTGCTCGGGGCTTTGCTGTGACTGGTTTTCAGAATTGACAGGGTTCACCATGATTTATACCGCGATCAGATAATGGTCCAGCAACATAATGCAGAAGAGCGCCATCAGATAGATGATGGAATATTTGAACGTCTCCATACCCGCGTTCGGATTTCTGTCCCGCAACATCTCCACCGCCCAGTAGATAAATCCGAGCCCCAGCACCACCGCGCCGAGCAGATAGAGCCAACCGAGCATCGCGGTGGCGAAGGGCAGCAGGCTGACGGCGAGCAGTATGAAGGTATAGAGCAGGATATGCAGCTTGGTGTAGGCGACGCCG
This sequence comes from Microbulbifer sp. ABF4_143, assembly GCF_056160225.1. Taxonomy (NCBI): domain Bacteria; kingdom Pseudomonadati; phylum Pseudomonadota; class Gammaproteobacteria; order Cellvibrionales; family Microbulbiferaceae; genus Microbulbifer; species Microbulbifer sp. ABF4_143. The sequence continues at coordinate 122,966 of NZ_JBSWWT010000001.1, forward strand.
TGGGTCACCGGCAGCATCGGTATATCCGCCCTGGCATAGTCCTCGCGCCTGTGCACCGCCAGGGCCCAGAAGTGCGGCGGCGTCCAGGCGAAGATAATCAGCACCAGCAGCAGACCGTGGCCGTGCAGCTCGCCGGTCACCGCAGTCCAGCCCAGCAGCGGCGGCGCGGCGCCGGCGATACCGCCGATGACAATATTCTGCGGCGTGGCGCGCTTTAAAAACATCGTGTAGACGACCGCGTAGCCGAGCAGCGAAAACAGGGTCAGCCAGGCGGTCAGCGCGTTGACGAAGACCAGCAGGATCGCCATACCGGCACAGCCGAGCAGCAGTGCGAACAGCAGCGCCCGCTGCGGCTCGACGCGGCCGCGCGCCACGGGGCGCTGGCTGGTGCGCGCCATCCTGATATCGATATGACGATCCACCAGGTGGTTGACCGCGGCGGCGCTGCCGGCGCAGAGGGCGATGCCAAGGTTCCCGAGTATCAATATATCCACAGGCGGCGTGCCCGGCACCGCCAGCAGCATACCGATCACCGAGGTGAGAATCATCAGCATCACCACCCGCGGTTTGGTGAGCTCGTAGTAGTCGCGCCAGCTGGCGCGGCTCAGGGCAGTGGTCTGTATGCTCATGGTTTCACCTCGTTATTGTTATCTGGTGTATGCGCCGGACTGCTACAACTCTCCAGCCAGCACTCCGTCGTGTATATCCGCTGCCTGCCGCCCAGTTTCCCGGTTTGCGCCCGCCGGCTGCGCCGTCTGTATCCGGTAGCAGAAGGTCAGCAGGCCCAGCAGCAGCAGCGCCGCGCCGGCGTTGTGGGCCACGGCGATCGACAGCGGCAGGAACATGACCACATTCGCGATACCCAGGCACACTTGCAGGCCGAGGGCGCCGGCGAGACCTATGGCCCAGCGGCGCGAGCCGGCGCGCCAGGCCAGCAGTGACAGGGCGAGCACCAGCAGACTGACCACCAGCGCGCCGATCCTGTGAGTGACATGGATCGCAGTGCGCGCATCGCTCTCCAGCGTGCCGCCCAGATAGTTGGGGCCTATCTGCTGGGCGATATTGAAACCTTGGCTGAAATCCGCCTCGGGCCACCACTGGCCGTGGCAGGTGGGGAAATCGGCGCAGGCCAGCGCCGCGTAGTTGGAACTGGTCCAGCCGCCCAGGGCTATCTGCAGCACTACCGCCACCACCGCGGCGAAGGCCAGCGGGCGTATCTTCTGCAATGCGCGGAATTCGTGCGCAGGAATAATGCGCCCCTTGTTTCTCAGCCGCTCGACAATCAACCACAGCATCGACAGGGTCGCCATACCGCCGAGCAGGTGGGCGGTCACCACCTGGGGCCAGAGTTTCAAAGTCACGGTCCACATGCCGAAGGCGGCCTGCAGCAGGATCAGCGCGAGCAGGAAATGGGTCTGCTTGAAGGCGCGCTGGCCACGGCGGCGCCAGGCCAGCACCGTCAGGCCGCCGACCAGCAGCAGCAGGGCGCCGGCGAAGTAGCGATGCACCATTTCCGGCCAGGTCTTGTCGGTTTCCACCGGCGCGTGGGGGAAGGCCGCGTTGGCTTTCTCTATTTCGTGCTGCTCGTCGGGCCAGGTCAGGTGGCCGTAGCAGCCTGGCCAGTCCGGGCAGCCGAGACCGGCGTCCACCAGGCGGGTGAAGGCGCCGAGCACCACCACCACAACGGCCAGGACGCAACCGGCCAGGGCCAGACGCAGGCGCCAGTCGGTGTGGGGTCTGCCGTCGGTGGGATCTGTTTCGATTTTTTCCATCTCTCCCCTTTACCTCTCGTAGGAGTACTTCAGTAAACGCTTGATATCCTTCAGCAGCTGATTGCCGCTGTGGTGATTGTCATAGGCCATCATCGCGAAGCCCTGCTGATCCACCAACAGAAGCCTGGGTTCGGCGATATTCCGCTGTTGCGTCTGCTGTCGCAGCCGTTGCAGTGCGCCCTCTTCCAGCTGCAGCAGGCGCAGCCGCGGATGCGCCTGCTGCACTCTCTGGCGCTGCGCCTCGTCCAGCGGCGCGGCGGTCACCAGCAAGCGCTCGACCCGATCCGCCTTTTCGCCCAGGCGGATATGCACCTGGCGACTGGTGTAGAGCAGTTTTTCACAGTCGGCAGCACAGTCGCCGTCGGGCAGTATCAGGTAGCGCCACTTCGCTTTTTCCGCATCCAGCCGCAGCGGCGCGCCGCTCCGTTCGGTGAACGGAAGCGGGCCGATATTGACCGGCGGCTGCAGCAGCTCGCCCTGATTGACCCTGCCCTCGGGCATACCCAGGCCGGTATAGAAGACGATATAGGCGGCTGCGATCGGCAGCAGCACCGAGGCGATCAAGGACAAGCCCTGGAGGCGCCCGAGTCCCGATGGTCTGCTGCCGGCGGTGTCTGTGCTCGTAGTGGTCTGGCTACTCTGGTTCACGGCGGAGTTACCTCTGCAGTATTTCTAGTTATTGTTTTCGCAGCATCTGCGGCAGACGGGTCGCGGCGATCAGCCACAGTATCAGCAGCGCCGCGGCCATCGCAAACCACTGCGCCGCATAGGCGCGGTGGCGCTCGGGCGGGCTGTTGAGCAGCTGCCAGTCGGTCACCAGTGCCGTATCCGAGTCGGCGCTGAGGCGGATGGACCACTCGGGCGCCGCCAAATCCAGACTACCAGTAAATGCGCTGTCCAGCTGCTGAATTCTTCTGCCACTCGCGACCGGCAGTTCTCCGCCGGTCTCCTCCACCGGATAGAGGAAGCCGGTGATCACCTTGGCCGCCAGCGGCCAGGCGATTTTCGGTAGCCGTTCGCGCTGGGCCGGCGCCGCAACCCAGCCGCGGTTGACCAGCCAGCGCCGCTCGCCGGACACGAACACCTGCAGCACCTCGTAACCCACGCGGCCGCCCCGGGTGCGGTTGTCGAGTAGGTGATATTCATCGGTGTAATAACCGAGCAGGCGCACCGGCGTGTAGGCCTGCAGATTATCCAGAGCGGCGGCACCGTCGGTTAGGGAGCGCGGCTGCGATGAAAGGCGGGTATCCATGGCGGCATTGAGCTCGGCCTTCTCAGCGGCGCGCTGTAGCTGCCAGATGCCGAGGGACAGCAACAGCGGCAAGAACAGGCCGCTCAGCAGCGTGAGTGGCCAGTTGCGGATCAGTGCTACACTGGGCGCTTTCACTGGCACTGGTGAAGTTTGTACAGTCATGCCCTACTACAACAAAAATGGCGAATAAAATATGTGGCTGAAAATCGTTATTGTGTTTCTGTTTCTCGCGGTGCTGGCCAGCCTGTCCAGCGCGCTGTTTTTCCTCCTGCGGGATATGGGCGCGCCGGAATCCAAGCGCACCCTCTATGCCCTGGGTATCCGCATCTCACTCGCCGCGCTGCTGCTGTTCGCCATCTGGTATGGCTTCGACAGCGGCACCCTCTCCAATACAGCGCCCTGGGCGGACAAATACTGAGTTCCATATGGAGCCCGCCCCGCCGGGCTCCCGGGTTCCAGTCGTTATGCGCCCAACACGTACACGAAGATAAACAGGCCCACCCAGACCACGTCCACGAAGTGCCAGTACCAGCTGGCCGCCTCAAAACCGAAGTGATCGTCCGGCTTGAAATGATGCGCGATGACCGAGCGCAGCAGCATGATCAGCAGCATGATGGTGCCCAGGGTCACATGGGCGCCGTGGAAGCCGGTCAGCATGAAAAAGGTAGTGCCGTAGATACCGGACTCCAGCGTCAGACCCAAGTGCTTGTAGGCCTCGTAGTATTCCTCCGCCTGGAAGAACAGGAAGAGCGCGCCCAGGATCACGGTGACTCCCAGCCAGATATTGAAGGCCTGGCGCCTGTCCTTTTTCAGGAACACGTGGGCGAAGTGGACCGTCACACTGGAAGACAGCAGTATGACCGTGTTCAGCAGCGGCAGATGCCACGGATCTATGATGTCCTTGGGTCCGACGAATTTGGCTGCGTCACCGTGGGCGGCGGCATCCGGGGTCACATACAGCGGCCAGTTGTGCTCGAAGCCCTGCCACAGCATATTCGACACACCGCGCTCCCCCTCGCCGCCGAGCCAGGGCAGTGCGAAGTTGCGGATATAGTAGAGGGCGCCAAAGAAGGCGGCGAAGAACATCACCTCGGAAAAGATGAACCAGCCCATGCCCCAGACATAAGAGCGCTTTAACTGCTCGCTGTTCAGGCCCGCCATATTTTCTTTGATGACCGCGGCGAACCAGAACCACAGCACCGTCGCCATGGCCAGAGCACCGGCGAAGAAAATATAAGAGCTGCCGCCGTTGATCCAGTTGGCGGCGCCGAAGGCGGTCAGGAAGAGACCGATGGTGGCAAATATCGGCAGCCGGGACTGCTCGGGCACATAGTAGCTGCTTTCGGTGGCCATAGTTTTTATCCCTCTCGCTGGGGCTCGGTATTGTTGTTATTGCTGGTGACTCTTTCCGTGACGTCGAACAGCGTATAGGACAGGGTGATGGTGTTGACGCCGGCCGGCAGATCCGGGTCGACGATAAAGCGCAGCGGCAGCTCCGCGCTCTCCCCCGCTGCCAGGCTCTGCTGGTTGAAGCAGAAGCACTCGGTCTTGTGAAAATATTCCGCCGCTTTGAAGGGCACCAGGCTGGGTATCGCCTGGCCGACCATATCCCTGTCCGTCGGATTCGAGGCCAGGAAGACGGTGTCCATCACCTCGCCGGGGTGCACCTTCACCGACACGACGCTGGGCCTGAACTGCCAGGGCATATTCTCGTTGTTGCTGGCGACGAACTGCACTGTCACCAGACGGTCACTGTCCACCGCCGCCGGTACCGCCTCGTACTTGCCGCCGGTCTTGCCATTCAGGCCGGTGATTTCGCAAAAGGCGTCGTACAGCGGCGGCATCACGAAAATCGCAAACACCAGCATGCCGGCGGCGAGCGCCAGCAGCTTGGTGACTATTTTTGCATTTTCGCTCAAGCGCATTGCCGCCTACCTCACTCGCGCTACCGTCAGCGCACCGCAGGTGGCGTGCTGAAGGTGTGGTAGGGCGCCGGCGACGGCACCGTCCATTCCAGGCCTTCCGGGTTGTCCCAGACTTCGGCCGTGGCCTTCTTACCACCCTGTACCGTGCGGATCACATTGAACAGGAAGACGATCTGCGCGGCACCGAACAGGAAGGCGCCCACACTGGCGATCTGGTTGAAGTCGGCAAACTGCAGCGCGTAGTCGGGAATGCGGCGCGGCATACCGGCCAGACCGACGAAGTGCATCGGGAAGAAGGTCACGTTCAGGCCGATAAATGCCAACCAGAAGTGCACCTTGCCCATGGTCTCGTTGTACATGTTGCCGGTCCATTTCGGCAGCCAGTAGTAGACGCCGGCGGTGATCGAGAAGATAGCGCCGGGCACCAGCACATAGTGGAAGTGGGCCACGACGAAGTAGGTATCGTGGTACTGGAAGTCCGCCGGCGCTATCGCCAGCATCAGCCCGGAGAAGCCGCCGATGGTGAACAGGATCACGAAGGCCACCGCAAACAGCATCGGTGTTTCGAAGGTCATCGAGCCGCGGAACATGGTGGTGACCCAGTTGAACACCTTCACCCCGGTCGGCACCGCGATCAGCATGGTCGCGTACATGAAGAAGAGCTCACCGGCAATCGGCATACCCACAGTGAACATATGGTGCGCCCATACGATAAAGCTCAGGAAGGCAATGGAGGCCGTCGCGTACACCATCGAGCTGTAGCCGAACAGCGGCTTGCGCGCGAAAGTGGGGATGATCGCCGACACTATGCCGAAGGCCGGCAGGATCATGATGTACACCTCCGGGTGGCCGAAGAACCAGAACACATGCTGGAACAGCACCGGGTCGCCGCCGCCGGCGGCGCTGAAGAAGCTGGTACCAAAGTGGATATCCATCAGCATCATGGTCACCACGCCCGCCAGCACCGGCATCACCGCGATCAGCAGGTAGGCGGTGATCAGCCAGGTCCACACGAACAGCGGCATCTTCATCAGGGTCATGCCCGGCGCGCGCATATTCAGGATGGTGGCAATAATATTGATCGCACCCATGATCGAGGACGCGCCCATGATGTGGATGGCGAAGATGAAGAAGGTGGTGCTCGGCGGCGCATATTCGGTGGACAGAGGAGCGTAGAAGGTCCAGCCGAAGTTGGGCGCACCACCCTCCATAAACAGGGTGGAGAGGAGCATCGCGAAGGCGAAGGGCAGTATCCAGAAGCTCCAGTTGTTCATACGCGGCAGCGCCATATCCGGGGCGCCGATCATCATCGGGATCATCCAGTTGGCGAGGCCGACGAAGGCCGGCATCACCGCGCCGAACACCATGATCAGGCCGTGCATGGTGGTCATCTGGTTGAAGAACTCCGGCTGCACTATCTGCAGGCCGGGTTCGAACAGCTCGGCGCGTATCACCAGCGCCATACAGCCGCCGAGCAGGAACATCGCGAAACTGAACCACAGATACATGGAGCCTATGTCTTTGTGGTTGGTGGTGTAGAGCCACCGCTTGAATCCGGGTTGCGGACCGTGTGCCATGACCAGTTCCTCTACTGCTTATTCTTGAAATTGAGAATGTCGATGGGCTGCACGGTGTCGCCCATGTCGTTGCCGAAGGCATTGCGCTGGTAGGTGATCACCGCGGCCAGATCCACCTCGGACAGCTGCGGGCCGAAGGCCTGCATCGCAGGGTTTTTCTGCGAGCCGTGGATCACGATATCCAGGTGGCCATCCAACGGGCCGGTGGCAATCTTGGAGCCGGCAATAGCCGGGAACACACCGGGAACCCCCTGGCCGTTTGGCTGATGGCAGGCGGCGCAGGCGCGGTTGTAGACTGTCTCGCCCTGGGCGAAGAGCTCATCGAAGGTAAAGGTCTTCTCGGTCAGCGCCTTCATCTTGGCCGCATCCTCGGCGCGCTCGCCCAGCCAGGCGGCGTACTCGGCCTCCGGCACCGCCTTGACCACGATCGGCATAAAGCCGTGATCCTTGCCGCACAGCTCGGCGCACTGGCCGCGGTAGACGCCCGGCTCGTCGATACGGGTCCAGGCCTCGTTGATAAAGCCGGGAATGGCGTCTTTTTTCACCGCCAGTTCCGGCACCCACCAGGCGTGGATAACGTCGTTGGCGGTGAGCAGGAAGCGGATCTTTTTGCCCACCGGCACCACCAGTGGCTCATCCACCTCCAACAGGTAGTTGACACTCTTGGGCTGCTGGTTGTTGATCTGTGTGCGGGGGGTGGAGAGGTTGGAGAAGAAGGAGACATCGGAACCCAGGTAGTCGTATTTCCACTTCCACTGGTAGCCGGTGATCATGATATCCACGTCGGCCTCTTTGGTGTCGTAGATATCGTAGAGGGTCCGGGTGGCGGGAATGGCCATCAGGATCAGGATCACGGTCGGGATAATGGTCCACACCAGTTCCACCGCCGTGCTTTCGTGGAATTGCGCCGCCTCGTAGCCCTTGCTCTTGCGGTGGCGCCACATGCTGTAGAACATCACCCCGAACACCACCACGCCGATGGCCACGCAGATCCAGAAGATCAGCATATGCAGTTCGTAGGTGGTTTGGGCAACTTCCGTCACCCCCTGGGTCATATTGACCCCCCAGCGCTCGACCTCCGATTCCTCCGCCAGTGCGGAGTGGGTGAGCAGACCGGTGGCCAGCAAGGCGAACAGCCGATTGAAGCCTCTCAACATCGCCTACAGATCTCCGTGGTTGCGAGTTTCGGCAACGAAACCCGTAATTATTATTCTCGGCCGCTGGCCGTCACGGATAACTGGAGTCCCCCCGCGGCCGAAAACCGGCGCCGGGACAATTCCACACAAAATTCGTGGACATGCTGTAGTAACACAAGACTACATACACTGGGCGGAGAGAAGTTCCCCGCGATACTGCTGTCAGTGCAACTTGTTATTCTTAGTAAAAGATTTTTACTTCAGATGTCGTCGTCCGGAAGGTACAACCAACAACCTGTGTTTCTTTAAATCGTCGCAACTACTGCACGGCTAACAGGAACATATCGCCGGGGAAAAGTCAATCGGGCCGCCAGCCAAAAACCGCCCGGAGATAGGCGGTCTCCGTCCTTTCTGCTAGTGTCCACAGCCCACTCGGTGCCACAGAATTTTCATGATCGACGATTACAGCAATCTCAGCTTCTGGTTTTCCGAGCGGGAAGCCCGGGTGCGGCCGCCCCTGGAGCGCGACCTGCAGGTGGATGTCGCCATCGCCGGTGCCGGTTTTACCGGACTCTGGACGGCCTACTATCTGAAGTGCCTGGCCCCGGAACTGTCCATCGCGATCGTCGAGGCGGAGACCGCCGGCTTCGGCGCCTCGGGGCGCAACGGCGGCTGGCTGATGGGCGCCATCGAGGGGGCGGCGCGGCTGCTGCGCGGACTGCCGCCGGCGCGGGCGGCAGCGCTGCGCGATGCCCTGCGCGGCATAGTGCCCGAGGTGCGCAGGGTGCTGGAAAGCGAACGGATCGATTGCGATTTCAATCCGGGCGGCGGCCTCTTCGCCGCGGCGCGCTTCCCCGAACAACTGCCCCGCGCGCGGGCACTGCTCGCCGACCTGCGCGCGCAGGGATTCGGCGAAGAGGACTACCGCTGGCTCGAGGCGGCCGATGCGGCGGCGCTGGTGAATGTGCGCAACTGCTACGGCGGTATCTATACCCCCCATGTGGCGACCATCAACCCCCTGGAGCTGGTGCGCGGCCTGGTCCGCTGCCTGGAGGCGCGCGGAGTCGCGATTTTCGAGCGGAGCCCGGTACTCGCTATCGGCCCGCGGCAGCTGCGGACGGCCAAGGGCCGCGTCGGCGCGGAGACCGTCGTCAGCGCGCTCGAGGCCTGGTCGGCGACCCCTCGCTCGCCTTTCGCCCGACACACGATTCCGGTGACCAGCAAAATCCTGGTGACCGAACCGCTGCCGCAGTCGCTGTGGCGGCAGATCGGCTTCGCCCGGCGCCCGGCCTTCTGCGACCAGAGCCGGCTGATCTCCTACGCCCAGCGCACCGCCGACGGCCGCCTGCTGTTCGGCGCCCGCGGCAGCTACGCGTTCGGCGCCAAGACGCGCGACCGCGCGGCCCTGAACGGGGAGGAGATAGCCCGACAGCGGCGCTATATGCTGGACTTCTTCCCCTCGCTGGAAAAGGCCGCCATCACCCACGCCTGGGCCGGCTCCCTCGGCGTAGCGCGCGGATTCCACCCCCACGCACTGCTGGACCGCGAGAAGGGGCTGGCGCTCGGCGGCGGCTATACCGGCGAGGGGCTCGGCGCCTCGAACCTGATCGCGCGCACCCTGGCGGACCTGATCCTGAAACGCGAATCGGCGCTGACCGAGATGCCCTGGGCGCACCTCGCGCCCGCGCGCCGGGCCCTGCGGCGCTGGGAGCCGGAGCCGCTGCGCTGGCTCGGCTACCGGGCCGTACAATCGGCTTTCGCGTGGGAGGAACGCTTGTGCCTCGATGGCGGCGCGCCGCGCTGGAAAAAAGCCGTCGCCGGCTATCTCGCCGACCGCGCGGAAAGACTGATGCACTGATCCCGATACGAGACCCTATACCCCGATGCAGCAAGCCCGAGTGTCACCCCACGCCCGCGTCTGGAGCCTCGCCTGGCCGATGATTCTGAGCAATATCTCGGTGCCACTGCTCGGCGCCGTGGATACCGCGATTCTCGGCCACCTGCCCTCCCCCGAATACCTGTCCGGCGTCGCCATAGGTGCGAGCGTGATATCGATGTTGCTGTGGGCCTTCGGCTTCCTGCGCATGGGTACCACCGGCCTGGTGGCGCGCAGTGGCGATGGGAGCGGCGCAGGCGAATGCGGCGAGGCCTGGCTGCTGCGCGCACTGCTGCTGGCGCTGGTACTGGGGCTCGCGCTGTTGCTGCTCGCCTCGCCGCTGCTGGGCGTGATCGTGCAGTGGATGAACGCGAGCCCGCAGGCCGCGCCCCACGCCGAGACCTATTTGCAGATCCGCCTGCTGAGCGCGCCGCTGGCACTGGCCAATTTCGCCCTGCTGGGATTTTTTATCGGCCGCCAGGACAGCCGCGCGCCGCTGCTTATCCTGCTCGCCGCCAACGGGCTGAATATCGCGCTGGACTTTGTGTTTATCCTGGGCCTGGGGCTCGGCGCGAAGGGGGCGGCCATGGCCAGCGTCTGCGCCGATGTCTGCGCCTTCGCCCTCGGCCTGCGACTGCTGACGCGCGTGCACGCAGAAATCTGGAACACCATTCGGCAGCAGTGGCGCCGCGCCGACTTTCTCCCCCACCGCGCCGTCGCCCCCTGGCTGGAACTGCTGCGCATCAACGGCGATCTGTTTGTGCGCACCTGCCTGCTGTTGCTGACCCTGACCTTCTTCACCGCCCAGGGCGCCGCGCAGGGGGACGCGGTGCTCGCGGCCAACGCGATACTGCTGCAGCTGCTGATGATGACCTCCTACGCGCTGGACGGCTTCGCCCACGCGACCGAGGCCCTGGTGGGCGAGTCGGTGGCAAAAAAGTCCCCGCACCTGTTCCACTCTACGGTGCGCAGCGCCGGCGTATGGGCGCTGGCCAGCGCCGGGGCCATCACCCTGCTGCTGGTTAGCGGCCGCTCGCTGATACTGCCACTGTTCACCGATATCGATACCGTTTTGCAGCAGGCGCAGCGAGTCTACTGGTGGCTGTGCGCACTGCCGCTGCTGGCAGTGTGGAGCTATCAGCTGGACGGTGTGTTTATCGGCGCGGGAAAAAGCCGACAAATGCGCGACACCATGTTTGTAGCTACGGTGCTGGTTTTCTTTCCGGCCTGGTGGCTGACCCGTGACTGGGGCAACCATGGCGTCTGGTTTAGCCTTTTTTTGTGGATCGGCGCACGTTCTGCGGGATTGTCGATTTATTTTCGCTACTACACTTTAAGCAGATCTTGGATGTAAGCGGGGCGAGGGTACCAATTTTTTATAGCTAAGCAGTTTTTGCCACACATCAGATCAACGGAAACAGGGGGTACCCCCGTTGAATAACAGAAAGTGGTAGTGATGTCCGACTATTATCGGCTTATACAGCGGTGCATCGACCGCGCCGTGACCCTCGAGCGCCACAAGGGGGGCTTCCGCCGTGCCGTCAGGCACGCCCTTCCCGCACTGCACCGGAGTATCCAGCTGCCGCAGCGCGACGGCCCCCAGCACCTCACCTGTTTTGTGATCCGCTATATTCAGTCGGTGCCCGAATGGCTGCGGCAACTCGATCAACTGTGCGAGGCGGCGGGCCTGGATTTCACGCCGGTGCGCCAGCTGATCGGACAGAGCTTCGCCAGCCCCCCGGAAAGGCACCCGGAGCAGGTAGGGCTGGCGGCCCTGCTGGACGATGCCTATCTGGCCCACCGCGCGCTGGAAGAAATCAACGAGCGGCTGCAGCCCGCCTGCGGCACACCGCTGTTGCCGATGGACTCTATGGCGGCGAACCTGGTGGTGCGGGAGCTGCTCGGCGACGCTTTCGCCAGCGAGCTGGATGAGATCTGTATCGCACTCGGGCACCACTTCCATATTCACGCCCTGCCCCCGGACAGCCTGGTGGCGATGGTACTGTGCAAACAGAAATTCAATGAGACACCCGGCGCCTGGCCGGATTTCGCCCGCGAACTGGGCATTTGTCTACGCCCGCCGGTGGCCGAGTGCGATACCGATTTACTGCATTGACCGCCGGCGCATTTCCGCGTTCTCAGCGGGGAAGATTCGCACAATATTAACCCCGCAACCGAATAGGTTAACGGGTTAATGCGGCACAGGGATGTGCCGCCGCCGGCCATCGGCCGGCGCGAGCCCGCGAAATACCAGCAGATTCGTGTATCTGCGCCAGTATTTCGCGGGCGACAATAAAATATATGAGGATTCATATATTTTATTGCCAGGTTAATAAAAAGCAGGATGGGTAGGATTGAGTGGTCACCGTTATTGCGCTGTCGGCAATAGCAGTGGCCGCTCGCTATTTTTTCTTATTGAAGCTGCTGTCGCTGCACTATCTGGGTCCAGTTTGCGTAGAACTCGCCCTCGCCGTGCAATATCGCGCTGTTCAGATTGTCGATTTCCCGCCGCAGTTTCACCTCGTGGAAATACAGCGCGCCGCCGCGCAGGCTGTAGCCGCGCGGATTGTCCGCCAGCAGGCGGTAGTATTTCTCCAGCCGCTGCAAGTGGGCATCCACCTGGCTTCCGGAAAAATTGCCTTCGCGGTAGTAGTCGAGCACCTGGGTGGAGATTTCCCGCAGCGCCAGCGCGCGGCTCTGTGGCGACAGGCCGCTGTCGTTCAGCTGGTTCTCTATATCCGAGCGCAGGTCCTGCAAATAGCGGTCCGCTGCCTGCGCGGCGACCTTGACCCGGTCGATTGCGCGCAGGCGCCGCCGCAATGCACCGCGCTGCTCCAACGCGCGGCTCTCCGACATCTGCGGCGCGGCAAATTTCGACAGTGCCGCGAAAATGGTTTCATGTTGCAGGTTGCTGTGCCGGGTCAGCTTTTCGCAGATAGCGACGCCCTCCCGCCATTCGGCAAAAGGTTCGTCTTCGAGCAGCTTTTGCGGCAATTCGGCCACTGCGGCGTCCAGCTTGCGCGCCTGTTCCCGGTAGTACTCCGGCCGCACACGCCAGTCGTTGGCCTGTAGTCTGAACAGTGTCAGCAGGCCCTGATTGACGCAGCTGGCGAGCAGGTGCGCAACCTGTTCCCGCTGGCGCTCGCGCAGGTCGCGGTAATAATCCAGACCGTAGAGCCCAGCAACGGCGGCGACGAAAACGAGGGCCAGTAGCGGATAGCGTTTTTTCACTGTGTTACTTATTTTTTTGTTGGCTGAATGATCTTCACCGGCGCCTCGATGTCCTCGCCCTTGTCCGGCCTGTTGACCCGCGTTACCGGTTCCCGCGGCGAGGACTGCAGGCGGATTTCGTCTTTGAACCCACAGGCAACGCATTCGCGGAAATTCTTGCCGCCCTCGCGGTAGTTGACGATCCGATCCATCTCGCCGCAGCGCGGGCACACGGCCCCGGCGATAAACCTTTTTTTCAGCGGCTTGTTGCCGTCGTCTCTTGTCATGGTTACTACTGCCCGATCGTTTAGCAGACTGCTGAAAAAGTATTTTTCAGCAGTCGGATAGCCCGGCCATGGGTGGCCGGGTCGCAAATCAAGCACTTAAGTGCTTGATTTTTCGTGGAGGGTTTGCGGACATGCGCCGCAAACCCGGGCTGAAAAAAACAAGGATGTTTTTTCAGCAACCTCTTAGCCCGGATTGGTATTCAGTTCGAGTTGCTCTATGCCGGAGTGGCGCAGCAGCGCGTCCATTTTAGGCGCGCGGCCGCGAAATTCCGTGAACAGGTCCAGCGCATCGCGGCTGCCGCCCCGCTCGAGAATCGTGTGCAGGAATCTGTCTCCGGTGGCTCTGTCAAAGATGCCGTTTTCCTCGAACAGGGAAAAAGCGTCTGCGGACAGCACCTCGGCCCACTTGTAGCTGTAGTAGCCGGCCGCGTAACCGCCGGCGAAAATATGGCTGAAACCGTGCTGAAAGCGGTTCTCCTCCGCCACCGGCACCACCGCCACCTGCGCGCGCACCTGATCCAGCAGCTGCTGGATCTCCGCGGCGCTGGCGCCGCGCTCCAGGCAGTGCAGGCGGAAATCGAACAGCGCGAACTCCAACTGGCGCACCGTGAACATCGCCGACTGGAAGTTCTTCGCCGCCAGCATCTTGTCCAGCAGCGCCCGTGGCAGCGGCTCGCCACTCTGGTAGTGGCCGGAGATCATCGCGATGGCCTCCGGCTGCCAGCACCAGTTCTCCAGGAACTGGCTCGGCAGCTCGACCGCGTCCCAGGCCACACCGTTGATGCCGGACACGGCCGCCACGTCCACCTTCGTCAGCATATGGTGCAAGCCGTGGCCGAACTCGTGGAACAGGGTGGTGACCTCGTAGTGGGTCAGCAGCGACGGGGTGTCGCCGGAGGGCGGGGAGAAGTTGCACACCAGGTAGGCCAGCGGCAGCTGCAGGCCGTCCGGTGTCTGCCGGCGCACACAGGCGCTGTCCATCCAGGCGCCGCCGCGTTTGCGCTCGCGGGCGAAGGCGTCGAGGTAGAAGCCGGCGATGCGCTCGCCATTGCGCAGCAGCCAGAAGAACTGCACGTCCGCATGCCAGCCGGGCACCGACTCGTCCTCCTCGACCGTCACGCCAAACAGCTTTTCCACCACCGCAAACAGGCCGGCGAGCACTCTCTGGTAGGGGAAGTAGGGGCGCAGCTCCTCCTGGCTGACCGCGTAGCGCTGCTGCTTGAGCTTCTCCGCCGCCCAGGCGATATCCCACGGCTGCAGTTCCGACAGAGCGAGTTTTTCCGCGGCGAAGGCCTGCAATTCGGCAAACTCCGCCTCCGCGGCGGGCCTGGCCCGCGCGGCCAGATCTTCGAGGAATTCCAGCACTTCGCCGGTGTCCCGCGCCATCTTGCTGGCCAGGGACAGCTCGGCGTAGTTGGCCATGCCGAGCAGCTGCGCCTGTTCGGCGCGAAGCGCGAGAATTTCCTCCATCACCACCGAGTTGTCGAACTCACCGCCGTTGGGGCCCACCTCCGACGCGCGGCTGACAAAGGCCTTATGCACCCTTTCGCGCAGCGCGCGGTTGTCGGCGTGGGTCATCACCGCCAGATAGCTGGGGCCCTCGAGGGTGATCAGCCAGCCGTCCAGTTCCCTGGCCTCCGCCGCCGCCCTGGCCGCGGCCAGCGCCGTCTGCGGCAGGCCAGCCAGTTCGGCCGCATTTTCCGTGTGGTAGGTCCAGGCGTTGGTCGCGTCGAGGACGTTGTTCGCGAATCGGCTCGACAGCTCCGCCAGGCGGCGGCTGTTGGCGGCGAAGCGCTCGCGCGCCTGCCCGTCGAGGCCGACGCCGCTCAATACGAAATCCCTCAGCCCCAACGTCACCGCCTGCTTGCGCGGCTGCGGCCACTCGGCAAAATCGGGCGAATCCGCCAGCTGCTGGTAGACCCGGTACAGATCGCGGTTCTGCCCCAGCTCGGTCCAGTAGGCGGTCACCTGCGCCAGCGCCTGTTCGTAGGGCTCCCGCCAGGGGCCGCTCAGCACGCTGTTCAGATGGCTGACCGGGGAGAAGGCGCGGTTGAGCCTGTCCTGGACCTCCTCCAGCGGCGCCAGAGTGCCGTCCCAGCCCGGATCCTTCAGCCCCTGCTCCAGCTGTACCCGGCAGCGCTCGATCAGTTCGGCGATTGCCGGCGCCACATGCTGCGGCTGCAGGCGGTCGAACGGGGGCAAATGGGGGAGGTTCAACAGCGGATTGGACATAGGACACCCTGTGCTCGGAATCGGATAAGGCTATGATAGGAGACCGATTGTACAGGAGGTTGACCATGTCCCCACTGCGCGCCCACGGCGATGGCGAAAGCGAGAAATGCCCCCAGCTCGGCAACGGCGTCTATATAGATCCGCAAGCGGCGGTGATCGGCGATGTGCACCTGGGCGACGACAGCTCCGTGTGGCCGATGGCGGTGGTGCGCGGCGATATGCACCGCATCCGCATAGGCGCGCGCACCAGCGTGCAGGACGGCGCCGTGCTGCATATCACCCACGCCGGCCCCTTCAACCCGGACGGCTGGCCGCTGGTGATCGGCGATGACGTGACCATAGGCCACAAGGCCTGCCTGCACGGCTGCACCGTGGGCAGTCGGGTGCTGATCGGCATCGGCGCCATAGTGCTGGACGGCGCCGTGATCGAGGACGAGGTGGTGCTGGCCGCCGGCGCGCTGGTGCCGCCGGGCAAAACACTCGAGAGCGGCTACCTCTATGTGGGCGCCCCGGCCAGGCGGGCGCGGCCGCTGTCGGACAAGGAAAAGCAGTTCTTCCGCTACTCCGCCGACAACTATGTGAAGCTGAAGAACCAGTACCTGACAGAACACGAGCAGCCCTGATTTTCCCCATTTCCCGCCCTTAGGGAACCTCTGAAAGCCAGAGACATTACGGACTTAATCAGAGGTTTCTTAGGAGCGGCCCAGTACCGGCAGATAGTCACCGCCTCGGTGTCGACCTGCTGTGGTCCGCCAGCCGAACCCGAGCCCGGCCCGCGTCAACAGCCTGCTCACCCACGGGGTATTCGGGCTGGGGCTCTATCTGTTGTCCACGCTGCTGATTCAGAAATTGATATGACCGTTAACCGAGGAACTATCCAATGACCCGAGAAGAGCGTCTGCGGGAGATGGAGGCATTCTCCCGGCGCTACCGCTACGACATGGGCTACCTGATCGAATTTCTGCACACCTCGCCACAGGGTTTCGAGAAGTTCGTCAACTTCCGCCCGGCGGCAGCCAGATAGGCCGCGCGGCCGGCGCCTCAGGCGATATCCCCCTCGCCGGCGGCGAATTCCCGCTGCAGCTGCCGAGCCCCCGGCTCCAGCGGCGCACCGCGGCTGCGCAGCCATTCCAGTATCAGCCCTATCACCAGCCGGCTGCGCGCGTTCAGGCCCGGCCCGCGGCCGCAGGCTAGGTAGAGCGACTGGCCGATGGTGAAAGGTCGCTCAATCACAGTTGCGAGCCGCCCGTCCTTCAGGTCCTCGCTCACTTCCAGCCGGTCCGCCAGCGCCAGGCCCATACCCAGCCGCGCCGCCTCTATGGCCTGGTAGGCGTAGTCGAAGAACAACTCCCCGGCGGCCGGGGCGAATTCCACTCCCTGGCTGGTAAACCAGGCGGGCCACTGCTGTTGCCGGTCGTGCAGCAGCGGCAACTGCAGCAGGTCCCGCGGCCGCGAAACCCTGAGATGCTGTAACAGCAGCGGGCTGCACACCGGCAGATAGTGCTCCTGATACAGTGCCGTGACCCGCCGCTCCGGCGCCTCCGGCTCGCCGAGGCAGATGGCGATATCGATCTCGCTGTGCAGCTGCCGCGCCCTGGGCTCAATCGTGGTCAGACGCAGGCGTATCTCCGGATACCTGGCCCGCAGCTCCCCCAGCAGGCGCAGCATCCAGCTCATCGAAATGGTCGCGGTGGCGGCGATCACTACCTCGCCCTCGAGGCTCTGTGGATCCAGATACAACAGCCCCTTCTCCAGCCGCTCGAAGGCGTCGCTGACGACCCGGTGCAGGCGCCTGCCGGCGGCGGTCAGTGCCAGGCGGTTGCCGCTGCGCTCGAACAGCGGCGTGCCCAGGCGCGCCTCCAGTTCGCGGATCTGGCGCGACAGCGCCGGGTGTGACACATGCAACTCCTCCGCCGCGCGGCGCATATGGCAGTGGCGCCCCACCGCGTGGAAGGTGCGCAGCGAAGTCAGAGACAGATTGCGGAGTTGTGTGGCCACAGGCTTTCTCCCGGCAGGTATTCGGTAACCAAAAAGCACCAAAATGGCAATTAAAAGTTAATTGCCTGCACAAAATCAAACCATAGACTGATCTGAATCCCGAATAACCCCGAACAATGGGAGCCAGGCAGATGACCGACAGCAACCCCCGCGACTCTCTCCGCGTAAACGGCCAGCGACTCTGGGACTCGCTGATGGACATGGCCGCGATAGGCGCCACCGACAAGGGCGGCTGCAACCGCCAGGCCCTGACCGACCTCGACCGCCAGGGCCGCGACCTCTTCGTGCACTGGTGCCGGGAGGCCGGCTGCAGCGTCGATATCGACGAGATGGGCAATATCTTCGCCCGCCGCCCGGGCAAAAACCCGGACCTGCCGCCGGTACTGACCGGCTCGCACCTGGACACCCAGCCCACCGGCGGCAAGTTCGACGGCGTCTACGGCGTACTCGCCGGCCTGGAAGTGGTGCGCGCACTGAACGACGCCGGCGTCGAAACCGAGGCGCCGCTGGAAGTGGCGGTGTGGACCAACGAGGAGGGCGCGCGCTTCTCCCCGGCCATGATCGGCTCCGGCGTCTGGGCCGGTGAGTTCGACCTGGATTACGCCTACAGCCGCGCGGACAAGGACGGCGCAACCATCGGCGACGAACTCGCGCGCATCGGCTACCGCGGCCAGACCCCGGCCAAAGCGCGCCCGCTGACCGCCGCCTTCGAGGTGCATATCGAACAGGGCCCGATCCTCGAGCGGGAGGGCAGGCAGATAGGCGTGCTGTCCGGCGTGCAGGGCATGCACTGGTACGACCTGACCCTGACCGGCCAGTCCTGCCACGCCGGCCCCAGCCCGATGGAGGGCCGCCGCGACCCCTTTATGGGCCTGCACCCAATCCTCGATCAGCTGTACAAACTGGCACAGAGCCACGGCCCCTGGGCGCGGGTCACCTTCGGCGATATCCGCGTCGAGCCCGGCAGCCGCAACACAGTGCCCGAATCGCTGACCCTGGCCGTGGACCTGCGCCACCCCCAGCAGGAGGTACTGGACGCCATGGATCGCCGCTTCCGCGAAATCGCCGCCGCAGCCGCCGACGCGGCCGGTCTCGAGTGCAGTATCCGCGACGAGTGGCGCTCGCCGGCGGTGGCCTTCGCGCCCCAGTGCGTCGAAGCCGTGCGCGCCGCCGTCGCCGAGCTAGGCTACAGCAACAAGGAGATGTTCTCCGGCGCCGGTCACGACTCCGTCTACATCTCCCGCGTCGCCCCCACCAGCATGATCTTCGTGCCCTGCGAGAAGGGGCTGTCCCACAACGAGGCGGAGAATGCGGATCCCGCGGATCTGGAGGCCGGTGCGAATGTGCTGCTGCACGCGATGTTGAAGATGGCGAAGCCAGGCTGACGGAGCAGATAACCCGGAATCGACGTCCCGGCAGCAGGGGCGCCCG
The DNA here is from genome assembly GCF_056160225.1 of Microbulbifer sp. ABF4_143. Classification (NCBI taxonomy): domain Bacteria; kingdom Pseudomonadati; phylum Pseudomonadota; class Gammaproteobacteria; order Cellvibrionales; family Microbulbiferaceae; genus Microbulbifer; species Microbulbifer sp. ABF4_143. The sequence goes on from NZ_JBSWWT010000001.1 coordinate 141,662, forward strand.
AAAATTGGAAAAAAACCTAAATTTCGAGAATGACCATGACTGAATTCACCTACAAACACCGCAACGACAACGGCAATACGGCCCCGCTGCAGCGCTGGGGCATAGACTCCGAATACGGCGTACTGACCGACCTGCTGGTGGGCCCGATCGACCACTATACCTGGCAGACCGGCAATGCCGCCGCGCGCCGCTCGCTGCGCCTGGGGCGCAAGTTCGACGCCGAAGTGGCCAAGCGCCAGTACCGGGAAATGCTCGACGCCTACCGCGAGGCCGGCGTCACCACCCACCTGCTGCCGGCGGACCCGAACCTGCCCTACCAGCTGTACGCGCGCGACTCCAGCGTGATGACCCCCTGGGGCCCGATAGTGACCCAGATGTACAGCCCCTGGCGGCGCGGCGAGTGGGTCGACGTGGTCAAGACCTATCAGAAACTCGACATCCCCATCTACGACATCATCACCGCCGGCAGCCTCGAGGGCGGCGACTTTATGGTGCTGGAACCGGGTGTGATCCTGTGCGGCTATTCCGGCGAGCGCACCTCCCCCGAGGGCTTTAACCAGATGAAACAGTGGATAGAGGCCGAGGGCTGGGAGGTGAAGGGCTACGAATTCGACCCCTACTTCCTGCACCTGGACGTGCTGGTCGCCGCGCTGGCGGAAAAGCTGGTCGCCGTCTGTGTGGACGCGGTGGAACCGGAACTGGTGCAGTGGTTCAAGGCGCGCAACTTCGAGATTATCGATATCTCCTACCCGCAGGTGATGGAGCTGGGCGTCAACGTGGTCGCGCTCGGCGACGAGCGCGTGATGCTGCCGGCGGACAACACCGAACTGAAGCAGAAGTGCCTGGCCCACGGCCTCAAGGTCATCGATCCGGATATCTCCATGATCACCGCCGGCGGCGGCGGCGTGCACTGCATGTGTCAGCCGCTGGCGCGCAAGCCGGCGTAATGGCACGCGGCAGCGCCCGGGCCTTGACCTGAAGCGCTGTCGAGGTTTTATTCTCCCCGCCTCGGGCTGTCGATCGGCAGCCCGTTTAGACGACCAGTTCATACCCGTTCGGGAATCCGCCCGGAGGCCCGCCAGTTTTACCCGGATAACGCAGTGGATACCCGACAGTGACTGAACTCAATACCGATACCCTCCCCTCCAGTTCGCCCCGCGCCGCCGCGCGCTCTCTGTGGCGCGAGCTCGGCGACGCCATCCGCGGCACCGATGCGGACTACACCCGCATCGGCCTGCGCCGCGCGGTGTTCCTGCTGGCGGTGCCCATGGTGCTGGAGCTGGTCATGGAGGCCAGCTTCGCGGTGGTGGATATCTACTTCGTGGGCAAGCTCGGGGCCTCGGCGGTGGCCACCGTGGGCCTGACCGAGACCTACCTGTTCCTGCTCTACGCCATCGGTATCGGCCTCGCCACGGCGGTCACCGCCATAGTCGCGCGGCGCGTCGGCGAGAAGAGGCGCGCCGATGCGGGCCTGACGGCGGTGCAGGCGATTTTTATCGCACTGCTGATTTCACTGCCATTTACTTTCGCGGGCATTTTCTACGCGCGGGAACTGCTGGCGCTGATGGGCGCCGACGCCTGGGCGCTCGAGGAGGGCTACCGATACACCCAGTGGATGCTGGGCGGCAACGCGGTGATCATGCTGCTGTTCGTGATCAACGCCGTGTATCGCGGCGCGGGGGACGCGGCCATCGCGATGCGCGTGCTGTGGATCGCCAACGGCATCAATATGCTGCTCGACCCTATCCTGATATTCGGCCTGGGGCCGATTCCGGCCATGGGGATCGAGGGCGCCGCCATAGCCACCAATATCGGCCGCAGTGTGGGCGTGGCCATGCAGCTGTGGATCCTGTTCCGCGGCGGTGTGCATATCCGCGCTTTCGCTTCGCAGCTGGTGTGGGATGCGAAGCTGGCGCTCGAAATCCTGCGCACTGCACTCGGCGGAATCGGCCAGATGATCGTGGCCATGACCTCGTGGATATTCCTGATGCGCATCCTCGCCGAAGTGGGCAACGATGCCGTGGCCGGCGCCACTATCGCCGTGCGTATCATGATGTTCACGCTGATGCCGGCCTGGGGCCTGTCGAATGCCGCCGCCACGCTGGTGGGCCAGAACCTGGGCGCCGGCCAGCCGGGCCGCGCCGAGTCCTCTGTGTGGATGATCGGCCTGTACAACATGGTGTTCCTGCTCGGTGTCTCGGTGGCCTACTTTCTCTACTACGAGCAGCTGATGGGCATTTTCACCGCGGACGCGGCGGTGATCGCGATCGGCGGCGAGTGGCTGCGGATTCTCTCCTACTCCTATTTCGTGTACGGCTGGTGGATGGTTTCGGTGCAGGCTTTCAATGGCGCCGGCGATACCGCCACCCCCACCAAGATCAACCTGGTGTTCTTCTGGCTGATCCAGATACCGCTGTGCTGGTACCTGGCGGTACCGCTGGACTGGCAGCACTCCGGCGTCTTCTGGGGCGTCTTTATCACCGAGACTTGTGTGGGGCTGTTTACGCTGTGGCTCTTCTCCCGCGGCAGTTGGAAAACCCGCGAGATCTAGGATGAATGGCAATAAGTGTGAAGGACCGGGGCGGGTCTGCTGCCGGGGGTTCTTTGCGGGACACGCCGTGAATACATCCCTGTAGGCTTGTCTGCGAGGTCCCTCTCGCAGACAGTCCCGCACCGGCAGCAGGCCCTTCGTATCAAGCCTTGCCGCTTAAGTTAGAGCCGTTGATGTCTAAGACTATTTTCCCTGGGCGCGCAACAGGCCCGAAGCGGCTATGCCGCCGATCGCGCAGGCGAGGATGATCACCAGCGGTGTCAGCATGCCCAGCGCCACCGCGCCGGGGCCATAGCCGCGCATCGGCAGTAGCAACAGCAGCAGAATGCCGGCCGGAATCAACGACAGGAAAAAGCCGCGCGCGAGCCAGGACTTGCGCCACGGCAGCAGGAAGATCAGACCGCAGACGCCCCCCCAGACAATGCGCTGGTACAGGTAGGCGTTGGACAGATAGGGCGCAATATCGACCCCGAGCCAGCGGGTAAAACCGTAGTGCCCCATAGCCCAGAGGCCGAGCGCATAGGCCAGTCCGGCAAAACTGCCGGCGGCGAAACAGATGGAAAGATTTTTTATAAATTCTCGCACCGATACCTCCATTTACTGATCCCCGCCGGGCAATAACCCGGCGGGGCAAATGGGCATCAGTATGCCAGATGCGGCGCCAAAGGCCGCGAACGGGTTTCAAACTCAGGCGGGTCTTTTCGACGGGCCGTAGAGTTCTTCCAACATGCCGTCGATGCGCGCGGCCAGCGCCTCCTGGGAGTCGTCCAGCAGAATCACATGCCCCATCTTGCGCCCCGGGCGCAGTTCCTTGCCGTAGGACCAGACCCCCTCGTTGGGCAGTGCCGGCTTTTTGTCGACGCCGAGCATATTGATCATCACCGCGGGGCGCTCGCTGTGGGTTTCCCCCAGCGGAAGGCCGAGAATCGCGCGCACATGGTTGGCAAACTGGCTGGTTCTGGCACCGGCGAGGGTCCAGTGGCCGCTGTTGTGCACCCGCGGTGCCAGTTCGTTGATCAGCAGACCGTCGTCGGTGACGAAACACTCCATCGCCAACACGCCCACATAGTCCCAGGCGTTCATCAGTTTCGACAGGTATTCCTCGGCGGTCTGTTGCAGCGCCTCGCTGACATGCGGCGCCGGCGCGGTGGAGACCAGCAGTGTGCCTCGGTAGTGATCGTTTTCCGCCAGCGGGTAGGTCACCACTTTTCCGTCCGCGGTGCGGGCGCCGATCAGGGAGACTTCGCGGGAGAAGTTCACCCCCTGCTCCACCACGTATTCCATCTCGGGCGCATCGCTGAGGGCCGCCAGGTCCTCGTCGCTGTCGACCCGCCACTGGTTCTTGCCGTCGTAGCCGTGTTCACAGCTCTTGATAAACGACGGGTAGCCGAGCTGTTTCACGGCCGCGCAGATCTCGGCGTAATTATTGGCCGGCATAAATGGGGCCACCGGCAGCCCGACAGCGGTGATGGCGGTCTTTTCCCGCACGCGGTGCTGGGTTGTCTCGAAGGCATCCGGGCGCGGGTAGACCGGGCAGAATTTTTCCAGCGCCCGCAGCAGGGCCACCGATACCTGCTCGCGCTCGGCGGTGATGACCTCGGGGCTGCCCATGGCGCGGTAGAGCGCCTCGGCATCGTCGCCCTCCCGCGCGTGCACTATGGTGCCCAGCCCCTCCACGCAGGCGGTGTTCTCGTCACCCTCGGCGAGGAAACTGAATTCGATTCCCAGCGGGCGCGCCTCCTGAGCCATCATCTGCGCCAACTGGCCGCAACCCACAATGCCAACTCGCCTGACTGTCATCTCTGCTACACCTCAATACTTGCCGACTGCGTCTGACGGGCAGACGTTACTCAACTTCGAACGGAACACTCGCGCTCTGCTTCTCGCGCCACGCGATCAGGCGCTGCTGCAGTTCCGCGTCGGACAGAGACAGCATCTGCGCCGCCATCAGTCCCGCGTTATAGGCCCCGGAGGCGCCCACCGCCTGGGTCGCGACGGCCACGCCCTTGGGCATCTGCACGATGGACAACAGGCTGTCCATACCGGTCATAAACTTGCTCGCCACCGGTACGCCGATCACCGGCAGCGGGGTCAGCGCCGCGATCATGCCCGGCAGGTGGGCGGAGCCGCCGGCCCCGGCAATAATGACCTTGGTGCCGCGCTCGTGGGCTGTGCTGGCGAACTCCACCATCCGCTGCGGGGTGCGGTGGGCCGAGACGACCGCGGTGGCAAAGGGGACCCCCAGCTCGGTCAGGGGCTTGGTCGCCATTTCCATGGTCGGCCAGTCGGACTGGGACCCCATCACGATGGTGACTTTTTCAAACGGAAGCTGATTCACTTGCGGTTAACTCCAGTGTTTCGCGCGCGCCGGCGGGGCCCTGTTCGCCGCCGGCAGCGGGGAGGAAAACGGGTCTCGCCACAGGAAATGCCCGACCCGGCCCAAATTAAGGGGCGAGAGGATACCAAAACTCCGCCAGAAAGCACGCCGCGCGGTTTCCACCTGCGGTTTCGCGCCCCCGATCGGGTCTCTGAACGATAGTCTGGCGGGACGGTCGCGGCACCTATCCGTGACCGATTGGTGATGAGGCGTTATCTTCCATCGCACTGATTGCGCAGCTCCGCCCTCAACAGGCTCAGCACAGGCGCCACGGCCGGGCGCAGACCCCGCCACAGATAGAAGGACTCCGCCGCCTGCCCGACCAGCATACCCAGCCCATCGGCGGTCTCGGCCCCCAGCTGCGCCGCCCAGCGCATAAAGGGTGTCGGCTCGGCACCGTAGACCATATCGTAGGCGCGGGCCCCCTTCGCCAGTGCGCGCGGCGACAGCGGCGGCAGTTCGCCGGAGAGGCTGGCGGCGCTGGCATTGATCACCAGGTCAAAAGCCGCCGGCACCGCGTCCAGGCCGCTGGCGGTCACGGGGCCATAGCCGGAAAAATCCTGTGCCAGCTGCCGCGCTTTGTGCGCGGTGCGGTTGGCGATGTGAATCACCTGGGGGCCTTCTTCGAGCAGTGTCAGCAATACGCCGCGGGCCGCGCCACCGGCGCCGAGCAGCAGTATTTTCTTGCCGCGGATGGCCCAGCCCAGGTTGTCTTTGATGTCCGCCACCAAGCCTGCGCCGTCGGTATTGTCGCCGAGCATGCTGCCGTCGTCCCGCACCGCGAGGGTGTTGACCGCGCCGGCGGCGCGGGCGCGCTCGGTCAGCCGGTCGGCGAAGGCGCAGGCGTCCAGCTTGAACGGCGATGTAACATTCAGGCCGCGGCCGCCGCCGCCAAAGAACGCCCGCGCGAAGTCCGCGAAGCGGCCTCTTTCCACCAGGTGTTTTTCGTAGCGGATATCCTCTCCGGTCTGCGCGGCGAAGGCGCCGTGGATCCGCGGCGACAGCGAGTGGGCTATCGGGTTGCCGACCACGGCATAGCGGTCCGTCACTTGCCCGCCCTCCCACGCGCACGCACGGCGCCGCGGATCTTCGCGCTCTCGTCCACCAGAATCAGGCCGTCGATTTTCAGGCCGCCTTCGAAATCGCACAGCAGGTAGCGGGTGGTGGAGCCGTACAGCTCCGCGCTCTTGTCGCCCTGGGGGGTCAGCAGCATCCAGTGCAGTGTCACCAGGCTGCTGTTGTCGTTCAGCGCGACCACATCGGTGACTGTGCCGACTATCTGATTGACCTGCAGGCGCCGGTAGGCGCGCAGCAGCTTCTCCACCTGCGGCACGAACTCGTCCCGCGCCACCGCCTGCTTGCTGCCATCCTCCCGATAGTAGTGCAGCGGAAAGCGGTAAAACGCCGCTATCCGCTGCGCATCGCCGGTTTCGAACTGGCGGCGGTAGTCCAGAAACAGTTTGTTGATCTCGTCCAGTCGCGCCTTATGCACAAGTTTCTCCCCGATTACTTGAGCCAATCTTTGTGCGGCAGGAAATCCGTGTAGAGTTTTTCCTCGGCGGAGCCGGGCTCCGGGTGCCAGTCGTACTGCCAGCGCACCAGTGACGGCAGCGACATCAGTATCGACTCGGTGCGCCCGCCGCTCTGCAGCCCGAACAGGGTGCCGCGGTCATAGACCAGGTTGAACTCCACATAGCGGCCGCGGCGGTACAGCTGGAAGTTGCGCTCGCGCTCGCCGTAGGCGGTGTCCTTGCGCTTCTGCACAATCGGCAGATAGGCGTCCAGGTAGCTGTCGCCCACCGCGCGCATCAGCGCGAAGGCGTTGTCAAAACCACCCTCATTGAAATCATCGAAAAAGAGGCCGCCGACACCGCGGGCCTCGCCGCGGTGTTTCAGGTAGAAGTAGTCGTCGCACCACTGCTTGAAGCGCGGGTAGATCTCGTCGCCGAAGGGCTCACAGGCCTGTTTCGCGGTGCTGTGCCAGTGCACCACATCTTCCTCGAAGCCGTAGTAGGGGGTCAGATCGTAGCCGCCGCCGAACCACCAGACGGGCTCGGCGCCCGGCTTCTCGGCCACGAACAGGCGCACGTTGGCGTGACTGGTGGGCACATAGGGGTTGCGCGGGTGGATGACCAGGGACACCCCCATGGCCTCGAAGGAGCGCCCGGCCAGTTCCGGGCGGCTGGCGGTGGCGGACGGCGGCAGGCCGTCGCCGTAGACGTGGGAGAAGTTGACTCCGCCCTTTTCGATCAGCGCGCCCTCCTCCAGCACCCGCGTGCGGCCTCCGCCACCGCCGGGCCTCTGCCAGGCGTCCTCGCGGAAGTCGCTGCCGTCCTCGGCGCCGAGTGCATTGCAGATGCGGTCCTGCAGGTCCAGCAGGTAACTCTTTACCGCCTCGATATCGATTGTGCTCATGGTAGGAAACAACGCCTCGTTGAGGGGGGGGGGAATCAGCCGCCGGCGCGCAACACCTTGCCGCTGATCAGGTCGCGGATCTCGCTCGGCGCTTTGCGGCCGCCGGTGGCGCCGCCGCCGACGAAATCCAGCTTGTCGCCGAAGTAGCGCAGCACCTGAAACTTGTGCCGCGCGGGTTGGCATCCGGCCGGATTGGCGGAAGTGGATACGATAGCACCGCCAAAGGCGCGCGTTAACGCCGCGGTGAAGCGGTGGTCGGTGTGGCGCAGGGCGACACTGTGGTGAATACCGGAAATCCAGGGCGGCACCTGGTCGAAGTGCGGAACCAGCCAGGTCACGGGGCCGGGCCAGGTCTCGTCGATACGCGCGCGCTGGTCGCCGCTGAGCTTGTGTAGCAGCGCATCGAAGTGGTGCTGGTCGCCGGATACCAGGATCAGCCCCTTTTCCAGAGGCCGGCCTTTCAGCTGGCACAGGCGGGCGACCGCCTCGGGGTTGTTGGGATCGCAGGCCAGCCCCCACACGGATTCCGTCGGGTGGGCGATGACGCCCCCGGCAGCGAGCGCGCGCACGGCGCTGGCCAGGGAGAAAGCCGCGCTAAACAGGCTGTGACGGTTACTTTCTGCCAAGAATCGGGACTCTTCGGATCTCGCGCCGCTGCGGTTTTCGCTGCGCTTGCGCCTCTCAGGGAGCGCCGCAATTTAGCGGATAGTAGCAGCCTAGACAAGGACGGGCGGGCACGCGCGGCGGATTCCGGTCATTCGGCGACCTGCAGTTGCGCGGCGCCGGCGGGGGTCAGCTGATAGCCGCCGGGGACCTGCTCCAGCAGCCCTTTCAGCTCCAGCTGCAACAGCAGCGCGATCAGCTCGCCCGCGCTCTCGCCGGTATCCCGCGCCAGCTGTTCGATACTGCGCGGATCCCCACCGAGGGCCTCGATCAGGCGCTGCTGGCGCGGCTCCAGATCTGCGCGCCGCTCCGCTTGTAGCAGCTGCGGCTCCGCCAGCAGGCCGCCCAGTTGTTCGGCGATATCGGCACTGGTCTCAACCAGCGCGGCGCCGTCCTTGATCATTCTGTGACAGCCGCGCGCCAGCGGGTTGTGGATGGAGCCCGGTATCGCGAACACCTCGCGGTTCTGCTCCAGGGCCAGGCGCGCGGTGATCAGGGAGCCGGAGCGCAGCGCCGCCTCCACCAGCAGCACCCCCAGAGACAGGCCGCTGATAATGCGGTTGCGGCGCGGGAAGTTGGCGGCCTCGGCGGCACTGCCGAGGGGCAGCTCGCTCAGAATCGCACCACCATTGTCGATTATCTCCTGCGCCAGGGGCGCATTGCGCCGCGGGTAGAGGTGGTCCACGCCGGTGCCGAGCACCGCCAGGGTCACGCCGCCCGCCTTCAGCGCGCCGCGGTGGGCGGCCGCGTCCACGCCGAGCGCCAGACCGGAGGTGATCGCGAAGCCGGCGCCGGCCAGATCGGCGGAAAAAGCGAGGGCATTGTCGAGCCCGGAGCGGCTGGCGCGGCGCGCGCCCACCACGGCGATCTGTGGCAGACCCAATGCCTCGACGGCGCCGCGCACATAGAGCAGCGGTGGCGGACGGGCGATTTCGGCCAACAATCGCGGGTAGTCGTCGCCGCCGTAGCTGAGCAGATGGACGCCGGCCTCGGCGCAGCGCTCGCGCTCCGCCTGCGCCCAGGTGACCAGTTCGCTGTGCTCGCCGCGCCGGGCAAAATCGCGCCACTGGGCCTGCGCGCGTTCGGGCAGCTTGTGCAACAGGGTTTCGGGAAGTGATTGCAGCGCCCTGAGCGGGTCGCCGAAGTGTTCGATCAGCTGCCAGTAGCGGCCGGGGCCCATGCCCTCGAGCCGCAGCAGCGCCAGTGTGGCGGTCAGCGCATCCATGCGGTTCGGACTCTGTTTTGTGTTGTTCGCAAAAGGCGGGCCAAACAGAAAAGCCCGCCTGTAGACATGAGGCGCTCTTTACCTAGCTAGGGGTTGCGCACCAGATCCATCACCGCCAGCGGGCGATCCGCCTCGAGCACCAGGGCCAGACTCATCTTCTCGAAGGTGCGGAACACCATCAGCAGGCCGGCGCGCTCGTCCGGCAGCTTGACGCTGTCGCGCTCTATGCGGTCGCGCACCACCGCGCCGCGCTTGTAGATCGCCAGCACGTGGCCCGGCTGCAGGCCCTCGCGGTCGCCGCGGTTCACAACGACCACATCGTATTTGCCGATCTGGGTCACGCCCTCGTCCACACCGAGGATGATGCCCTCCACCGGCACCGACGGCGCGCCGGGCTGGAACAGGGCCGCGATGGAGCGCTCCTCCACCGGCAGCAGCCGGTCTTCGAGGCGGATTTCGCGGGCGGTGCGGGTGACGCCCAGAGTGGCCACGGAGAGATCCTCGCGGCTGTCCGGGTCCAGCTGCAGCAGGTCGGCGGAGCCCACGTCCAGCGCCTGGCGGCCGAGCACTTCGCCGCTGACCGGGTCCACGTACACCGGACCCGGGCGGTAGATGCCGTAGGAGGCCAGCGGCACGCGGAAGTCGCCGCGGGCGTAGACCTTCTCACCGGCGCCCATCAGGATGCGCTGGTCGGCACCGGAAACGATATAGGGGGTGCCCTTGAAAGCGTCGGGCGCGACTATGCGGGTGCGTGACAGGAAGGCGTTGATCGCATCCAACGGAATCGCCGGAATCGCCTCGCCCACCGCCTCGCGGCGCACCTGCGGGTGCAGACGGCTGCTGCCGGCGGCCGGGCTCAGCTTGTAGGCGCGCGGGCCGCGCTCCAGGTGCAGCTGCGGCTGGCCCTCGACATAGACCAGGCGCAGGCGGTCGCCGGGGTAGATCAGGTGCGGGTTTTCGATCTGCGGGTTGACCTGCCAGATCTCCGGCCAGTACCACGGCTGGGCGAGGAAGCGCCCGGAGATATCCCATAGGGTGTCGCCCTTTTGCACCTCATAGATATCCGGGTGGTCCGGATTGAGACGCACCTGGTCCTGCGCCTGAATGCCAAAGGTCACCGCCAACAGCGCGGCAGCGGCCAGGATAATTTTTTTCATGGAAGCATTCCTATGCTCTTTATCGCTATAATTCACAGCGCCGGGCCGCTGCGCCACCGGGAGAATTCCGGGAGAGTGGCTGGAGCCTGACGCCGGGCGTCAGCAAAAATAAGACTCCAATCGGCAAATATCGAGCGCGATCATTATGTTATCAGCGCAAGTTCCACGATTACTAGAAGTTTGTCACAGGTGTTATGGCCAAACTCGAGATCCTTGAATTCCCCGATCCGCGCCTGCGCGAAGTCGCGAAACCCGTCACAAAGGTGACCGACGAGCTGCGCCAGCTGGTGGACGACATGTTTGAAACCATGTACGCCGCCCCGGGCGTCGGCCTGGCCGCGACCCAGGTGAACGTGCACAAGCGCGTCGTCGTGATCGATGTTTCCGAGGACCAGAGCGAGCCGCTGGTGTTTATCAACCCGCAGATTGAGGTGCTGGACGAGGAGATCCACCAGTACGACGAGGGCTGCCTGTCCGTGCCCGGCTTCTACGAGACGGTGGAGCGGCCGCGCAAGGTGCGCGTCAAGGCGCTGGACCGCGACGGCGAGACCTTCGCGATAGAGGCCGAGGGGCTGCTGGCGGTGTGCATCCAGCACGAGGTGGACCACCTGGACGGCAAGCTGTTCGTGGATTACCTCTCGCCGCTGAAGCGCAACCGCATTCGCTCGAAACTGGAAAAAGCCCAGCGCAAGCGCGCCTGACGCGCCCTGACACCCAATAGCCGCCGCCGGCCTCCGCGGCGGCGCTTTCGTATCGGATCTATGACCCAGCCACTGAATATCATCTTCGCCGGCACGCCGGACTTTGCCGCCGTGCACCTGCAGGCGCTGCTCGACAGCGCACACAATGTCATCGCCGTCTACACCCAGCCGGACAGGCCCGCCGGGCGCGGCAAGAAACTGCTCGCCAGCCCGGTCAAGCAGTTGGCCGAGCGACACAATATTCCCGTCTACCAGCCACACAGCCTGCGCGACCAGGGCGCCCAGGCGGAACTGGCCGCACTGAACGCCGACATCATGGTGGTGGTCGCCTACGGCCTGATACTGCCGCAGGCGGTGCTGGATACGCCGCGCCTCGGCTGCGTCAATGTGCACGCGTCGCTGCTGCCGCGCTGGCGCGGCGCGGCGCCGATTCAACGCGCAATAGAAGCCGGCGACGCCGAAAGCGGCGTGGCCATCATGCAGATGGAGGCCGGCCTGGATACGGGCCCGGTACTGGTGGAGCGCCGCTGCGCCATCTCCGCGCGGGACACCGGCGGCAGCCTGCACGACAAGCTGGCGGAGCTGGGCGGTCCGGCGCTGCTCGAGGCACTGGCACAGCTGGCGGACGGCAGCGCCGAGCCCAGGGCACAGGACGACACCCGCGCCAACTACGCCGCCAAGATCAGCAAGGACGAGGCCAGGCTCAACTGGCTGCGCCCGGCGGACGAGCTGGAGCGCCAGATCCGCGCCTTCAACCCCTTCCCGGTGTGCTGGACCACCTGCGCGGACGACAGGGGCGAGCAGCGGCTGCGCATCTACCGCGCACAACTGGAGCGCGGCTGCCACAGCGACCCGCCCGGCACCATACTGGCCGCGGATGAAGAGGGCATACTGGTGGCCTGCGGCCGCGAGGCCCTGCGCCTGCTCGAGCTGCAGCTGCCCGGCAAGAAGGCACTGCCGGCGGCGGAAATCCTGAAGGGCTACCCCGCGCTGTTTGCGCCGGGCGCGCGGCTGGGGCAATAAATGACCAATGACGTCCGCGCCGAAGCGGCTGGCGTAGTCGCCGCCCTGCTCGAGGGCCGGGGCTCCCTGGCCCGGCTGCTGCCGCGCGCCGAGGAGAGGGTCGGCGAGCGCGACCGCGCGCTGCTGCGCGAACTCTGCTACGGCGGCGCGCGCACCGCCCCGCGGCTGCAGTTGCTGGCGGACAAGCTGCTGCGCAGGAGGCCGGCGGATATCGAGGTCGAGGCGCTGATTCTGCTCGGCCTCTACCAGCTCGAGTACACCCGCATCCCGGATCACGCCGCGATTTCCGCCACCGTCAACGCGGCCCGCACGCTGGGCCTGGAGCGCGCCACCGGCCTGATCAACGGCGTGCTGCGCAACGCGCAGCGCAGCCGCGAGCAGCTGCAGCGCAAGCTGTCCGGCAATCCGCAATTCAGCTCCATGCACCCGGCCTGGCTGCAGCGGCAGATCAAGGCCGCCTGGCCGGACAGAGCCGCCGATATCTTCCGCGCCAACAACGCCAACCCGCCGATGACCCTGCGGATCAACGGCACCAGGATCTCCCGCGACGACTATCTGCAGCAGCTCGAAGAGGCCGGCATCACCGCGAGCCCCTGCGCCATCTCCCCGGTCGGTGTCGCGCTGACCGAGGCCTGCGCGGTAACCCGGCTGCCCGGTTTCGCCGAGGGGCTGGTCAGCGTGCAGGACGAATCGGCGCAGCTGGCGGCCCTGCTGCTGGCACCGGAACCGGGCGAGCGAATACTGGACGCCTGCGCCGCGCCCGGCGGCAAGAGCTGCCACCTGCTGGAGCTGCAGCCGTCAATCGCACTCTGCGCGCTGGATATCGACGAGGAGCGCCTCGGGCGGGTGGAGGAGAATCTCGACCGCGCCGGTTTCGAAGCCGAACTGATCTGCGCCGACGCCGCCGAGCCGGAAGCGTGGTGGGACGGCGAACCCTTCGACCGCATACTGCTGGACGCGCCCTGCTCCGCCACCGGCGTGATCCGCCGCAACCCGGACATCAAGCTGCTGCGGCGCGAAACGGATATTGCCGAGCTGGCCGAACTGCAGGCGCGGATACTGCGCGCCAACTGGCGGCTGCTGAAAGCGGGCGGCAGCCTGCTGTACGCCACCTGCTCGATCCTGCCGGCGGAGAACGCCGAGGTGGTGGCGCGATTCGTTGCGGAGACAGAGGATGCGAGCGACAATACCCCACAACTGCTGGGCGGACGGCCCTGGGGCGCGCCGCAGGCAGCGGGCATGCAACTCTTCCCGCAACCTGAGGGTGGCGACGGTTTCTACTACGCTTTGCTCAGCAAAGCCGCCCCGTCTCTATAAAGGCCAAATCAATAAGGCCCATTGAACCGCTATGAAAATTGTGATTCTCGGCGCCGGACAGGTGGGCGGCTCACTGGCGGAAAGCCTGGCCTCTGAGCGCAACGATATTGTGCTGGTGGACAGCGACGAGAAAACCCTGCGCGAGCTGCGCGACCGCATCGACATAGGCGTGGTCACCGGCCACGCCGCACACCCGGATATTCTGCTGGAGGCCGGCATCGAGGATGCCGACATACTGGTGGCCGTCACCAACAACGACGAAACCAATATGGCCGCCTGCCAGATCGCCCACTCGCTGTTTCGCGTGCCCACCAAGATCGCCCGCGTGCGCGCCGCCTCCTACCTGCAGTACCCGCAGCTGTTTGACCCCCAGGCCATTCCGATCGATGTACTGATCAGCCCCGAGCAGCTGGTGTCGGAATATATCGCGCGCCTGATGGAACACCCGGGCGCGCTGCAGGTGCTGGATTTCGCCGACGGCCGCGTGCAGCTGGTGGCGGTGCGCGCGGTGCAGGGCGGGCCGCTGGTGGGTCACCAGCTCAGATACCTGCGCGAGCATATGCCCAAGGTGGACACCCGCGTGGCGGCCATCTACCGCCGCAACAGCCCGATCATTCCGCAGGGGGACACGGTCATCGAGGCCGGCGACGAGGTGTTCTTTATCGCCGCGCGCGCCGATATCCGCGCGGTCATGAGCGAGCTGCGCCGTCTGGAACACGGTTACAAACGCGTCGTCATCGCCGGCGGCGGCAATATCGGCCTGCGTCTGGCGCACAAACTCGAAAACCGCTACTCGGTGAAGATCATCGAGCAGAGTCACGAGCGCTGCGTCTTCCTGTCCGAAGAGCTGTCCCACAGCATAGTGCTGCACGGCAGCGCCTCGGACCAGGACCTGCTGCTGGAGGAAAACATCGAGGACACCGATGTGTTCCTGTCGCTGACCAACGACGACGAGGCCAATATCATGTCGTCACTGCTGGCCAAGCGCCTCGGCGCGCGCAAGGTGATGACGCTGATCAACAACCGCGCCTATGTGGATCTGGTGCAGGGGGGCGACATAGACATCGCTATATCGCCGCAGCAGAACACCATCGGCAGCCTGCTGACCCACGTGCGCCGCGGCGACATGGTCAATGTGCACTCGCTGCGCCGCGGCGCCGCCGAGGCGATCGAGGTCATCGCCCACGGCGACAGCCGCACGTCCAAGGTGGTGGGCAAAAAGATCGAGGATATCGATCTGCCCGAGGGCGCCTCCATCGGCGCCATAGTGCGCGAGACGGACGGCGGCAGTGAGGTGCTGATGGCCCACGACGACGTGGTTGTACAGACGGACGACCACGTGATCGTCTTCCTGGTGGACCGCCGCCAGACGCGCCATGTGGAGCAGCTGTTCCAGGTGGGTTTCAGTTTCTTCTAGCGAATCGAACTCGACCCGTAGGAGCGGCCCATGGCCGCGATTGATCCATCCGGGTTTTCTGGAATTCGATCGCGGCCATGGGCCGCTCCTACAGAGTCTTTTTGGCAGTCAATTGATAACAGGCTGAATATCGCCGATGCGAATAGCCGTAATAACGCGAGTCTTCGGAATACTCCTGACGGTGTTCAGCCTGACGTTGCTGCCGCCGATCGGCGTGTCCCTGTTCTACGACGACGGCACCCATACGGCCTTCAGCGCCGCCTTCGCGATCACGCTGATCACCGGCCTGTTCATGTGGCTGCCGGTGCACGACCTGCGCCAGGAGCTGCGCACCCGCGACGGCTTTGTGGTGACCTCGCTGTTCTGGCTGGTACTGGGCAGCTTCGGTTCCCTGCCGCTGATCATCAGCCCGCAGCCGGATCTCGGCATTACCGACTCCATCTTCGAATCCATTTCCGGCCTGACCACCACCGGCGCCACGGTGATCACCGGTCTCGACAGCCTGCCGCCGGCGATCCTCTACTACCGCCAGCAGCTGCAGTGGTTCGGCGGTATCGGCGTGATCGTGATCGCGCTGGCCATTCTGCCGATGCTGGGCATCGGCGGCATGCAGCTGTACAAGGCGGAGATCCCGGGGCCGGTCAAGGACACAAAACTGACGCCGCGCATCGCCGAGACGGCGCGCGCGCTGATCGTGATCTATGTGATTCTGACGGTACTCTGCGGCCTGGGTTACTGGTGGGCGGGCATGACGCCCTTCGACGCGGTGGGGCACGCCTTTTCCACCGTGGCTAACGGCGGCTTCTCGACCCACGACCAGAGCATGGGCTTCTACGCCAACAACCACGTGATCATGGCGATCTGCATCCTGTTCATGTTCACCGCCGCGATCAACTTCGGCCTGCACTTCTTCGCGTTCCGCAACCGCAGCCTGCGCCACTACTGGCGCGATTCCGAATTCCGTTTCTGGTGCACCCTGACTCTGGGCGCGGCGGTACTGGTCAGCCTGTACCTCTGGTACCTGGGCATTTTCACCCCCAGCGGCAGCTTCCTGCACGGCTTCTTCCAGGTGGTCTCCATCGGCACCACCGCCGGTTTCGCATCGGAAAACTTCTCCGCCTGGCCCGCCTTCCTGCCCTATGTACTGCTGCTGCTCGGCATTCTCGGCGCCTGCGCCGGCTCCACGTCCGGCGGTATCAAGGCGGTGCGCGGCATGCTGATCATGAAGTCCGGCCTGCGCGAACTGAACCGCCTGGTGCATGCCAACGCGGTGATCCCGATCAAGGTGAACCGCAAGATAGTGCCGGAGCGCGTCACCGATGCGGTGTGGGGGTTTTTCGCCGTCTATATCCTGTCCTTCTTTGTGCTCACGATTATCGTGATGGCCACCGGGGAGAACTTCGTCACCGCCTTCTCCACCGTGGCCTCCTGCCTGAGCAACATAGGCCCGGCCCTCGGCGACGCCGCCGCCCACTACGGCTCCGTCAACGTGGTGGCCAAGTGGTTCCTGATACTGGCGATGCTGATGGGGCGCCTGGAAATCTTCACGCTGCTGGTGCTGCTGACACCCGCCTTCTGGCGTCACTGAGCCACCGGGCCGCGAGAGGCGGCGGCCTGATCATTTCCGCTTTTTATTGTAGATACGGCTCTTGCCCTCCGGCTGCTTCCGGAAGCGCTTGTACTCCCACTGGTACTGTTCCGGCGCCTCGGCGATGCAGGCCTCGACGCCGCGGTTCATCGCCGCCAGGGACACCTTCTGCTCTTCGCTGTAGATGGCCTGCTCGGCGGGCAGGAACACCAGCTCGAAGCCGCCCTCGACCCGCTTGCCGAAACCGAACACGCAGCGGCAGCCGGTGCGCTGCAGCAGGTTGTGAGCCAGGGTCATGGTCAGTGCCGGCCGGCCGAAGAAGGGCGCGAAGTCGCCGCCCATATCCGGCTCCTGGTCCGGCAGCACCATAACGATATCGCCGGCCTTCAGGGCCTTCAGCAGCGCGCGCACGCCGTGCATATTGGTCGGTACCATAGTCACGCCGGTGGCCTCGCGGCCGGCGCGGATGATCGGGTCCAGCGCGGCGATTTTCGGCGGCGCATAGAGGGCGGTGGCCGGCCCCAGCGTGGCCAGGTACATACCGAAGATCTCCCAGTTGCCGGTGTGCGGCATCAGCACCAGCACGCCGCGCCCCTCCTCGACACCGTCGCACAGCAGCTGCTGGTTGCGCACCCGCACTATCTCGTCCTCGCTGCGACTCCAGGGCTGGCGCCAGATGCTGGCCACCTCGAAGCCGGTCATGGCCGTGTGCACGACACTTTCCCGCGCCAGCCTCTCCCTCTCCCGTGGGTCCATGGCCGGGTAACAGAGCTCCAGGTTGATGCGGCTGATGCGCAGGCTGTCGCCGCGGGCGAGCACCGCGATACGGCCGAACAGCCGGCCCAGGCGGCGGGACCAGCGCAGTGACAGTCTGCCCACGAGTTTCAGT
This sequence comes from Microbulbifer sp. ABF4_143, assembly GCF_056160225.1. NCBI lineage: Bacteria > Pseudomonadati > Pseudomonadota > Gammaproteobacteria > Cellvibrionales > Microbulbiferaceae > Microbulbifer > Microbulbifer sp. ABF4_143. The sequence goes on from NZ_JBSWWT010000001.1 coordinate 158,985, forward strand.
GCGGCGGCCGCGAGGCGCCCTTTGATATCCAATGCGACGACTTCCCCATACAGATTTGAATACGGCAGGCCCAAGTATGGCCATTCAATCGCCCCTGTGCGGCCGTGGCGCCTTTAGTGCGCAACCCGCTGCCGCTATAATTGCGTCCCTTTGCCCCCAGTCAGCAAAAAACACAAGCACATACTGATCCGGAGATAGCGGTGTCCAAGCAATACGACCTCAGCACCTTCCAGGGCCTGATCTTTGCCCTGCAGGATTACTGGGCGCGCCAGGGGTGCGTCATTCTACAGCCTCTGGATATGGAAGTGGGTGCCGGCACCTTCCACCCGGCCACCTTCCTGCGCGCGGTGGGTCCCGAGACCTGGAACGCCGCCTATGTGCAGCCCTGCCGCCGACCGACCGACGGCCGCTACGGCGAAAACCCCAACCGCCTGCAGCACTACTACCAGTACCAGGTGGTGATGAAGCCGTCCCCGGACAATATCCAGGAGCTCTACCTGGACAGCCTGCGCGCGATGGGCGTGGATCCGGCCGTGCACGACATCCGCTTCGTCGAGGACAACTGGGAGTCCCCGACCCTGGGCGCCTGGGGTCTCGGCTGGGAAGTGTGGCTGAACGGCATGGAGGTGACCCAGTTCACCTACTTCCAGCAGGTGGGCGGCCTGGAGTGCTTCCCGGTCACAGGCGAGATCACCTACGGTCTGGAGCGCATCGCGATGTACCTGCAGGGAGTGGAATCCATCTACGACCTGGTGTGGACCCGCAACCCGGACGGCAGCCCGGTCACCTACGGCGACGTCTTCCACCAGAACGAGGTGGAGATGTCCCACTACAACTTCGAGCATGCGGACGTGGAGTTCCTGTTCGCGACCTTCGATCACTGCGAGCGCGAGAGCGGCCGCCTGATCGAGCTGGGCCTGCCACTGCCCGCCTACGAGCAGGTCATGAAGGCCTCCCACGCGTTCAACCTGTTGGACGCGCGCCACGCGATATCCGTAACCGAGCGCCAGCGCTATATCCTGCGCGTGCGCACCCTGGCCCGTTCCGTTGCCCAGGCCTACTACGATGCGCGCCGCGCCCTCGGCTTCCCGCTGGCGGCGGAGGCCATTCGCAAAGAGATACTGGCGGAAGAAGTCGCACAAGAGGAGAAGCAGTAATGGCGCAGGATTTTCTGGTAGAGCTGGGCACCGAGGAGCTGCCGCCGAAAGCGCTGCACAAGCTGATGGACGCCTTCGCCGACGGCATAGCCCAGGGCCTGAAGGCCGCCGAGCTGGAATTCGGCGAAGTGAAGGCCTACGCCGCGCCGCGGCGCCTGGCGGTGGCCGTGTCCGGCCTGGCAGAGAAACAGCAGGACAAGCAGATCGAGAAACTCGGCCCGGCCGTGGCCGCCGCCTTCGACAAGGACGGCAAACCGAGCAAGGCCGCCGAGGGCTTCGCGCGCAGTAACGGCGTGACCGTCGAAGAGCTGGCCCGCAAGCAGACCGACAAGGGCGAGCGCCTGGCCTTCGTCAGCGAACAGAAGGGCGCCGCCACCGAGACGCTGCTGCCGGGAATCGTCGAGAAGTCCCTGGCGCAGCTGCCGATCCCGAAACGCATGCGCTGGGGGGCGCGCCGCGAGGAGTTCGTGCGCCCGGTGCACTGGCTGCTGATGCTGTTCGGCAACAGGGTCGTCGACGGCGAGGTGCTGGGCCTCCCGGCCGGCAACACCAGCCGCGGCCACCGCTTCCACTGCAACCGCGAACTGGAAATCCACTCCGCCAATGACTATGTGCAGCAGCTGCGCGAGCCGGGCTATGTGATCGCCGACTGGGACGCCCGCCGCGAGATGATCCGCGAGCAGGTGATGGCCGAGGCCAACAACGTCAACGGCGAGGCGGTGATAGACGAGGATCTGCTCGATGAAGTCACCGCGCTGGTGGAGTGGCCGGTGGCGCTGACCGGCCGCTTCGAGGAGCGCTTCCTGGAGGTACCGGCGGAGGCACTGATCTCGTCGATGAAGGAACACCAGAAGTACTTTCACGTGGTGGACCAGGACGGCCAGCTGCTGCCCTACTTCATCACCGTATCCAATATCGAGAGCCGGGACCCGGCCCAGGTGATCCACGGCAACGAGCGGGTGATACGCCCGCGCCTCGCCGACGCCGCCTTCTTCTTCGAAACCGACAAGAAGACCAGCCTCGAATCCCGGCGCGAGAAACTGAAGCAGATCGTCTTCCAGCAGCACCTGGGCTCCGTCTACGACAAGACCGAGCGGGTGGCCGCGCTCGCCCGCGCCATCGCCGAGAAAACCGGCGCCAACACCGGCTGGGCCGAGCGCGCCGGCCTGCTGTGCAAGTCGGACCTGGTCACCGAGATGGTGTTCGAGTTCCCGGACCTGCAGGGTATCGCCGGCTACTACTACGCCGAGAACGACGGCGAGCCGCTGGACGTGGCCAAGGCCATGTACGAACAGTACATGCCCAAGTTCGCCGGCGACGAACTGCCGAAGAGCGAAACCGGCACGGCGGTGGCGCTGGCGGACCGCCTCGATACCCTGGTCGGCATCTTCGGCATAGGCCAGCCGCCCTCCGGCTCCCGCGATCCCTTCGCGCTGCGCCGCGCCAGCCTCGGCGTTATCCGCATACTGGTGGAAAAGAGAATCGACCTGGACCTGCGCGAACTGCTGGAACTGGCCCGCGACCACTACCCGCGCACCGCGCTGGGCGAGTACAACACCGTGGTCGAACAGACGCTCACCTATATTCTGGAGCGCTTCCGCGCCCGCTACGAGGATCAGGGTATCGCCGCCGAGGTGTTTATGGCCGTGGCCGCGCGCAAGCTGTCGCGCCCGCTGGATATCGACAACCGCGTACACGCGGTGCACGCCTTCAGCCAGCTGCCGGAGGCAGAGGCACTGGCCGCGGCCAACAAGCGCGTATCCAATATCCTGGCCAAACTCGAGGGCGCCGTGCCGCACACAGTCGACGAGAGCCTGCTGCGGGAGGATGCGGAGAAGGCCCTCTACGCGGCGGTGCAGGTGGCGCGCACCGAGGTGGAGCCACTGTATCAGGAGGCGATGTTCGCCGAGGGCCTGGCCGGCCTCGCCGGCCTGCGCGAGACGGTGGACAGCTTCTTCGATCATGTCATGGTCATGGCCGACGACGAGAAGCTGCGCGACAACCGCCTGGCGCTGCTGGCGCAGCTGCGCGCGCTCTTCCTCGAGGTGGCGGATATCTCACTGCTGGTACCGGCAAAATAAGAATTGTTGGGCGGATAAGCGCAGCGCATCCGCCCGACTGAAACCCCAATCGGTGGATGCGCTGTGCTTATCCACCCTACTTTTTCCAGTTGGCTCAAATGGCAATTATCGTGCTGGACCGGGACGGGGTCATCAACGCCGACTCCGACGGCTACGTAAAATCCGCCGACGAGTGGATCCCCCTGCCCGGCTCCATCGAGGCCATGGCCGAACTGAGCCGTGCCGGCCACCAACTGGTGATCGCCACCAACCAGAGCGGCCTGGCGCTCGGTCTGTTCGACCTCGACGACCTGGAAGCCATGCACGCGAAGATGCGCGCACTGGTCGAGGACGCGGGCGGCGAAATCGCGGCCATCTTCTACTGCCCCCACAGCGACACCGACAATTGCCGCTGCCGCAAACCCAAGCCCGGGCTGCTGGATGCGATAGAGGCGGAGTTCGATACCAGCCTGCACGGCAGCTATATGGTCGGCGACAAACTCAAGGACCTGCAAGCGGCACTGGCAAAAGGCTGCAAACCGGTGCTGGTAAAGACCGGCGCCGGTGCGCAGACGCTGCAGCAGCTGATCAGCGAGCCGGACGAGCGCCTGGCCGACACGGCGGTGTTCGACGACCTGGCGCAGTTCGCGGATTTCCTTCTACAGTCCTCCTGACCCGCTCGCCTTTCGTCCACTGGATCCCACAAACCTGCCAACAAAACCATTACCGCGCCATTCGATTGAATTGCGCGTCCCGGTGCTTTAAAAGCGAGTTTCAGGAAATGAAGTTCCGCCACCTGCTATTAATTTGTACCAGATAGCCGGCGGAGGAAGGGTTGAAGGATCAGACCCGCAGTACCCCGGCGCGCCATCCATCTCCAGGCAGGCCCCGCGGATAGTCCCGTCTTTTGATCGCTTCCACTCCTGCAAAAACAATCGAATAAAGATGGGACATCCAACATGAGAATAACGGTAGTTTCGACATTGATTGCCGGCCTGCTGCTGTCGTTTGCCAGCGCCGCGGATCCCGGCAGGGGGACACTGAAACCCGACCTCAATAGAGACAGAAAGGTCTATATCGTCCGGCTGGCGGAGCAACCGCTGGCCGCCTACGGCGGCCATATCCCCGGCCTTGCGGCGACCAAGCCGCGCGCCAGTCGCAAGCTGGATCCGCAGAGCAGCCAGTACCGCAACTACGCGGATTTTCTCAAGTCGCGGCGCGATCAGGTGCTCTCCTCTGTGCCCGGCGCGCGCAAGATTCACGAGTACAAGGTCGCCTTTAACGGCTTCGCCGCGCTGATGAGCAGCAAGGAAGCCGAGATACTGCGCGCGCGCAAGGATGTGCTCGGTGTCTGGGAAGACGAGCTGCTGAAACCGCAGACGGACTCCACCCGCGACTTCCTCGGTCTGACCGGTATCCTCGGCCCGTGGATGTGGGGCATCACCGGCGAGGATGTGGTGATCGGCGTGATCGACAGCGGCATTCACCCGGAGCACCCGAGCCTGGCGGATGTGCCGACGCCGAAGCGCGGCGACCGCGGGCGCGAGGTGCCGTTCGGGCCTGTACCCGAGCACTTCGTCGGCGAGGGCTGCGACTTCGGCAACGCCGACTTCAACCCGGCGGACGCGCCTTTTACCTGCAACAACAAGCTGATCAAGGCGCAGTCCTTCTCCGAATCCTTCCTGACGGTGAACACCCTGGCCGACTACGAATTCCTGTCCGCGCGGGATGCGGACGGCCACGGCACCCACACCGCCACCACCGCCGGCGGCAACTACGGCGTCGAGGGCCCGAACGGCGGCATCTTGAGCGGCATGGCACCGCGCGCGCGGGTGGCCGTGTACAAGGTGTGTTGGGACGCGCCGGACCCGGATGACAGCGGCTGCTTTTCCTCCGACTCCATGGCCGCCATCGACCAGGCGGTGGCCGACGGCGTCGACGTGATCAACTTCTCCGTCGGCGGCAGCAGCACCAGCTTCAACGGCCCGGACGATATCGCCTTCCTGTTCGCCGCCGACGCCGGCGTCTTCGTCTCTGTGTCCGCCGGCAACAGCGGCCCGGGTTCCGAGACCATCGGCACCCCGTCCGGCGTGCCCTGGGTCACCTCGGTGGCTGCCGCCGAGGACGACCAGAACTTCGGCACCGGCCTGCAGCTGGACGCGCCGGCGGATATCGCCGCCACCTACGAGGGGCTGGAGGGCAGCGGTCCCGTGCAGCTGGCCGACGTCGGCGCCATTTCCGGCGCCGTCGTGGCGGCGGAGCCGCTCAACGCCTGCGGGCCGCTGAGCAACGGAGAGGCAATGGACGGACAAATAGCCCTGGTGGTGCGCGGCGCCTGTGCCTTCAGCGACAAGTACAACAACGCCGCCGCGGCCGGTGCCCGCGCGATAGTGGTCTACAACGACGGCACGGCACCCGACCGCATGGATCCGATCGTGATGTCGGCGCCGGATACGACTATTCCCGGCATTATGATCCGCCACCCGGACGGCGAGCTGATCGCGGCCAGCGGCGACAGCGCCGGCACCCTGAGCCCGGAGATCCAGGTGGCGCGGGTAGACCGCATCACCGGCTTCTCGTCCCGCGGCGCCAACGCCGGCGCGCCGGACATTATCAAGCCGGATCTGGCCGCACCCGGCGTCGGCATCATCGCCGGCACCTCGCCGGTCTCCAGCGGCGGCAGCCTCTTCGCGTCCCTGAGCGGCACCTCGATGGCCAGCCCCCATGTGGCCGGGGTTATGGCGCTGTTGAAACAGGTGCACCCGGACTGGACTCCGGCGATGGCCAAGTCGGCGCTGATGACCACCGCGCGCACCGGCCTGCGCAAGTCCTTCGGACCACAGGCGGCCGATCCCTTCGATATGGGCGCCGGCGCCGTGAACCCGGGCGCAGCCTTTTTGCCCGGCCTGGTCTACGACGCGGGTCTGGAGGATTATTTCGCCTTCCTCTGTGGCGCGGAAAAGCAGCCGCAGCTGATCGACCCGGCCACCTGCAGCCAGCTGGAAGCAAGCGGTTTCTCCACCGATTCCAGCGACCTGAACCTGGCCTCGATCGGTATCGCCGAGCTGGCCGGCAGCCAGACGGTCACGCGCAGGGTCACCAGCGTCGCGCGCGGCACCAAGTGGTACTGGGTGTCGGTGGAGGCGCCGCGGGGTGTGCGGGTGGATGTGCACCCCAGGGTGCTGCGCCTGAAACGGGGCGAGAGCGCCAGCTATCGGGTCACCTTTACCGCGACCGACAGCGCGGCACTGGGTGACTGGGCCTTCGGCGCCCTGACCTGGCACTCGCTGGGCAGTCGCTACCAGGTGCGCAGCCCGATCGCCGTGCGCCCGGTGCCCATCGCCGCGCCGGCGGAACTGAGCGGGAGCGGCAGCGACGGTTCGCTCAGCTTCGAGGTTCAGTTCGGCTACAGCGGCGACTATCAGTTGCAGGTGAACGGTCTCGCCGAGGGCACCCCCTATGCGGGAACCGTGGAGGACGGTGACAACACGCTGATCTTCTTCGATGTACCCGAGGGCACCAGCCTCGCGCGGGTGGCGCTGTTCGACGCGGACGTGGGCGCCGGCGACGGTTCCGACGACCTGGACCTGCAGGTGTACGGCCCGGCGCCGGACTTCCCGCTGGTGGGCAGCAGCGGCTCGCCCACGTCGGCGGAGGCGGTGACCATGCGCAACCCACAGCCCGGCCAGTATGCGGTCTTCGTGATCGACTACGCCTCGGCGGCCGGCCCGACGCCCTACACCCTGTTCAACTTCAACCTGACCGGCGACCGCGGCAACACCATCCTGAGCGCGCCACCGGCGGCACTGGTGGGTGAGAGCGGCAGCGTCTCCCTCGAGTGGATGGGACTGGCGCCCGGCGTCCGCGCCCTGGGCCTGCTCGGCCACGGCGACGGTGAGCAGATCTTTGCCGAAACCGAGGTGATGGTGAATACGCGGTAGTTATTCACCGACAGACGGATCGATAGCGGCACAGGGATGTGCCGTCGACAGAAATACCTGGGGAACCTCCACTGCCATCTTGCGGTGTCTGCGGGGGTTTAGAGCGCCTCCGCCCACAGGTCGTACTCGTCGGCGTGGGTCACGCGCGCGCGTATCCTGTCGCCGGGCGCGAGCGACGTCTCGCCGTTCAGGTAGACGGCGCCGTCGATTTCCGGCGCATCGGCCCAGGAGCGGCCGATCGCGCCCTCCTCGTCCACCTCGTCGATCAGCACTTCGATTTCCGTGCCTATTTTGCGCTGCAGGCGCGCGGCGCTGATCTTCTGCTGGTGGGCCATAAAGCGCTCCCAGCGCTCCTGCTTCACCTCCTCCGGCACAGCGCCCTCCAGTTCGTTGGCCGGCGCGCCGTCCACCGGCGAGTACTTGAAGCAGCCAACGCGGTCCAGCTGCGCCTCGCTCAACCAGTCGAGCAGGTACTGGAAATCCTCCTCGGTCTCGCCGGGGAAACCGACGATAAAGGTGGAGCGGATCGTCAGCTCCGGACATATCTCGCGCCACTTCCCGATCCGCGCCAGGGTCCTGTCCTCGAAGGCCGGGCGCTTCATCGCCTTCAGTATCTTGGGGCTGGCGTGCTGGAACGGGATATCCAGATACGGCAGCAGCTTGCCCGCGGCCATCAGCGGAATCACGTCGTCCACATTCGGATAGGGGTACACATAGTGGAGCCGCACCCAGACCCCCATGGACGACAGCGCCTCGCAGAGCTCCAGCATGCGCGTCTTGACCGGGCGGCCGTCCCAGAAGTCCAGCTTGTACTTCAGATCCACACCGTAGGCGCTGGTATCCTGGGAGATCACCAGCAGTTCCCGCACCCCGGACTTGACCAGCCGCTCCGCCTCGCCCAGCACCTCGCCCACCGGGCGGCTGACCAGCTTGCCGCGCATACTCGGGATAATGCAGAAGCTGCAGCTGTGGTTGCAGCCCTCGGAGATCTTCAGATAGGCGTAGTGGCGCGGCGTCAGCTTGATACCCTGGGGCGGCACCAGGTCGACGAAGGGATCGTGTTCCACTTTGGGCGGCACCACTTCATGTACCGCGTTGACCACCTGCTCGTACTGCTGCGGGCCTGTGACCGCCAGCACGCTCGGGTGCACCTCGCGGATACGCTCCTCCTCCACGCCCATGCAGCCGGTGACTATGACCCGGCCGTTCTCGGCGATGGCCTCGCCGATCGCGTCCAGGGACTCCGCCTTGGCGCTGTCGATAAAGCCGCAGGTGTTGACCACAACCACATCGGCGTCTTCATAGGTCGGCACCAGCTGGTAGCCCTCGGTGCGCAGCTGGGTCAGGATGCGCTCCGAATCCACGGTGGCCTTGGGGCAGCCTAGGGAAACGAAACCGACTTTTGGCGTGTTGCTGGACATGCAGGGCTCCCGGGTGTTGCGCTCAGTTTTGATTAAAAAGCGGGCAATTCTAACGGCGCCGCCGGCGCTTGGAAAGGCGTGCAGCGCAGCGCGACCGCGCGCCAGCGATCGGCTATAACTTGACCTGCGGCCCTCGAGGCGCACAATTGCCGCCCCAGCCATGAGGTCCATTGGAGAAAGCCATTTGTCGGAACTGATACTGAACCGCGGCGCCGAGCGCCGCCTGAAACGCGGCCACCTGTGGATCTACAGCAACGAGGTGGACACCGGGCGCTCGCCGCTGAAGGGTATAGAACCCGGCAGCCAGTGCCGGATACTGGACAGCCAGGGCAAGCCGCTGGGCACCGCCTTCGTGAATCCGGGCCAGCTGATCTGCGGCCGCCTGGTATCCCGCGGCCCCGAACTCGACGCGGCGCTGCTGAGTGAGCGCTTGCAGACCGCTCTGGCGATGCGCGAGCGCTATTTCACGCATCCCAGTTACCGGCTGGTATACGGCGACTCCGACTGGCTGCCGGGACTGGTCGTGGACCGCTTCGGCGATTACCTGGTGGTGCAGGTCAGCAACTGGGGTATGGAGAGGCTGCTGCCGCAACTGGTGGATGCACTGGTGGCACAGGTGAAGCCGAAGGGCATACTGCTGCGCAACGACCACCAGGGCCGCGGCCTCGAGGAGATGCCGCTGGTCAACGAGGTGGTCCACGGCGAGGTGCCGGAAATGGCGCCCTTCGAGGAGAACGGCGTGCCGCTGCTGGCGCCGGTGCACGCCGGGCAGAAGACCGGCTGGTTCTACGATCACCGCGACAACCGCGCGCGGCTGAACGGCTGGGTCAAAGGCCGCAAGGTGCTGGACCTGTTTTCCTACGCCGGCGGCTGGGGTGTGCAGGCCCTGGCCCATGGCGCCGACAGCGTCACCTGCGTGGACGCGTCGCAGCAGGCGCTGGACTGGTGTCGCGCCAACGCCGCACACAACCGCGTCGCCGACAGGCTGCAGACGCGGCGCGGCAAGGCGCTGGATGTGATGAAGGCGCTGCTGGCCGACGGTGAGAAGTTCGACATAGTGGTGCTGGACCCGCCGGCCTTTATCAAGCGGCGCAAGGACCACAAAGCCGGGCTTGCCGCCTACCGTCACATCAACGAACTGGCAATGCGCCTGCTGGCGGCGGACGGCCTGTTGGTCAGCGCCTCCTGCTCTATGCACCTGCCCGCGGACGAACTGCTCGACTGCGTGCGCGGCGCCGCGCACCGTCTGGGCCGCCCGGCGGCGCTGCTGACCAGCGGCGGCCAGGGGGCGGATCACCCGGTGCACCCGGCGATCCCGGAGACGCGCTACCTGAAGGCGCACTTTGTGCATTTGGGCAAGGGTGGATAAATGGGCCGCTCCCACCGGGCACAAAAAAGGCCGCGGGTTTTGCCCGCGGCCTTTTTCGTTTGCCGATAGCGACCGGGATCAGAAGACGAATTTCATCCCCAGTGTCGCGGTGCGCGGGCGGTTGGCGCGGGCACCGTCCGAGTCGCGGGTGACTATGGCCTGCTCGTCGAACAGGTTGTCCACCTTCAGGTAGCCGCTCAGCTCCTCGCTGAAGTCGTAGTGGGCGGCCACATCCCAGACCCACAGGGACTCGGTGTAGTCGAACTGGTCGGTGCCGCCGCGGTTGCAGTCGGTGTTGACGCACATCTCGTCCTGGTAGGCCGCAGTCAGATTGACGCGCCAGGCGGCGCCGCTGTCCAGACCGGCGGTCAGCGCGAACACATTCTCCGGCAGGTAGGCGAAGTTGTCCCCGGCCCTGAGGCCGGAACCATCGATGGCGACTGTGTCGCTGTCCTCGGTGATCTCCGCGTCTGTATAGGTGTAGCTGGCGCGCAGCGGCAGGGACCAGCCGTTGGCGAGTGCCCACTCACTGCCGAAGGAGGCCTCGAAGCCCTTGATCTCCGCCTCGCCCAACTGGAAGGTGCCGCTGTCGGCGCCGTTCGGGCAGCGGACCGCGACGGAGCAGTTCTGCACCGCATTCTCATAGTCGCTCAGGAAGGCGATCAGCTCGCCGTACAGGCTGCCGTTATTGAAGCGCGCGCCCCACTCGTAGTTGGTGGACAGTTCGGCACCCTCGCCCTCTTTGGCGCCCGCGTCTCTGGGCGCGAAGCCGCGGTGTACGCCGGCCAGCAGGCTCCACTGTTCATTGACGTCGTAGACCAGACCCAGGCCCGGCAGCCATTCGTCCACCTGGTTGGAGCGGAAGCTGCCGTCGACGGTGCGCTCCGGATCGTCGTAGCGCTGCTGCTCCGTCTCCACGTCCTCGTAGCGCAGCGCCGCGGTCAGCGTCAGCTTCTCGGTCATCTGGATATTGTCGTAAATAAACAGGGAAGTGGCGTCCGCCTCTTCGACGCGGTTGTTGCTGCCGGTGGGCAGGGACTTGTCGACGAAGACCAGCTGGCCGTCGATCTGCCGGAAGTTCTCCACCGGCTGGTAGCGGTCCACCTCGTCCCAGTGACGGCGCAGGCCGACGGTCAGGTCGTGATTGATGCCGCCGGTGGCCAGCTGCCAGTCGGCGCTGATCTGCAGGCCGCGGGCCTCGTAGGTGCGGTTGTTGTGCTTGATACCGAAATCGTAGTCCTGCTCGCCGTCCAGCACCGCCTGGGCGTCGGCGTCGCCAGCGTTGGCCGCGTCGATCAGGCTGCCCAGGCTCACCTTGAACCAGTCGCGCTGGAACTTGTTGTAGTAGGCCTGGGTGTTCAGCGCGAAGCTGTCGCTCAGCTGGATGCGGTGGTTCAGCTGCACCGCACTGTGGCGGTTCTGCATCTCGTCCAGCGCGCTGATGCCGTAGCGGCGGTTCGGATCCCTGTCGAAATCGGCATCGGTCAGGCCCAGGTAGCTCATGCCGGACTCCTCTTCGGAGTACTGCAGCTTGATATCCAGCTGCTGGCGGTAGGTCGCATCGGCGCCGGAGTTAATGCGCCCCTTCAGCAGGTAGTCCTCCTTGGCGATATCGGCGCTGTCGGCGCGGTCGATATCGCGGAAGCCGTCCGCCTGCTGCTGGTGGGTCTCCAGCAGCCAGCCGGTGGTATCGGTGCTGGCGCCGTAGTAGCTGTGCAGACGGGTCTCACCGAACTGGCCGGCTTCCAGCTGCACCACGCCCGCAGCCGCCTGTGGAATCGGCGTACTCAGCATATTGACCGCACCGCCGACGGTGAAGGGGCCGTATTTCAGCGTGCCCGGGCCCTTCAGCACCTCGATGCTGTCCAGGCGGCCGGCGGTCGGGAAGTAGTAGGCCTCGGGCGCGGCGTAGGGTGCCGGGGCGATCAGCACGCCGTCTTCCATCAGCGAGATCTTGCCGGAACGGTGGCCGTCGGCACCGCGGATACCGATATTCGGGCGCAGGCCGTAGCCGTCCTCCTCGGTGATATAGACACCGGGTACCGAGCGCAGCATGCGGTTGATATCGACGAACTCGAACTTGGCCAGATCCTCGGCATCGACCAGGTGCGCCGAGCCGGGCAGATCGGAGATGGCCTCGGCGTCGCCGATCACGGAAATGGTCTCCAGGCGCGCGTCGCGCTCTTCGGCCAGGGCCGGAGCGGCCATTGCCGCGGTCAGGGCGAGGGCCAGTGGGGACAGGGAAAGACGCTTCATGAATCCTCCGTGGATGAATAATTAGCGCTTATTTGATTGCAGTTTTTAATGAGAATGATTGTATTTTACCGGCAAATAGATTTTTTGCATTACAAATCTTTACGATTTTTCGCTCCGACTCCCGGCCCGCGCTGCTGTGACCGCCGTTGGGATCCCCGTTTTCATCGCACTAGCATTGTGTGCAAGTATTCACTCAGGGTGCAGCGATGATCCGAACCGCGAGCCGGCACGAGATAGAAAGACTGCAACAACTTTGGCTGCACAGCGCGGCCAGTGCCCACCCCTCCCTGCCCCGGGCTTACTGGCAGAAGCGCAGCGCCGACTTCCGCCGCGCCTGCGCCGGCGCGGATCTGTGCCTGGTGTTCCGCGAGGCGGAAGACCAGCCGGCGCACGCCTTTGTCGCGGTGACCGATGGCGACTGGCTGCGCTTCCTCTGTGTCAGCCCACTGGTGGCCGGCCGCGGCGTCGGCAGCGCTCTTCTGGACGCAGCCAGGCGCGGCAGACCGCAGCTGCAGGCCGCCGTGCTGCAGGAGAACCTCGGCGCGCGCTACTTTCTGCAGCAGCGGGGTTTCGTGGAAGTGGAGCGACGGGAGTCCGTCGAAGCGGGGCAGGCGGAACTGCATATGTGCTGCGGTGCCGTCGAAACGGCCGCGAAATACTTATAACTGAATCTTATTGATTGACTTCTTTTTATTGTTTCTAACGCCAGAATGATCGGAGTAGCATGCAGTCTCTACACCGACTGATAGCCAAGAGTGATATGGGATATTCCGCCGCCAATACCGCCATGCAGCCCTACCCGGCGCGCACCTTCCACCACGGTGCCGACCTGGAGGCGCTGAACCAGCGCTTCAGAGACGCGAAGCCCAGTGAAATCATGCGCTTCACCGTCGAACACGCGGAGAAGCCGGTGGTCTTTACCAACTTCCGCCCGCTCGCGGTCGCGTTTCTACACCTGATCACCCGCGTCAAGCCGGATATCCCGGTGATCTGGGTCGACCACGGCTACAACACGCCGGAGACCTACCGCCATATCGAACGGCTGATCAAGCAGTTCGACCTGAACCTGCACACCTATTCGCCGAAGATGTCCGCGGCCCATTTCAACGCCGTCTACGGCGGCATACCGCCGCTGGATACGCCGGAGCACGATTTCTTCTCCCGCACTGTGAAACTGGAGCCCTTCAACCGCGCGATGCAGGAGCTGAAACCGGACGTGTGGCTGAACGGTATCCGCCACGACCAGAACGCGCACCGCAAGAACCTGGATATCTTCACCAAGGGCAACCACGGCACCATCCGCGTCGCGCCCATGTTCCACCTGACGGAGCTGGACGTCGAGGAGTATGTCTACGAGCACGACCTGCCGGACAACGATATCTACTTCGACCCCACCAAGGGCGAGGAGCACCGGGAGTGCGGGCTGCTGCTGGAGAAGTGATTGTCCAAGCCTTCAGATAACAAAACGGCCGCATCAGCGGCCGTTTTTGCTTTGGGGTATTGGCTGGCGGGCACAGAATCCGCTTGCCGAGCTGGGCCCCCGCTTAGACGTCCAGGTTCTCCACCGCCAGCGCATTGCTCTCGATAAAGTCCCGGCGCGGTTCCACCTGGTCGCCCATCAGCGTGGTGAAGATCTGGTCCGCGGCGATCGCGTCTTCGACGGTCACCTGCAGCATGCGGCGGCTCTCCGGATTCATCGTGGTCTCCCACAGCTGCTCCGGGTTCATCTCGCCGAGGCCCTTGTAGCGCTGTATGCCGTAGCCGCGGCGGCTCTCGTTCATCAGCCACTCCAGGGCCTCGGGGAAGCTGGCGACCGGCTGCTGCTTGTCGCCGCGCTGCACATAGGCGCCCTCTTCCAGCAGATCCACCATCTTCTCGCCCAGGGCGCAGATGGCGCGGTATTCGGCGGACTCGAAGAACTCGTGATTGATCAGGTAGTCGCTGCCGACGCCGTGGGCGACGACGTGGATATGGGGCAGATAGAGGCCGCGCTCGGTGTTCTCCTGCACGCTGACCTGGTGGCGGCGGCCGCCGCCGTTGCCCTCTTCCGCCAGCTTCTCCTGCAGCTGCGCGCACCAGGACTCCATTTTTTCCTTCGACTGCAGATCGGCCTGGGCCAGGCTCGGCAGGTAGATCATGCTGCGCAGCACCTCCTCCGGGTAGAGGCGCGACAGCCGGTCTACGGTGGCCAGCACGGCGCGGTATTCGCCCACCAGATTCTCCAGGGATTCCCCGGCCAGCGGCGGCGCATCCGGATTGACGAACAGGCTGGCGCCCTCCAGAGCCGCGTTGGTCAGGAACTGGGTCAGGGCCGCCTCGTCCTTCAGGTACTGCTCCTGCTTGCCCTTGCTGATCTTGTACAGCGGCGGCTGGGCGATATAGATATGGCCGCGTTCGATCAGCTCCGGCATCTGGCGGAAGAAGAAGGTCAGCAGCAGGGTGCGGATATGGGCGCCGTCCACGTCGGCGTCGGTCATGATGATAATGTAGTGGTAGCGCAGCTTGTCCGGGTCGAACTCGCTCTTGCCGATACCGCAGCCCAGCGCGGTGATCAGCGTCCCCACCTCGGCGCTGGACAGCATCTTGTCGAAGCGCGCCTTCTCCACATTCAGAATCTTGCCCTTCAGCGGCAGTATCGCCTGGGTGCGGCGGTCGCGGCCCTGCTTGGCGGAGCCACCGGCGGAGTCACCCTCCACCAGGTAGAGTTCGGATTTGGCCGGATCCTTCTCCTGGCAGTCCGCCAGTTTTCCGGGCAGGCCGGCGATATCCAGCGCGCCCTTGCGCCGGGTCATCTCGCGGGCCTTGCGCGCGGCCTCGCGGGCGCGGGCGGCATCGATCATCTTGCCGACCACCGCCTTGGCATCCTGGGGGTTTTCCAGCAGATAGTCGTTGAAGTGCTGCCCCATCTCCTGCTCCACCGCCGGCTTCACCTCGGAAGACACCAGCTTGTCCTTGGTCTGGGAGGAGAATTTCGGGTCCGGCACCTTGACCGAGATAATCGCGGTCAGTCCCTCGCGGGCATCGTCGCCGGTGGTGCTGACCTTGTCCTTCTTGCCCACCCCTTCCCTCTCGATGTAGTTGTTCAGACCGCGGGTCAGCGCGGCGCGGAAGCCGGCCAGGTGGGTGCCCCCGTCGCGCTGGGGGATATTGTTGGTGTAGCAGAAGATGTTTTCCTGGAAGCTGTCGTTCCACTGCAGCGCCACTTCCACCGCAATGCCGTCCTCGCGCTGGCTCTGGAAGTGCAGCACCTTGTTGATCGGCGTCTTGTTCTGGTTCAGGAACTCGACGAAGGCGCGCAGGCCGCCCTCGTATTCGTAGACCTCCTCCTTGCCGCTGCGCTCGTCCTTCAGGACGATGCGCACACCGGAGTTCAGGAAGGACAGCTCGCGCAGGCGCTTGGCCAGCACATCGAAGTGGAATTCGATATTGGAGAAGGTGTCCGCAGACGGCTTGAAGTGCACCGTGGTGCCGGTGCTGTCGGTGTCGCCGACGACACTCAGCGGCGCCTGGGGCACGCCGTGGCGGTAGACCTGCTCGTGCACCTTGCCGCCGCGGCGGATGGTCAGTTTCAACTCCTCGGACAGGGCGTTAACCACTGACACGCCGACACCGTGCAGGCCGCCCGACACCTTGTAGGTGTTGTCGTCGAACTTACCGCCGGCGTGCAGCACCGTCATAATCACTTCCGCCGCCGAGACCCCCTCCTCCGGGTGCATCTCGGTCGGAATGCCGCGGCCGTTATCCGACACGGAGACAGACTCATCCGGGTGAATGGTCACGCGAATCTCGTCGCAGTGGCCCGCCAGCGCCTCATCGATGGAGTTGTCCACCACTTCGAACACCATATGGTGCAGACCGGTGCCGTCGTCGGTATCGCCGATATACATACCGGGGCGCTTGCGCACCGCGTCCAGACCTTTCAGCACCTTGATACTGCTGGAGTCATAGCTCTGCTGCTCTGACATTTACTCGCTCCATTCCAACTCAATTAGCGGCCGAGGGGTCGGCGCCGATACACCCATGTTCCACGTGGAACACTTTTGGGCTGTTCCAGGGTGGGGGCAGCGTCAGCCAGGGACGACTGGTGGCCTCCACCTCAATTCCGGTCACCAGCACCTGGCTGGCGCAGCGGCTCACCCAGCGGGCGAACTGCCGTTGATTTTCCTGATCCAGTTCCGCCGGCAGGTCGTCGACGAGAAACACCGGCCTGCCCCTGTGGCGACAGACCAGCTCGGCCATCGCGGTGCGCAGCGCACAGACCAGCATCTTCTGTTGGCCGCGGGACAGGATACTGTGCGCCGACTCGCCGCCGACGCTGAAGCGCAGATCGGCTCTGTGGGGTCCGACACGGGTATGCCCCTGTGCCAGATCTCCGTCGCGGGATTCCCGCAGCGCCTCCGCCAGATCCAGCTCCCGGCGCCAGCCGCGCCGATAGGACACCTCGACCCGGGTCAGCGGCGACTCGGGAAGCTCCCGAACCAGGGCTGCCATCGCGGCACCCAGCTGCTCGAACAGCATCCGGCGCAACCGGTCCACGCGGTCGCCGCTGTCAGCGAGCCTCTGCTCCCAAACCGACAGCAAATCGGGGGCAATTTTACCACGTCGCAACAGCGCATTTCGCTGTCGCAGCGCGATTTGATAGCTTTTCCACTCCTGCGCGAAAGAATGTTCCACGTGGAACACAGCCCAGTCCAGGAGGCGGCGGCGCACGCCGGGGCCGCCGTCGAGCGCGGCGAAGCTGTCGCTGTTGATCACCTGCAGCGGCAGACAGCTGGCCAGCTGCGAGCTGGATTCCGCCGGCGCCCGGTTCACGCGGATGCGCCCGCCGCCATTGCTCAGGCGCTCGACACCGAGACTGTCGCCGCTGTCCAGCTCGCCGAACACGGTCAGGCCGGCCTCTCCGTCCTGAATCACAGACTTGTGTTGTCGGGAGCGAAAGGAGCGGCCGGTGGCGAGCATATGCACCGCCTCCAGCAGCGATGTCTTGCCGCTGCCGTTGGGGCCGCAGAAGAGATTCACACCGCCATCCAGCTGCAGATCGGCGGCGGCGATATTGCGGAAATGGGACAGCGCGAGGCGAGTCAGCGCCACTGGCGACCCTCCGTCACGCCCCCCAATGCGGGAGCAGGCGACATAAAACCCCAAGCCGATAAAAGAAACGCCATATCCCGGGATATGGCGCCTCTATCAATCAACGGAAATGCGTAACCGGCGGGCATCACAGCCGCATCGGCATAATGACATAGAGGGCATCGCCCTCCTCCGGCTGCTGCAGCAGCGCGCTGCTGTTCGCATCGGCCAGGCCGATGCGGATCTTGTCGCTGTGTATCGCACCGGTCACATCCAGCAGGTAGGAGACGTTAAAACCGATCTCCAGCGGCTCGCCGACATAGTCCACGACCAACTGCTCCTCCGCCTCCTCCTGCTCCGGGTTGTTGGCGACAATCTGCAGCAGTCCCTCGGAGACCTGCAGGCGCACGCCGCGGTATTTCTCGTTGGACAGGATGGCGGCGCGGGAGAAGGCCTGGCGCAGCGCCTGGCGGTCGGCGTAGATCTCATTGCCGGTGGCGCGCGGCAGCACCCGCTCGTAGTCCGGGAACTTGCCGTCCACCAGCTTGGAAGTGAAGGTGAACTGGCCGCTGATCACGCGGATATGATTGTTGCCGAGCACCACCTCCGCCTGGGCGTCGGTGTCTTCCAGCAGGCGCCCCAGCTCCAGCACGCCCTTGCGCGGGACTATCGCCTGGATCGGGGACTCGACATTCAGGCCCGGTGCGTCGCGATCGCACAGCGCCAGGCGGTGGCCGTCGGTGGCCACGGCGCGCAGCTGCTGCGGACGGCACTCCAGCAGCAGGCCGTTCAGGTAGTAGCGCACATCCTGCTGCGCCATCGCGAAGCCGGTGGCCTCTATCAGGCGGCGGATCTCGCGCTGGGAGATGGCAAAGCGGGTCTGGGCGCTGGTCTCCTCCTGATTCGGGAAGTCCGCCGCCGGCAGGGTCGACAGCTGGAAGCGGCTGCGGCCGCTGCGCAGCACCAGGCGCTCGCCGTCGCGCTCAAACTTCAACTCGGCGCCGTCGGGCAGGGAGCGGCAGATATCCAGCAGCTTGCGCGCCGGCACCGTGACCTCCCCTTCCATCTCCACGCCGTCCACCGGCAGGCGACCGACAATCTCCACCTCCAGATCGGTGCCGGTCAGGGACAGCTCCTGCCCCTGCAGTTGCATCAGCACATTGGCCAGAACCGGCAGCGTCTGGCGCTTCTCCACCACGCCGGCGACCAGCTGCAGCGGCTTCAAAAGGGCGTCCCGGCTCACATTGAATTTCATCGGTAGTTCCGCCTTACTTTGTTATCAATCAATCGGTTATTCGGTTAAGTGGTCAGCGAGCGGGTCAGCAGTTTGACATCCTCGCGGATATCCGCGTCCGACTCCTGCAACTCGCGGATCTTGCGGCAGGCGTGCAGCACCGTGGTGTGGTCGCGCCCGCCGAAGGCGTCGCCGATCTCCGGCAGGCTGTGATTGGTCAGCTCCTTGGCCAGCGACATGGCTACCTGGCGCGGCCGCGCGACCGAGCGGCTGCGGCGCTTGGAGAGCAGATCCGCCACCTTGATCTTGTAGTACTCGGCCACGACCCGCTGGATATTGTCCACGCTGACCAGCCGGTCTTGCAATGCGAGCAGGTCTTTCAGCGCCTCGCGCACCAGCAGGTCGTCGATCGGGCGCCCGGTGAACTGGGCGTTGGCGATCACGCGGCGCAGCGCCCCCTCCAGTTCGCGCACATTGGAGCGAATGCGCTGGGCGATAAAGAAGGCGGAGTCGTGGGGCAGGTCGACACCCACCTGCTCCGCCTTCTTCATTAATATGGCCACCCGCGTCTCCAGCTCCGGCGGCTCCACGGCCACCGTCAGGCCCCAGCCGAAGCGGGACTTGAGGCGCTCCTCGAGGCCGTCGATCTCCTTCGGATAGCGGTCGCAGGTCAGGATGATCTGCTGGCCGCCCTCGAGCAGCGCATTGAAGGTGTGGAAGAACTCCTCCTGGGAGCGCTCCTTGCCGGCGAAGAACTGGATATCGTCGATCAGCAGCGCGTCGACGGAGCGGTAGTAGCGCTTGAAATCGCTGATCGCATTCAGCTGCAGCGCCTTGACCATATCGGCGACGAAGCGCTCCGAGTGCAGGTAGACGACCTTGGCGTTGGGGTTGCGCTCCAGCAGCGCGTTGCCCACCGCGTGCATCAGGTGGGTCTTGCCGAGGCCGACGCCGCCGTAAATAAAGAGCGGGTTGTAGGCGCCGCCGGGGTTGTCGGCGATCTGCTGCGCCGCGGCCAGGCCCAACTGGTTGGACTTACCCTCGACGAAAGACTTGAAGGTGAAATTGCGGTTCAGGGAGCTGCCGTGTTTGATGGCCCCCTCCACCTCCACATTGCGCGCCGGCTCCGGCGCCGGGCGCTGGCTGGGCGGGGAACGCAGGTCGGTCAGCGCCAGCTCGCCGCTGGTGACCTGCTCCGCCGCGCCCTCCTCGGCTGCGGCCGGGTGCGCCGGCGCGCGCGCCGCGCCAAAGCCCCCCACCGGGGCTGGCGGCGGGCTGGCGGCGGGGCGGGCCGCGGCGCGGCTGCGCTGAAAGCGCGCCGGGCGCCGCTCGGTGATATCCAGCACCACTTGCAGCGGCTGCTCGCCGGCAAACTGTTGCACCAGCTCGCGTATCCGGTTCAGAAACTTGTCTCCCACCCAGTCCAGCACAAAGCGGTTGGGCGCCAGCAGGCGCAGCTCCCCCGCGGCACTCGCCGGACTGACCCGCAGCGGCCGAATCCAGGTGTTGAACTGCTGCGACGGCAGTTCGTCCTGCAAACAGTCGGCGCACTGCTTCCAAACGGATTCAGACAAGAAACCCCCTAAAAACCCCAAAATAAAGAAGACCCCGGACGGGACGGCGAAGCCGGAACAGCACACACTCCGGGGCCGTCGACAGGTCGGGGGAGTATACCTTCGCACCGAAGGGTTATCCACAAGCGGCGTGGCAATTGTTGAAAAAAGTCCGGCGAAAAGTCCCGAACAATCAAAGGCTTGCACACTATTTGAGCAGGCGGCAAGACAGCGCCGGAGAAACTTATCCACAGGAGCTTGTGGATACCTTGGTATCAATCGGTGGGCAGGATGGAATACCGCTGCGGCCTCAATCACTTGGCCGGACTATCCTTGGGCTGCCCCTTTTTAGCCGCGCCCGGCGCGGCGAATTTTCACCGCCCTTCGCGTTGATTTCACTGGTGCCTTTCTATACAATCCGCCGCCTTCGCAGCGCATTGCTCCGACTGCGCCGGGTCACCACCGGCACCGGAGCGCGGCCGGGTCCGGCCCCGCGAAGGGGTGGCCCAAGATTTTCCGAATACAAAAGTCTCAGGTAGCAAGACAATGAAACGTACTTTCCAGCCCAGCAACTTGAAGCGCAAGCGCACCCACGGTTTCCGCGCCCGTATGGCAACCAAGAACGGCCGCAAGATCCTGGCCCGCCGTCGCGCCAAAGGTCGCAAAGTACTGTCTGCATAAGCCTGCTGCCGCCCGATCGGCGCAGTCCCGCCCTATGCAACAGCCGCGCAGCGACTTCGGATTTGCCAAGCCGCTGCGCCTGCTCAACGCGGCGCAGTACCGTGCGGTCTTCACCGCCAAGCAACAGGTACGCGCCGCGCACCCCAACCTCCTGATCCTCGCCTGTCGCAACGATCTCGGCCACCCGCGCCTGGGGCTGGTTATCGCCAAGAAGCACGTCCGCAACGCCACTGACCGCAACCGCATCAAGCGCATTGCCCGCGAGACCTTCCGCCTGCGCCAGCACGAGCTGCCGGCGGTGGACGCCGTGGTGCTGGCGCGCCCGGGTATCGCGGACCTGGACAAGGCCGCCCTGGCGAAACTCCTGAACAAGCTGTGGCGCAAACTGGCGAATCGGGCCCAGGCGCCGGGCGCCGGCGAAAGGCGCAAGCCATGACGCGGCTGGCCATTCGGCTGATCCACGTCTACCGCTACCTGGCCAGCCCCTGGGTCGGCAACCAGTGCCGCTTCTACCCCACCTGCTCCCATTATGCGGAAGAGGCATTAAAAACCCACGGATTCCTAAAAGGGGGTTATTTAAGCGCTCGCCGCCTTATAAAATGCCACCCCTGGCATCCCGGCGGCATGGATCCGGTTCCCCCCGCCCGACAAAAAGACACTTCTAGGTAACGAGATGGATTGGCAACGCTACACGCTGCTTGGCGGAATCGCCGCAGTTGTTCTGGCACTGATTTTCCAGTGGAACGAATTCAAAGAGCAGCACACGCCGGTACTGGACCGCGAAACCGTCGTGCGCAGCTCCGGCCAGGACAGCGCCGCCGCCGCGCCCGGCGCAGACGGCGACGTGCCGCAGCTGCAGGCCCAGGGTGCCGACGGCCAGCCGGCCGAGCGCCAGCTGATCAGCGTGACCACCGACGTCTTCGACCTGCTGATCGATCCCCGCGGCGGCGATATCGTCAAGGTCGCGCTGCGCCAATACGAAGAGGAACTGCACACGCCGGACCGCCCGCTGATACTGCTGAATCAGACCCGCGACCACACCTATATCGCGCAGAGCGGCCTGATCGGCAGGAACGGCACCGACAGCGCCGCCGGCCGCCCGCTGTTCCAGGTCGAGAAGACCCGCTACGCCCTCAGCGAGGGCCGCGATACCCTGACCGTCGACCTGACACTGAAGCATCAACAGGCCAATATCACCAAGCGCTTCACCTTCAAGCGCGGCGACTACCTGATCGATGTCTCCTACCTGGTGGACAACCAGGGGGCGACGCCCTGGTCCGCGGCCATGTTCGGCCAGATCAAACGCGACGACCGCGAGCCTCCAGTCGACACCGGCATAGGCGTGTCCCCCTTCCTCGGCGCGGCGCTGCACACCAGCGAGGAAAACTACTTCAAGCAGGATTTCGAGGAGATTGCCGAGAAGCCCACCCGCGTCAGCGTCGACGGCGGCTGGGTCGCGATGGTGCAGCACTACTTCCTCAGCGCCTGGATTCCGCCCCAGGAGGAGCGCAACACCTTCGAGCTGCGCCAGTTGTCGAACGGCCTGTTCCGCATGGGCTTCACCTCGCCGCAGGTGCAGATTCCGGCCGGCACCCAGGGTGAGCTGAGCGCCTCCTTCTACGCCGGGCCCAAGGATGTCTACCGCCTGGAGGAGATCTCCCCCTACCTGGACCTGACCGTCGATTACGGCTGGCTGTGGTGGATCGCCAAGCCGCTGTTCCGCGTGCTGCACTTTATCCAGGCGCATATCGTCAGCAACTGGGGCTGGGCGATCATACTGCTGACCGTGTTTATCAAGGCGCTGCTGTTCCCGCTGTCCGCGGCGGGCACCAAGTCCATGGCGCGCATGCGCAAATTCGCGCCGCAGATGAAGAAGCTGCAGGAGCAGTACAAGGACAACCGGCAGAAGCTGGCGGAGGAGACGATGAAGCTCTACCGCCGCGAGAAGATCAATCCGATGGGCGGCTGCCTGCCGATACTGCTGCAGATGCCGGTGTTTATCGCTCTCTACTGGATGCTGACGGAAACCGTCGAACTGCGCCACGCCCCGTGGATCCTGTGGATTCACGACCTCTCCGCCAAGGATCCCTACTTTATCCTGCCGGTGCTGATGGGCGCGTCCATGTGGTTTATGCAGAAGCTGAACCCGCAGCCGACGGATCCGACCCAGGCGCGCATCATGCAGCTGATGCCGGTGATGATGACCTTCTTCTTCCTCTGGTTCCCGGCCGGCCTGGTGCTCTACTGGATCGCGAACAACCTGATCACCATTGGGCAGACCTGGTATATCAACAAGCAGGTGGACGCCGGCAAGGTTTAGCGCCGTTCGGGCTTGGTGGCGGCGCCGCTACCGGGAGCTCTTTGCGAGACACGCCGTAAATGCGTCCCGGTAGGCTTGTCGGCGAGATCCCTCTCGCCGACAGTCTCGCAAAGAACTCCCGGCATCGGCGCCCTCGCATCGGGATGAGAAGCCAGAACAACCACAACAGAGGGCCGCAATCGCGGCCCTTTTGCGTTGGAGTAAACTCAACCAATGACTGCACAAAGCCTGGACAGAGACACCATCGCCGCCGTCGCTACCGCCCCCGGCCGCGGCGGCATCGGCATTATCCGCCTCTCGGGCCCCAGGGCCTTGGAGATTGCCCGCGCTATCTGCGGCGGGCGGCCGCTGAAACCGCGCCAGGCCCACTACCGGGATTTCTTTCACGGCGAGCAGCTGGTGGACCAGGGCATCGCGCTCTTCTTCCCCGGGCCCAACTCCTTTACCGGCGAGGATGTGGTCGAGCTGCAGGGACACGGCGGCCCGGTGATCCTCGACCAGCTGCTGCAGGCAACCATAGCGCTGGGCGCGCGCCACGCGCGGCCGGGGGAGTTCTCCGAGCGCGCCTTCCTGAACGACAAGATAGATCTGGCCCAGGCAGAGGCGATTGCGGACCTGATCGACGCCGGCAGCGCCCAGGCGGCGCGCAATGCGATGCGCTCGCTGCAGGGCGTATTCTCCGAAAAAATCGAAGACTTGGTCGAAAATCTCACGCATTTGCGTATCTATGTCGAAGCGTCCATCGATTTTCCGGAAGAGGAAATCGATTTTCTCGCCGACGGCAAGGTCGCGGCAGATCTGGCCGCGCTGCAGGCACAGCTGGCAGCGGTCGAGGCCCAGGCGCGCCAGGGCAGTATCCTGCGCGAGGGGATGCGGGTCGCGATCGCCGGCCGCCCCAACGCCGGCAAGTCCAGCCTGCTCAACGCGCTGGCCGGGCGCGACGCGGCAATCGTCACCGATATCGCCGGCACCACCCGGGACATACTGCGCGAACAGATCGATATCGACGGCATGCCGCTGCAGTTCGCCGATACCGCCGGCCTGCGCGACGCGCCGGACAGGGTGGAACAAATCGGTATAGAGCGGGCGTGGGAGGAGATACGCCAGGCGGACCGGGTACTGCTGCTGGTGGACGCCCAGCAGGCCGGATCCCTGGATCCTGCGCGTGTCTGGCCCGAGTTCACCGCGCGGCTGCCGGACGCGGAACGCCTGACCCTGGTACTGAATAAGATCGATCTGACCGACTACAGCGCCGGTCTGCAGGCGCACACCGACGGCGTGCCGGTGGTCGCGATCAGCGCCAAGACGGGCGCCGGACTGGACGCGCTGAGAGAGCACCTGAAGCAGTGCATGGGCTACAGCTCTGCCTGCGAGGGCAACTTCAGCGCCCGCCGCCGCCACCTGGACGCCCTGGCCCGCGCCGCGGCCTTTCTCGAACAGGGCGCCGGCCAGTTGCACAGCAGCGGCGCCGGCGAGCTGCTGGCCGAGGATCTGCGCCAGGCGCAGCAGGCCCTGGGCGAAATCACCGGTGAATTCACCGCCGACGACCTGCTCGGCCGCATCTTCGGCAGCTTCTGTATCGGCAAGTAAAGCGGCCGCCCCCTCTCCTTCAATACCTATCGGCCGGCACCCGGATCACCGGGGCCGCCGCGCCCCTGCCCGCCCCTATGGCTGCGGATAACACCCGCTCGCGCGACTCCGTACCGGAAAACCCACCAGCAAACCACAAAAGTTGCGCACAGCTACTCACAGACTTATCCAGATCCGACTACTTATTCACAGCCGATCCCCGCCGGATTCAGAGAAGCGCCAACAGCCGCGCGCCGCAAACGGCCCCCTGTGGGCAAAAGCGGGGGTAACCGGAAGGAAATCCGCGCAACAAAGCGGGTATAACTGCGGCAGCCGCCGAGGCGCGGCAGACTTATCCCGTCTTTCCACAGCCGCCTACCGCCCTTGCCCCCCGCCCGGCAAAGGGGTTATCAGCAGCCAGTGACACAATATAAGTCTTTGAATTTCTTGGCTTTTTCTGACTTATACAAAAAAAACCGGAGCCTAATAGAAACAACAAATACAAAAAAATACCTATACAGGGAATGTATAAGTTAATTAGTAAGAAGGAGGGGACCCGGCGTGAAACGAAGACCACCGGCCCTATAGTTGACTGATACAGGCAAAACCCCGGGCGCCATTGCTGTCCTCCTGCATCTGCCTATAAAATGTGCGCCCATTTTTCCGGCCCGAAGCAGCAGCTATGGAATTCCCCAAAACCTATGACGTGATAGTGATCGGCGGCGGCCACGCCGGTACCGAGGCCTCGCTCGCGGCCGCGCGCATGGGGGCCGCGACGCTGCTGCTGACCCACAACATAGAGACGCTGGGGCAGATGTCCTGCAACCCGGCCATCGGCGGTATCGGCAAGAGCCACCTGGTCAAGGAGGTGGATGCCCTCGGCGGCGCCATGGCCGAGGCTACTGACAAGGCCGGTATCCAGTTCCGCGTGCTGAATGCGCGCAAGGGGCCGGCGGTGCGCGCGACCCGCGCCCAGGCGGACCGCGCCCTCTACCGCGCCGCCATCCGCGCGATTCTCGAGCGTCAGCAGAATCTGGAGATATTCCAGCAGGCCGCCGACGACCTGATCGTCGAGGGCGAGCGGGTCGTCGGCGTCGTGACCAATGCCGGCGTGCGCTTTCGCGCCAAGACAGTGGTGATTGCCGCCGGCACCTTCCTCGGCGGGCGCATTCATATCGGTCTGGACAGCCACTCCGGCGGCCGCGCCGGAGACCCCCCGTCCATCGCGCTGGCCGAGCGGCTGCGCGAACTGCCCTTCCGCGTCGAGCGGCTGAAGACCGGCACGCCGCCGCGCATCGACGCCCGCTCGGTGGATTTCAGCGGCCTGGAGGAGCAGTGGGGCGACACGCCGACGCCGGTCATGTCCTATCTGGGCTCGCGCGAGCAGCACCCGCGCCAGGTGTGCTGCTGGATCACCCACACCAACAGCCGCACCCACGAGGTGATCCGCGGCGGCCTGGACCGCTCGCCGATGTACTCCGGCGTGATCGAGGGGGTGGGCCCGCGCTACTGCCCCTCCATCGAGGACAAGGTGCACCGCTTCGCCGACAAGGACAGCCACCAGATCTTCGTCGAGCCGGAGGGGCTGACCACCAACGAGCTCTACCCCAACGGCATTTCCACCAGCCTGCCCTTCGACGTGCAGATAGAGCTGGTGCACTCGATCCGGGGCTTCGAGCGGGCGCATATCACCCGCCCCGGCTACGCGATCGAGTACGATTTCTTCGATCCCCGCGACCTGCTGCCGTCGCTGGAGACCAAGTTTATTCGCGGCCTCTACTTCGCCGGCCAGATCAACGGCACCACCGGCTACGAGGAGGCCGCGGCCCAGGGGCTGCTGGCCGGCGCCAACGCGGGCCTTCGAGCTCTGGGGAAAGAACCCTGGTCGCCGCGCCGGGACCAGGCCTACCTGGGCGTGCTGGTGGACGACCTGATCACCACCGGCACCAAAGAGCCCTACCGCATGTTCACCAGCCGCGCCGAGTACCGCCTGCTGCTGCGCGAGGACAACGCGGATCTGCGCCTGACCGAAAAGGGCCGCGAGCTGGGCCTGGTGGACGACGCGCGCTGGGCCGCCTTCTGCGAGAAGCGCGAGGCGATTGCACGCGAGGAACAGCGGCTGCGCGACACCTGGGTGCACCCGCAGACGCCCCAGGCCGCCGCCGTAGAGAGCAAACTGCCGCAGCCGCTCTCCAGGGAGTACAGCCTGATGGACCTGCTGCGCCGCCCGGAACTCAGCTACGCCGACGTGGCGGCGCTGAAGGGCGAGGCGGTGGAGGACGAGCGGGTCGCCGAGCAGGTGGAGATATCCGCCAAGTACGCCGGCTATATCGAGCGCCAGCGGGAGGAGATAGCGCGGCTGCAGGCCTATGAGGACACGCCGATACCGGCGGACTTCGACTATTCGCAGGTCTCCGGCCTGTCCAGCGAGGTGAAGCAGAAGCTGGGCGAGGCGCGCCCGGACACCCTCGCCCGCGCGTCGCGGATTCCCGGGGTGACGCCGGCGGCCGTGTCGCTGCTGCTGATCCAGCTGAAAAAGCGCGGCCTGCTGACGCGCAAGAAGGCCGTTTAGGCAAAATGAATGTGTAGGAGCGACCGCCGGCCGCGCCTACAGGTGGAAATCGATACCCCCTCGGGGTCTACAGGGGAGAGCCCGCAATTTCTGTGCAGATGGAAGAATTCCGCCCGCGCCTGCTCGAGGCGGCCGCGCAGCTGTCTGTCGAACTGAGTCCGGAACAGCAGGACAAGTTGCTGGAGTATCTGGCGCTCTTCGCGCGCTGGAACTCGGCCTACAACCTGTCCGCCATCCGCGAGCCGCGGCAGATGCTCGAGCGCCATATCGTCGACAGTCTCAGCGTCGTGAACCTGTGCGGTGAAGGCCCGCTGATCGACGTCGGCAGCGGCGGCGGCCTGCCCGGTATTCCGCTGGCGATAGCGCACCCCGAGCGCCCGGTGACCCTGCTCGACAGCAACGGCAAGAAGACCCGCTTTCTGTTCCAGGTGGCGAGTACGCTGCCGCTGCCGAATGTGCGGGTGGTCAACGAGCGGGTGGAGGCCTTCGCGCCGGAGCAACCCTTCCCCGCTGTGGTCTCGCGGGCCTTCGCGTCCATCGCCGATATGGTGAGCGGGAGTGAGCACTTGCTAGCGCCCGGGGGTAGGTTTTACGCTATGAAGGGCAAGTTGCCGGAAGATGAGTTGAGCGCACTTCCAAAAGGGATTAAGGTCGAGCGGGTGCACCCCCTGTCGGTACCGGGTTGCGACGCGGATCGCCACCTTATCGTTCTCAGCCGCGATGCCTGACGCGCCTAGAATCGCGGCAGCCTGGCGTAAATCCCGCTAATCGAGAATCTGATTTCCAAGACCTGTGCACTCCCAGATCACGGAGAGGAGTGCCCATTGATGCCGGCTTTCCGCGGCGAAACCCGAAGAGCATCCGGGAGAGCGCAATTCGGGAGAACAAAGGACAAGAACCTTGAGCAAGATATTTGCTGTGGCCAACCAGAAGGGTGGCGTGGGCAAGACCACCACCTGTGTCAATCTGGCCGCTTCCCTGGTCGCCAACAAGCGCCGGGTCCTGCTGATCGATCTGGACCCCCAGGGCAATGCCACCATGGGCAGCGGTGTCGACAAGAGCGAACTGCAGCTGTCCGCCTACGACGTGCTCGCCTGCGAACTGCCGGCGCGCAAGGCGATAGTGTCCACCGAAAGCGGCTACGACCTGATGCCCGCCAACGGCGATCTGTCCGCGGCCGAGGTGGAGCTGCTGGAGATGGATGGGCGCGAGTCGCGCCTGCGCAAGGCGCTGCGCGATGTCAGCGGCGACTACGACTATATCGTCATCGACTGCCCGCCGTCCCTGAACATGCTCACCGTCAACGCCCTGTGCGCCGCCAACGGCGTGCTGATCCCGATGCAGTGCGAGTACTACGCGCTGGAGGGCCTGTCCGCACTGATCGACACCATCACCCAGATACAGCGCGCCGCCAACCCGGAGCTGAAGATCGAGGGCATACTGCGCACCATGTACGACCCGCGCAACAGCCTGACCAGCGACGTGTCCGAGCAGCTGTCCGAATACTTCGGCGAGCGCCTCTACCGCACCTGCATCCCGCGCAACGTGCGCCTGGCCGAGGCCCCCAGTTTCGGCAAGCCGGCGCTCGAGTACGACCGCCACTCCAAGGGCGCCATCGCCTACCTGGCGCTGGCCGGCGAAATCACCCGCCGCCACGCCGCCAACCAGAGTTCCAGCCGCCCGGTGGCGGAAGCCGTATAAGGGGTATTGAATTATGGCCGCCAAACGCAAGGGCCTGGGCCGGGGCCTGTCGCACCTGATCAGTGAAAACGCCAGCGAGGCCATCGCCGTCGCCACCGGCGAGGGCGCCGCGGCCATCGCCGACGGCGAGCTGCGCGAGCTGCCGATCGAGTTCCTGCAGCGCGGCCGCTACCAGCCGCGCCGCGACTTCCCGCAGGAATCCCTGCAGGAGCTGGCCGACTCCATCCGCGCCCAGGGCATCATGCAGCCGATCGTCGTGCGCCCAGTCGGAGAGCACAAATACGAGATCATCGCCGGCGAGCGCCGCTGGCGCGCCGCGCAGCTGGCGGAGATGGACCGGGTGCCGGCGCTGGTACGCGAAGTGCCCGACGAGGCCGCCATCGCGATGGCGCTGATCGAGAATATCCAGCGCGAGGACCTGAATCCGATCGAGGAGGCCGCGGCGCTGAAGCGGTTGCAGGACGAATTCCAGCTGACCCAGCAGCAAGTGGCCGACGCGGTGGGCAAGTCCCGCACCGCGGTGACCAACCTGCTGCGCCTGCTGAGCCTGACCGACGAGGTGCGCACCTTCCTCGAGCGCGGGGACCTGGAGCTGGGCCACGCCAAGGCCCTGCTGGGGCTGGCCGGCGAGACCCAGCGCGCCGCGGCGCGCCAGGTGGTCGAGCGCGGCCTGACGGTGCGCCAGGCCGAGGCGCTGGTGCGCCGCCTGCAGCAGCAGGCGCAGAACCCGGCCCCGGCCAAACAAAAAGAGGACCCGAATATCCGCCGCCTGAGCGAGCGCCTGGCGGAGAAGATCGGCGTGCCGGTGGCCATAGACCACAACGACAGGGGCGTCGGCAAGCTGGTGCTCAGGTACAGCAGCCTGGATGAGCTGGACGGCATCCTCGCCCACCTGGGCTACAGCGAAGACTGACATTGCCGGCGCCGGAGCGCCCTCTCCGGCGCCGGGAGCAACAGTTTGTAAATACTTACTGAACTGGCGATCCGTTGCAAAAAAGCACCGAAAATTAAATAACTTGGCGATATTTGCCGGTTGAACCGGCAATGCGCTTCCTCCTATAATTCGCACGCCCAAAAATTGGGCGGACAGCGCGCAAAATGCCTGAGTAACCAGGGTCGGCCATCCCGTCTATGAGCAACCCCCCGGTGTTAGTAATTGCCGCGGTACAGCTGCTGCTGGTATCGCTGGCGGGTGCGGTATTGCACCTGAGCGGCAGGCCGGTGGTGGCGCTGTCTGTATTTATCGGCGGCGCCCTGTGCGCGCTGCCCAATGCGTATTTCGGCCTGCGCGCCTTCCGCGAGAGCGGCGCGCGGGCCACGGATCGGGTGCTGCAGAACTTCTACCGCGGAGAGGCGGGCAAGTTCGCGCTGACCCTGGCCGGCTTTGCCGCCGTGTTCGCGCTGGTGAAACCGCTGGCTCCGGCGGCCCTGTTTATCAGCTACGGCCTTTGCGTGATCCTGCAGTGGCTGTTGGCGGCGCGCCTGGTGCGTTGATGCCCCTTCGGGCTCCGCAGGGCGCGGCAGAAAAGAATTCTTACTTTTGCGATTGTTGAGGAACTATGGCTGGCGAAGCTCTAACCGCGACGGGGTATATCCAACACCATTTGCAGAACATGGCCTACGGCAAGCTGCCGGCGGGCTATACCCGTGCCGACGGCACCGTTCTCTCCGAACCCACCTGGACTCTGGCGCACTCCGCCCAGGAGGCCGCGGATATGGGGTTCTGGGCCATCCACCTGGATACGCTCGGCTGGTCCATCGGCCTGGGGCTGATCTTCTGCTTCCTGTTCGCGCGCGCGGCCAGCAGGGCCACCGCCGGTGTGCCCAAGGGCTTCCAGAGCTTTGTCGAGCTGGTGACTGAGTTTATCGACAAGCTGGTCAAGGAGACCTTCCCGCACCGCAATAGCATGGTCGCCCCCATGGCGCTGACCATCTTCGTGTGGGTCTTCCTGATGAACCTGATGGACCTGGTGCCGGTGGACTGGCTGCCGATGGCCGCGGCCAAGGTCTCCGGCAACGATCACCTCTTCTTCAAGGTGGTGCCGACCACCGACCCCAACGCCACCCTGGGCATGGCGCTGGCGGTGTTCGCGCTGATGATCTTCTTCAGCGTCAAGGAAAAGGGGCCGATCGGCTTTATCAAGGAGCTGACCCTGCACCCCTTCCACAGCGGCAAGTGGTACTTCGATATTCTGCTGATCCCGTTCAACTTCCTGCTGGAAGCGGTTTCCCTGATCGCCAAGCCGATCTCCCTCGGCCTGCGTCTGTTCGGCAACCTCTACGCGGGTGAAATGATCTTTATCCTGATCGCAATCGTGTTCGGTGTGGGCGTGCTCGGCTTTATCGGCGCTGGTCTGATGCATATGGGCTGGGCCATCTTCCACGTGCTGGTGATCACCCTGCAGGCGTTTGTGTTCATGGTGCTGACCACCGTGTATATGGCCATGGCGCACCACCGCGACGAAGAGCACGAGCACGATCAATAAGTTTTTTTGACGGTTAACCCTTTAATCAACCTTTACAACAACTCTCAACCTTTAATTTGGAGAAAACAATGGAAGCATTAGGTCTGGTTTACATCGCGAGCGCACTGCTGATCGGTCTGGGCGCGCTGGGTACCGCTATCGGTTTCGGCACCCTGGGCGGCAAGCTGCTGGAAGGTTCCGCGCGTCAGCCGGAACAGGCTCCGGCTCTGCAGGGCAAGATGTTCCTGATGGCGGGTCTGCTCGACGCCGTTCCGATGATCGGTGTTGGTATCGCCATGTACCTGATCTTCGCAGTAGCTCCTGGTCTGGCGTAATTACACCGTTCCAATTGCCCTTAACCCTTCTTAAAGAGCAAGAGGTGTCGGTGTGAATATCAACCTGACTCTAATTGGCCAGTCGATTACATTCCTGGCCTTCGTATGGTTCTGCTGGCGTTTCGTCTGGCCGCCACTGCTCGGTGTGATGCAGGAGCGTGAGCAGAAGATCGCCACCGGCCTCGAAGAGGCCGAGCGCGCGGGCAAGGACCTTGAGCTGGCGCGCCGCAAGGCCGCCGACCAGCTGAAGGAAGCCAAAGAACAGGCTGCGGAAATCATCGATGGCGCCAACAAGCGCGCCAATCAGATTATCGACGAAGCCAAGCAGGCCGCGCTGGCCGAGGGTGATCGCCTGAAGGCGGCGGCCAAGGCCGAGATCGAACAGGAAGTGAATCGCGCCAAGGAACAGCTGCGGGCCCGCGTTGCCGAGCTGTCCATCGCTGGCGCGGAGAAGATTCTCTCGGTCAATATCGACGCCAAGGCGCACGACGACCTGATCGAAAAACTGGCAGCCGAGCTGTAAGCGAGGAACCCGATGGCGGAACTCAGCACACTGGCCCGGCCCTACGCCAAAGCGGCATTCAGCTATGCGCAGCAGGCCTCCGACCTCCAGGGTTGGAGCTCGCTGCTTGCCACTGCGGCGGCGGTCAGCCAGAGCGAAAAAGTGCGTGAGCTGCTGGATAACCCGCAGCTCACCAGCGACGAGCGCGCAGACAAATTCCTGTCGATCTGTTCAGACAATCTCAGCGACTCCGGCAAGAACTTCATCCGGCTGCTGGCGGAAAACCACCGCCTGCCGCTGTTGCCGGAGATTTCCGCGCTGTTTGAAGAGCTGAAAGCACAGGCGGAAGCCACCCTGGAAGTGGAAGTTGTGTCCGCGCGCGCCCTGAGCGACGCGCAGGCGCAGAAGTTGACCCAGGCGCTTAGCAAGAAGTTTGAACGGGAAGTGCACCTGCACAGCTCGGTGGACGAGAGTCTGCTGGGCGGCGCGATTATCCGCGCCGGTGACACAGTCATCGATGGCACGGTGCGCGGCCGCTTGGCCAAGCTCGCCGAGGCGATGAACTCCTAAATTACCTTCCCGGCGCGCATCAGCACGCCGGGAATTCGAGGAACAGAGCATGCAGCAACTGAATCCCTCCGAGATCAGTGAAATTATCAAGAGCCGCATCGAAAAACTCGATGTGAGCACCCAGGCCCAGAACGAGGGCACCATCGTATCCGTATCCGACGGCATCATCCGCATCCACGGCCTGGCCGACGTGATGTACGGCGAGATGATCGAGTTCGAGGGCGGCGTCTACGGTATGGCGCTGAACCTGGAGCGCGACTCCGTGGGCGCGGTGATCCTGGGCGACTACAAATCCCTGGCCGAAGGCCAGAAGTGCCGCTGCACCGGTCGCATTCTGGAATGTCCGGTGGGCCCCGAACTGCTGGGCCGCGTGGTGGACGCGCTGGGCAACCCGATCGACGGCAAGGGCCCGCTGAACACCAAGCTGACCGACGCGGTGGAAAAGGTG
Source organism: Microbulbifer sp. ABF4_143 (assembly GCF_056160225.1). Taxonomy (NCBI): domain Bacteria; kingdom Pseudomonadati; phylum Pseudomonadota; class Gammaproteobacteria; order Cellvibrionales; family Microbulbiferaceae; genus Microbulbifer; species Microbulbifer sp. ABF4_143. Next base: position 192,209 of record NZ_JBSWWT010000001.1, read on the forward strand.
GCGCCCGGTGTTATCGCCCGCCAGTCCGTCGACCAGCCGGTACAGACCGGTCTGAAGGCGATCGACACCATGGTGCCGATCGGCCGCGGCCAGCGCGAGCTGATCATCGGCGACCGCCAGATCGGTAAGACCGCCGTCGCCGTCGATGCCATCATCAACCAGAAAGGCACCGGCATTAAGTGTATCTACGTCGCGATCGGCCAGAAGCAGTCGTCCATCGCCAACGTGGTGCGCAAGCTGGAAGAGCACGGCGCCATGGAGCACACCATCGTGGTTGCCGCCGGCGCCGCCGACCCGGCCGCGATGCAGTTCCTGGCCCCCTACGTCGGCTGCACCATGGGCGAGTACTTCCGCGACCGCGGTGAAGATGCCCTGATCATCTACGACGACCTGACCAAGCAGGCCTGGGCCTACCGCCAGATCTCCCTGCTGCTGAAGCGCCCGCCGGGCCGCGAAGCCTACCCGGGTGACGTCTTCTACTTGCACTCCCGTCTGCTGGAGCGCGCCGCGCGCGTCAACGCCGACTATGTGGAGAAGTTCACCAACGGCGAAGTGAAAGGCAAGACCGGCTCCCTGACCGCGCTGCCGATCATCGAAACCCAGGCCGGCGACGTGTCCGCGTTCGTGCCGACCAACGTGATCTCCATCACCGACGGCCAGATCTTCCTCGAGACCGATCTGTTCAACGCCGGTATCCGCCCGGCCATCAACCCGGGTATCTCCGTATCCCGCGTGGGTGGTGCGGCCCAGACCAAGGTGATCAAGAAGCTGTCCGGCGGCATCCGTACTGCTCTGGCCCAGTACCGCGAGCTGGCGGCCTTCTCCCAGTTTGCGTCCGACCTGGACGAGGCCACCAAGGCCCAGCTGGACCACGGCGAGCGCGTCACCGAACTGATGAAGCAGAAGCAGTACACCCCGCTGTCCATCGCGGAGATGGCTGTTTCCGTTTACGCCGCCGACAAGGGTTACCTGAAAGACGTGGAAGTCTCCAAGGTGCTCGACTTCGAATCCGCCCTGCTCTCTTACATGAACAGCGAACACGCAGAGCTGATGGAGAAGGTGAACAGCACCGGCGACTACAACGACGAAATCGACGCCGCCTTCAAGGCCGCCATCGAGAAATTCGTCGCCACCGGCAGCTGGTAAAAGCGGCCCTGGACCTTGTAGGAGCGGCCTATGGCCGCTCCGACGGGAAAAACTCCAGAGAACAAGGTAACTGACTATGGCAGGCGGAAAAGAAGTACGCACAAAAATTGCCAGCATCAAGAGCACGCAGAAGATTACCTCCGCGATGGAAATGGTCGCGGCGAGTAAGATGCGCAAGGCTCAGGATCGCATGGCACTGGGGCGTCCCTATGCCCAGCGCATACGCGCGGTGATCGGCCACGTCGCCAACGCCTCGGCCGAATACCAGCATATCTACCTGCAGGAGCGCGAGGTCAAGCGGGTCGGATTTATCCTGGTATCCACCGATCGCGGTCTCTGCGGCGGCCTGAACATCAACATGTTCAAGGCGGCGATCCGCGAGATGCAGGCCTGGTCCCAGAAGGGCGCCGAGGTAGAGGTCTGTGCCGTGGGCAACAAGGCGGCCGGTTTCTTCAACGCCATCGGCTCCGCCGTGGTGGCTGCGGTGCGCGACCTGGGCGACGAGCCCCAGGCGAACAAGCTGATCGGCTCGGTAAAGGTCATGATGGACCGCTTTGCGGAGGGCGATATCGATCGCCTCTTCCTGGTGTCCAACGAGTTCATCAACACCATGTCGCAGAAGCCGCGCGTCGAGCAATTGCTGCCGCTGCCGAAAGACGACGACGAAATGCTCAAGCACGAGTGGGACTACCTCTACGAGCCGGATCCGAAGGAGCTGTTGGACGGCTTGCTGGCTCGCTATATCGAGTCCCAGGTGTACCAGGCAGTGGTTGAAAACAAGGCCTGTGAACAGGCCGCGCGCATGATTGCAATGAAGAGCGCCACCGACAACGCCGGTGAGCTGATCGACCAGTTGCAGCTTGTGTACAACAAGGCGCGCCAGGCGGCCATTACCCAGGAGCTGTCCGAGATTGTGGGCGGCGCCGCGGCGGTTTAAGGCGGCTGAAGACAGAATTTAAAGCTGAGGATCCGGAAATGAGTAACGGGCAAATTGTGCAAGTGATCGGCGCGGTCATCGACGTGGAGTTTCCACGCGATTCCGTACCGAATGTTTACGACGCACTCGTGTGTGAGGAGAAGAACCTCACCATGGAAGTGCAGCAGCAGTTGGGCGACGGCGTGGTTCGCGCCATCGCCATGGGTTCATCGGAAGGTGTGCGCCGCGGCTTAGCGGTGAAGAACACCGGTGCTCCGGTCTCCGTGCCGGTTGGCCACGAGACCCTGGGCCGCATCATGGACGTGCTCGGCAACCCGATCGACGAGTGCGGTCCGATCGGCGAGAAGGAGCGCGCCTCCATCCACCGCGCCGCCCCGACCTACGAAGAGCAGGCCAGCTCCACCGAGCTGCTGGAAACCGGCATCAAGGTGATCGACCTGGTGTGCCCCTTCGCCAAGGGCGGCAAGGTCGGCCTGTTCGGCGGCGCCGGCGTGGGCAAGACCGTAAACATGATGGAGCTGATCAACAACATCGCCACCGAGCACTCCGGTCTGTCCGTGTTCGCCGGTGTCGGTGAGCGCACCCGTGAAGGTAACGACTTCTACCACGAGATGCAGGAAGCCGGCGTTGTGAACGTCGAGGACTTCGCCAAGTCCAAGGTGGCGATGGTCTACGGCCAGATGAACGAGCCGCCCGGCAACCGCCTGCGCGTGGCCCTGACCGGCCTGACCATGGCGGAGAAGTTCCGCGACGAGGGCCGCGACGTACTGCTGTTCGTCGACAACATCTACCGCTACACCCTGGCCGGTACCGAAGTATCCGCCCTGCTCGGCCGTATGCCGTCCGCGGTGGGCTACCAGCCGACCCTGGCGGAAGAGATGGGCGTGCTGCAGGAGCGCATTACCTCCACCAAGACCGGCTCCATCACCTCCATCCAGGCGGTATACGTACCGGCGGACGACCTCACCGACCCGTCTCCGGCCACCACCTTCGCGCACCTGGACTCCACCGTGGTACTCTCCCGCGATATCGCCGCCAAGGGTATCTACCCGGCCGTGGATCCGCTGGACTCCACCTCCCGCCAGCTGGACCCGCTGGTGATCGGCCAGGAGCACTACGAATGTGCGCGCGGCGTGCAGTCTGTACTGCAGCGCTACAAGGAGCTGAAGGACATCATCGCCATCCTGGGTATGGACGAGCTGTCCGAGGAAGACAAGCAGATCGTTGCGCGCGCGCGTAAGATCGAGCGCTTCCTGTCCCAGCCGTTCCACGTGGCGGAAGTATTTACCGGTGCGCCGGGCAAATACGTGCCGCTGAAAGAGACCATCCGCGGTTTCCAGGGTATCCTGAACGGCGACTACGACCACATGCCTGAGCAGGCCTTCTACATGGTCGGCACCATCGACGAAGCGGTGGAAAAAGCCAACAAGGCGAAGGGCTAAGCGACAGAGGCAGACAATATGGCCATGACAGTACATTGTGACGTTGTCAGCGCCGAGCAGTCTCTCTTCTCCGGACTGGTGGAGATGGTGATAGTGAGCGGGGTCGAAGGGGAACTTGGTATCTCCTACGGCCACGCGCAGCTGCTCACCGCCCTGAAACCCGGTCCGGTGCGTATCATCAAGAAAGGTGGTGAAGAGGAAGTGCTGTTCGTCAGCGGCGGCTACGCCGAGGTGCAGCCGAGTATGGTGACCATCCTCGCGGATGTGGCCGAGCGCGAAATCGACGAAGAGGCAGCGCAGAAGGCCCGCGAGGAAGCGGCCCACGCCCTGCACAAGGCGCCCTCGGAAATCGACTACGCCCGCATCTCCGCTCAGCTGGCCGAAGCCGAAGCGCGCCTGCGCACCCTGCAGGCAATCCGCAAGGCGGCCGGCAAGTAAATGGTTCCCGCTCCGGCGGGCGCCTGCGACAAAAAAAGCAGCTCCGGCTGCTTTTTTTGTATCTGTTATACGCTCCCCCCAATATGTGCCGGGCGTGGAAAAGTAACTTTCCGCCCCCATCTGATTTCCTCTCAGTCACTGTGGAGAAACATGTGAACGCCTCTTCCGAGCCCCGCATCGGTATCGCCCTCGGCAGCGGCGCCGCCAAGGGCTTCTCCCACATCGGTGTACTCAAGGCCCTGGAACAGATGGGGATACGCCCGCATGTCGTGGCCGGTACCTCCATGGGGGCCTTTGTCGGTGCCGCCTACGCTGCCGGCCAGTTGCGCGCGCTGGAGGACTGGGTGCGCCGGCTGGACAACTGGCAGGTGTTTTCGCTGCTGGATATCAACTGGACACTCAGCGGCGGTGTGCTAGGTGGAAAGAAGCCCTTCAATGCCTTCTTCGACAATATCGAATTCAAGTGCATCGAGGAGCTGCCGCTGCCGTTTACCGCCGTGGCGACGGATCTGTACAGCGGCCAGGAGATCTGGCTGCAGAGCGGCAATCTGCGCGACGCGGTCAGCGCGTCCTGCGCGATTCCCGGACTGCTGTCGCCGAAGCGACTGTCGGAGCGGTGGCTGGTGGACGGCGCCGTCGTGAATCCGGTGCCGGTGGATGTGTGCCGGGCCATGGGCGCCACCCGGGTGATCGCGGTGGATGTCACAGAGGACGGTGCGCCACTGCAGGACCGCCAGCAGGGCCTGGTGAAAAAAGTGCGGAGCGAGGCTACTCCCGAGCCGCAGACTGAACCGGCTGCGGTCGGGGAGCTGGCGGAGGGGCAGGCCGAGCACGGCGCCCTGTCCTTCAATGGCCTGGTTTCCCAGGGCAAGGCGCATCTGGCCCAGTTGACCGTGCACCTGTCGAAGCGCGACAGAGATGCCCCGGGCATGCTGGACACCATGACCTCGGCCATGGATATCCTCGAGCGGCGTCTGAAGCGCACCCGCCTGGCCGGCTCGCCGCCGGATGTGCTGATTATGCCCAAGGTGCGGGATATCGGCGGCATGGAGTTCGCCCGCGCCGCCGAGGCCATAGACGCCGGTGAAGCGGAGGCGAGGCGCCTCGGCACCTGGCTCGAGGACGTGATACTGCACCCCTGAAGCGGCAGCGTCGATAGACTCTCCGCAGTCCGCGCAATCCCGATCCATATCCGCGCGACGCTGGCGCGGATATCCCTCGTATATCCGCAGCGATCGCGCCTAAACTGGCGCGTCTCAATTTGCTTTCAGGGAGAGATCGATGAGCGAGGAACTGATTTTCTACACCAACCCCCAGTCCCGCGGCCGCATAGTGCGCTGGATGCTGGAAGAGATAGGCGCACCCTACAGGACCCAGGTGCTGGAGTACGGCACTACTATGAAAGCCCCCGAGTACCTGGCCATCAATCCGATGGGCAAGGTGCCGGCGATAGTGCACGGCGGCCGGGTGGTGACCGAGTGCGCGGCCATCTGCGCCTACCTGGCCGATGTCTTCCCCGGGGCCGGGCTCGCGCCGCAGACCGTCGAAGAGAAGGCCAACTACTACCGCTGGCTCTTCTTCGCCGCCGGGCCGCTGGAGTCGGCGCTGACCAACAAAAGTGTGTTCAAGGAGGAGCCGGACGCGGAACAGCAGATGATGCTGGGCTACGGCAACTACCAGAATACCCTGGATGCGCTGTCCGCCGCGGTGAAGGCCAATCCGTTTATCGCCGGCGACCGCTTCACCGCCGCCGACGTCTATGTGGGCTCCCATATTGGCTGGGGCCTGCAGTTCGGCACCATGGAAAAGCGCGACGAGTTTGCCGACTACTTCGCGCGTCTGAAGGGGCGCGCGGCCTGTGTGCGCGCCACCGAACTGGACGATGCGCTGGTGAAGGAGACCAGTGAGGCCTGATTGAGTAATTTGTCCGCGTAGGATGGGCAAAGCGCAGCGTGCCCATCAGAGACGTCTGAAGATGGGCACGTCGCTGCGCTCCTTTGCCCATCCTACAGCGCTACGCGCGTTTTTTTTCACCTAACAAAAAAGGCCGGCAGATCTCTCTGCCGGCCTTTTTTGTTATCGAAGATTAGCCTGTCAGTGCACCCAGTGGTGCCGCTCCATCTTCTGCTGAATGGCCTCGGCGGTCGGCGCCGGCATCGCGCTGATCGGCAGCCGCTCGTGGAAGAAGGCCAGGCGCTCCTCGCTGTCCAGCTCGTTCATCGTCTCCGCCTCGAACACGCGGCCGTTGATCACCGTGTAGGTGATGTTTTCCGACTGGCGCAGATCCTCGAGCGGGTTGCCGTCGACGACGATCAGATCCGCCAGCTTGCCCGCTTCGATACTGCCGATATCTCCATCCATACCCAGGTAGCGGGCGCCGTCGATGGTGCCGGCGCGGAAGGCCTCCCACGGGGTAAAGCCGCCCTGCTCCATCATCCACAGCTCCCAGTGGGCGCCGAGGCCCTCGCGCTGGCCGTGGGCGCCTATATGCACCGTCACGCCCCTGTCGCGCAGCTGCTTGGCGTGGCGCGCCACATTGAAGTGATTGTAGTGGGTGTCCGGCGCGGTCGGGCGGCGGATCGAGCGCGGGTTGACGATAAAGTCCGGCGTGAAGCGGGTCAGGCGCTGGTTCTTCCACACCTCGGTGCGGTCGTACCAGTACTCCTCGCCCCAGAGACCGCCGTAGGCCACGACGAAGGTGGGCGTGTAGCCGACTTTGGTCTGACTCCACAGCTGCTCCACGTCGGCATACACATGGGCGATCGGCAGCGAGTGCTCGACGCCGGTGTGGCCGTCCACGACCATGTTCATATTGTGCTGGAATTTGCCGCCGCCCTCGGGCACCACCATGATGCCGTGCTTGCGGCCCGCCTGCAGCACCTGCTGGCGCTGCTCCCGCCGGGGCTGGTTGTAGCTCTTGACGGAAATCGCGCCCATCTCCTTCAGGCGTGCGACATGGAATTCGGCGTCGTCCAGCGAGTTGATCTTGGCCTTGTAGCCGGGCCCCTTGGCGCCGTAGAGGATGGTGCCGGTGGAGAAGATGCGCGGCCCGGTGATGATGCCGGCCTTCTGCATTTCGGCGGCGGAGAAGATCTCGCTGCTGTCGTTGGACGGATCGTGAATCGTTGTGACGCCGAAGGCCAGGCTGGAGAAGAGGTTCCAGTTCTGCTGCGGGATTATCTCCTCGCGGCCCTGGGCGCCGTGGGCGTGCACGTCGACCAGGCCCGGCAGCACCGTCTTGCCGCTGACGTCGATACGCTTGGCGCCGGCGGGAATCTGCACCTGATCCGCCGGACCCACCGCGACTATGCGGTTGCCGCGCAACAGCACCGTGCCGTTGTCGATGATCTCGCGGACATTTTCCGCATCGCGCATGGTGACCACGCGGCCGCCGGTCAGCGCGATCAGCCTGCCGTGGTTGTCGAATCTGTGGCTGAAGCTCAGGTCTATGCCCTCGGCCACCGGTTGCGGCAATTCCGCCGGGGCGCCGGCGACGAAGGCGAAGGCGTCTTTCAACTGCCGCTCATAGAGCTTGGGTCCGTGGGCCCAGCCCAGGGTGGCGCTGTCGGCGGACCAGTGCAGGTTCTCGCCGGCGCGCGCGGACACCTGGGTTACCGCCACCGCCTTGGATTCCGGGCCTATGGCCTCGGACTTGCCGGTGTGCATAAAGGGCGCCACATAGGCCTTGAAGTCCTGGGTAAAGGCGACCCAGCGGCCGTCCGGGGACAGGCGGAAGGAGGTGATCTCGGCGCCGTGCAAATGCTCGCGCTCGTCCTTGCCCTGGGTATCGACGCTCTTCAGCAGCCGCTTGTTGTCGCCGTAGTCGGAGAAGTAGATGCGTTCGTCGTCGGCGCCGAAGTGCGGCTCGTAACCGGACTTGGCGATACGGCGCTGCCAGGCGCCGCCGGCGTCCGCCAGGTAGATACCCGGCTCCAGGGAGTATTCGGGGCTCAGCAGGTAGCCGCCGGTAAAGCGGCGGAAGGCGACGGTGTCGCCGCTCGGCGAGAAGGTCGGCTCCACATACAGGCCCGGCTGGCGGGTGATATTCCTGCCGCGGCCGCTGCGCGCCGAGACCACGCGCACCTGGCCGAGCTTCTCGTCGTGCCAGGTCACATAGGCGATCTTCTTGCCGTCGCGGGACCAGCTGGGGTAGAACTCGAAGTGGTCGTTCTGACGCGTCAGGCGGCGGCGCTCGCCGCTGTCGACGTCCTGGATATAGATCTTACCCAGGGCCTGGAAGGCGATCTGCTTGCCGTCCGGGGACTTCTGTGCCCAGCGGATCATCTTCACGTCGAACTCCTCCGGCGCCACCTCCACCGGGAAGCGCAGCGCGTCCGCGACCTGCTTGTCGACGCGGATATGGGCCGTGATCTGCTCGACTTCGCCGCCATCGGCGGCAATCTTCAGGAACTTGCCGCCGCTCCAGACGACCAGGGATTTGCCGTCCGGCATCCAGTCGTACTGCACATAGTTGCCGTGGGAGCCGAAGATCTCCTGCAGGTCGCGCTCCAGGCCGGCGTAGATCGGCGTCTCCAGGCCTGTCTCCAGATCCTTCAGGAACAGCGACGTCTTGTCGTCCTGGCGGCGGATAAACGCCAGGCGCCTGCCGTCCGGCGACGGCACCGGCGCAATGGCGCCGCCGGGGCCGGAGACGAAGGTCTCCTCCACACCGTCCTGCAGGTCGTAGCGGTTGATGGCGAAAATCTGCTGGGTGGAGTTCTTGTTGTACTCCCACACGGTGCCCGGCGTCGTGTCGATCGAGTAGTAGACGTAGCGGCCGTCCGGGGAGAAGGCCGGGTCGGCGATATTTTTCTGCGCGATTTCGCCGCCGATGCGCTCTTTCAGCTGGCGCCCCTCGCCGCCGCCGTAGTGGTACATCCAGATCTCGCCGGCGGGTATGGAGCGCCCGGACATAAAGCCCTTGCGCGCGACCAGGTACTGGCCGTCCGGGCTCCAGTTGGGCGAGTGCACCAGGTTTTCCCTCTCGCGGGTCAGCTGGCGCAGGTTCTCGCCGTCGCGGTCCATAACCCAGATATTGTCGGCGCCGTCGCGGTCGCTGATAAACACGATGGATTTGCCGTCCGGGCTGAAGCGCGGCTGCATATTCCAGGCGATCTCGTTGGTCAGCGCCTTCGCCTCGCCGCCGCCGATCGGCATTGTGTAGATATCGCCGAGCATATCGAAGATGATCGTCTCACCGTCCGGGCTGATATCCAGGTTGCTCCAGGTGGTCTCCCGGGTATCCAGCCGGATCGGTTTGAATTCATAGGGGGGCTGGTTCACGTCCCAGGATTCCGCCTGTTTGTCCCCCTGCTGCTCCTTTGCAGCCGCCGCTTCGCTTTCGGCCATGGCCCCCAGCGGCAGGGTCAACGCCAGCGCGGACAGCGCCAGCAGACTGCGGCGGAGCTTGCTCTGCTTGATTGTCGTCATTAAAGGATTCCTCCCGCCGCGCCACGTGGGCCGGCGGTTGTGCCGTTGTTATCGATAGGTGCAGTTTGTTTTTTTGCGCGCAATAACCTACCGGGATTGCCGCGCAGCGGCAAACGGATTGCGCCGAATGCCCGGATGCCGTGGTGAACCGTTGCGCCCTTGAGTTCACCAGTGCGAATGGCCACAATGCCCGCAATTTTCCCATTCCAATCGGATTCAGGCCCCTATGACCATCGACGTTGTAATCCTCGCCGCCGGCAAAGGCACCCGCATGCGCTCCGACCTGCCCAAGGTACTGCACCCTATCGGCGGTGTGCCGATGCTGGGGCGGGTCATAGACGCGGCCAAGCAGCTCGGGGAGGTGGAGATCACCGTGGTGATCGGTCACGGCGCCGAGCTGGTGCGCGAGCGCTTCGCCGACAGTGGGGTCAAGTTCGTCGAGCAGACGGAGCAGCTGGGCACCGGCCACGCGGTGGCGCAGGCGATTCCGAACTTCCGCTCCGGCTCCACGGTGCTGGTGCTCTACGGCGACGTGCCGCTGGTCAAGAGCGGCACTCTGCAGTCGCTGCTGTCGGCATCGGATAAGGGGCCGGCGCTGCTGTCGGTGGAGATGGCCAACCCGGCCGGCTACGGCCGCATAGTGCGCGACGACGCCGGCCGCGTGCTGGCGATTGTCGAGGAGAAGGACGCCGATGCGGACACCCTCGCGATCCGCGAGGTGAACACCGGCATACTGGCCGCGCCGTCGGACCTGCTGTCGCGCTGGCTGCCGGAGCTGTCCAACGACAACGCCCAGGGGGAGTACTACCTGACCGATGTGATCGCGCGCTCTGTCAGCGAGAATATTCCGGTGACCGGCGTGCGCTGCGCGGATCCGGTGGAGGTGGCCGGCGTCAACAGCCGCGCCCAACAGGCGCAGCTGGAGCGGGCCCTGCAGCACGGCCGCGCGCTGGCGCTGATGAACGCCGGCGTGACTCTGCTGGATCCGGCGCGCATCGATGTGCGCGGCAGCCTGACGTGCGACACCGACGTGTCTATCGATATCAACTGCGTCTTCGAGGGCGAGGTGGTGCTGGGCAAGGGGGTGCAGATTGGCCCCAACTGCCTGCTGAAGAACTGCCGCCTTGCCGACGGCACCCGCGTCGAGGCCAACTCGGTGATCGAGGACGCCGAGGTGGGCGAGGCCTGCACCATAGGTCCCTTCGCGCGCCTGCGCCCCGGCACTCAGCTGGCGGACGGTGCCAAGGTGGGCAACTTCGTCGAGACCAAGAAGGCGCGGATTGGCCGCGGCAGCAAGGTGAACCACCTGTCCTATGTCGGCGATGCAATCGTCGGCGAGGGGGTCAATATCGGTGCCGGCACCATCACCTGCAACTACGACGGCGTCAACAAATCGCTCACCGAGATCGGCGACGGCGCCTTTATCGGCTCCAATACCGCGCTGGTGGCGCCGGTGACTGTTGGCGCCGGCGCCACGGTCGGCGCCGGCTCCACCATCACCCGCGAAGTGGGCGCTGACGAACTGGCGGTGGCGCGCGGCAAGCAGCGCAATATCGCCGGCTGGCAGCGCCCGACCAAAAAGACCTGATCCGCGGATACTCTGTTGTAAAGCAGGCCTCCACTGGCTCGCCTGACCTGCGACAGAACTCTGCGGGCAAGAACCTTGGCCCCGGTTCTCCGTTCAAACTCCGCGGCGGCAAAGCACTGGGTGCGGGCTTTCGAAACCGCTGTAAATACATCCCTGTACGCTCTGTCGGCAACATCCCTGTTGCCGACAGTTTCGAAAGCCCGCACCCAGCACTTTGCCTTCAACTCTGAGTTCATCGATCCTCCCCCCGGCAACCCCCGCGCCATCAATTACACTTTTTGCATCGGCAAGAGGGAAATCCCCGATGCACAAACCGCGAATGCACCTGCTCGCGTCCTTCGATATTGCGCACCTGCGCTATCTGGATGAACAGGGCCGCGCCACCCAGGAACTGCCGGATTTCGCCACACCGGACACATTGCTGGCCCTCTACCGGCAGATGGCCCTGGCGCGGCTGGTGGACGATCGCGCCGTCAAGCTGCAGCGCACGGGCCAGTTGGGCACTTACCCTTCCAGCCTCGGCCAGGAGGCGGTCGGTGTCGGTGTCGGCGGCGCTCTGGAGAGGGACGATATCTACGTTCCCTATTACCGCGAGACCGGCACCCTGCTCGAGCGGGGTGTCGAGATCGAGGAGATACTCGCGATCTGGGGCGGCGACGAGCGCGGCCAGGATTACAGGCACGCGCGGCGCGACCTGCCGCTGTGCATTCCGATCGCCACCCAGCTGCTGCACGCCGCCGGCGTCGCCTTCGCGCTCAAGTACCGGCACGAGCAGCTGGGCGAGTCGTCGCGGGTCGCGGTCACCAGCGCCGGCGACGGCGCAACCTCCCGCGGCGATTTCTTCGAGGCCCTGAACCTGGCCGGTGTCTGGCGGCTGCCGGTGGTGTTCGTGGTCAACAACAATCAGTGGGCCATCTCGGTGCCGCGCGCGGCGCAGACGGCCACTCAGACCATCGCGCAGAAGGCCATAGCCGCGGGCATCCCGGGGTTGCAGGTGGATGGCAACGACGTGATCGCGGTGCGCTATGCGGTCGCGGATGCGGTCGCGCGCGCCCGCGACGGTGGTGGCGCGACACTGATCGAGGCCCAGTCCTATCGTCTCTGCGACCACACCACCGCCGACGACGCCGGCAGATACCAACCCAAAGAAGAGGTCGAAGCCGCCTGGCGGCGCGAGCCGCTGGCGCGTCTCGGCAACTATCTGCGCGGCGCGGGCCTGTGGAGCGACGAGCAGGAGCAGGAGCTGCAGCGGGAGTTGGCGGAAATCCTGGAGAGGGCGCTGAACGCCTATGCGCAGAGGCCGCGCGACAGGGCCACCGCCATTTTCGACCACCTCTACGCCGAGCTGCCGGAGGCCCTGATCGAGCAGTACGAGCAGCTGGCGGCCAGAGGGGACAGCGGATGACGCAGATCACGCTGGTGGAGGCGGTGACGCAGGCCCTCGCCTACGAGATGCGCGCGGATCCGCGGGTGATCGTCTACGGCCAGGACGTGGGCCTGAACGGCGGCGTCTTCCGCGCCACCGACGGTCTGCAGCGGGAGTTCGGCGCGGAGCGGGTGCTGGACACGCCGCTGGCGGAAAACATGATTGCCGGTATCGCGGTGGGCATGGCGGTGCAGGGGCTGAGGCCGGTGGCCGAGTTCCAGTTTATGGGTTTTATCTACCCGGGGCTGGACCAGATCCTCAGCCACGCGGCGCGCTTTCGCAACCGCACCCGCGGGCGCCTGTCCTGCCCGCTGGTCTACCGCGCCCCCTACGGCGGCGGCATTCACGCGCCGGAGCACCACTCCGAGAGCACCGAGGCGCTGTTCGCGCATATCCCCGGCCTGCGCGTCGTGGTGCCCTCGTCCCCGGCGCGCGCCTACGGCCTGCTGCTGGCGGCGATTCGCGACCCGGACCCGGTGCTGTTCCTGGAGCCGAAGCGCATCTACCGCGCTGCCAAACAGGCGGTGCCGGACAGCGGTGAGGCGCTGCCGCTGGACCGCTGCTTCCGCCTGCGCGAGGGCGCGGATATCACGCTGATCTCCTGGGGGGCGTCCCTGAAGGAAACCCTGGCCGCGGCGGAGCGGCTGGCGGACGACGGCATAGAGGCCGAGGTGCTGGACCCGGCCACGCTGAAACCGCTGGATATCCACAGCATCATCGACTCACTGGAGAAGACCCGCCGCTGCGCGATAGTGCACGAGGCGGCGCGCTTTGGCGGCCTCGGTGCCGAGATAGTCGCGCAGATCAACGATTACGCCTTCGACCTGCTGGATGCGCCGGTGCAGCGGGTCACCGGCTACGACACCGTTATGCCCTACTACCGGCTGGAGGATGTCTACCTGCCCGGTGTCGAACAGATTCTGGCGGCGGTGCGCGCCGCGCTGGAGTATCCGGACGGGGGGCGGCGATGAAGACGTTCAAGCTGCCGGACCTGGGCGAGGGGCTGCCGGACGCGGTGATCCGCGAGTGGCATGTCAGGGAAGGCGACAGCGTCGCCGCCCACCAGACGCTGGTCACCGTCGAGACCGCCAAGGCGCTGGTGGACGTGCCGTCCCCCTGGGGCGGCAGGGTTGCGAAACTCTTCGCCGCCGAGGGCGACACCCTCGAGGTCGGCCAGCCGCTGGTCGCTTTCGCCGAGCCGGAAGCGGCCCGTGGCCGCGATCGGGGCAAGAGAGAAGAGCAAGCGCCAGATTCCGGCACAGTCGTCGGCAGAATCCAGCAGACAGGCGAAGTCCTCGGCCAGGAAATCGCCCCGAGCGAAATCCCCCGCCGCCTGGCGACGCCGTCGGTGCGGGCCCTGGCCCGGCGCCTGAACGTGGATCTGAGTCGGCTGAAACCGGCGGGCGAGCGCTTTACTCCCGACGAGGTGCGCGCCGCGGCGGAGCCGCAACCCGCAACACGGCGCCGCGAAGGGCCGGCCGAAGCCGCCGCGGACAGCGCCCCGGCGCGGCGCGCTATGGCGCTGGCCATGAGTCGCGCGCGGGACCAGGTCGCGCCGATGACCCTGTGCGACCAGGTGGATATCTGCGCCTGGTGGGGGCGGGAATCCGCGACCCTGCGCCTGATCCGCGCGATACAGGCGGCCTGCGCGGCGGAGCCGAACCTGAATGCCCTCTACCAGGACGAGCGGCTGAGCCCGGCGCCAAGCATCGATATCGGCCTGGCGGTGGACTCGCCGCGCGGCCTCTTCGTGCCGGTGCTGCGGGATGTGAGCGCCAGTTCCGACGCGGAGATACTGCGGCGCATAGACGACTACAAGCGCCGGGCCCGCGACAGCGGCATAGCCCGGGAGGACCTGCAGGGGGCCACGATACTGCTGTCCAACTTCGGTGCCCTGGCCGGCCGCTACGCGACGCCGGTGGTGATGCCGCCGACCGTGGCCATCGTCGGCGCCGGGCGCACCTTCGACGGCGTGGTACCGGTGGACGGCGAGCCGGCCGTGCGCCCGCTGCTGCCGCTGTCCGTCAGCGCCGACCACCGCGCCGTGACCGGCGGCGAGCTGGCGCGCTTCCTGAAGGCGATGATTCGGGCCCTGGCGGCCTGACCCCCCAACCCGGCCGGCACCCCGGTCTTCGCAGGATGGGCAAAGGCGCGCAGCGTGCCCATCCTGCGGCTATAGGCCCCGATAAATTCCTGTGGGAATTCCTGTTTCGATTTGCTATCGTTAAGTTTCGAAACGAAACTTATACGCTCATGTCCAAGCGCAACACCCAGCAACGCCGTCACCAGATACTGGCCCTGCTCAACGAAGCCGGCGAGGTCAGCGTGGAGCAGTTGGCGCGCCAGTTCGAAACCTCAGAAGTTACGATCCGAAAGGATCTGACCGCGATGGAGAACCACGGCCTGCTGCTGCGCCGCCACGGCGGCGCGATACCGGTGCCGCGGGAGCTGGTGGTCGAGGAGGTGCCGTCGGAGGTCAAGCGCGCGATAGGCCGCGCCGCGGCGGCGCTGATTCCGGACCACCACCGCATAGTGATCGACTACGGCCGCACCACCGCGGCGATGATCCCGGAGCTGGAGCGCAAGCGCGGCCTGGTGGTGATGACCAACTCGCTGAATGTGGCCAATGCGCTGCGCGAACTGGAGAACGAGCCGACGCTGCTGATGACCGGCGGCACCTGGGACCCGCACTTCGAGGCCTTCCAGGGCCAGGTGGCGGAGCAGGTGCTGCGCGGCTACGACTTCGACCAGGCGTTTATCGGTGCCGACGGCATAGACCTGCAGCGCGGCACCTGCACCTTCAATGAGCAGATAGGCCTGTCGCGGGTCATGGCGGAGGTCGCGCGCGAAGTGGTGGTGCTGGCGGAGTCGAGCAAGGTCGGGCGGCGCATACCGAACCTGGAGCTGCCCTGGGACAGGGTCGACACCCTGGTGACCGACAGCGGCCTGGACGGAGAGATCCGCCGCCAGCTGGAGGCGCTGGACGTGCGGGTGATCTGCGCGGAAGTGAGCACTCACGCCTAGTCCGGACCACTGGTCGTGCGGACTGGCGCTATATTTTTCTAAGGATTATCGAGGTCAAACCTATGTGTGGAATCGTCGGCGCGCTGGCCCAGCGCAACGTCAGTGAAATCCTGTTGGAAGGCCTGCGGCGCCTGGAGTACCGCGGCTACGACTCCGCCGGCGTCTGCCTGCTGGACGGCGACCGCCACCTGCAGCTGCGCAAGAGCCAGGGCAAGGTCGCGGACCTGGAGTCCAGGCTCGCCGCCAATCCCGCCGCCGGCCGCCTCGGCATAGCCCACACCCGCTGGGCCACCCACGGTGCGCCTTCGGACGAGAACGCCCACCCGCATGTGTCCGGCAATATCGCGCTGGTGCACAACGGCATTATCGAGAACCACCAGTCCCTGCGCGCCCGCCTGCGGGAGCAGGGCTATGAGTTCCACTCCGACACGGACACCGAGGTGGTGGTGCACCTGATCCACTCCCTGGTGGCCTCCGGTCACAGCCTGCTGGACGCGGTCGGCACCGCGACCGGGCAGCTCGAGGGCGCCTACGCCCTCGGGGTCATCAATGCCGACGAGCCGGAGGTGCTGGTCTGCGCCAGATCCGGCAGTCCGCTGGTGGTGGGGGTCGGTATCGAGGAGAACTTTATCGCCTCGGACCCGATGGCCCTGCGCCAGGTCACCGACCGCTTTATCTACCTCGAGGAGGGCGACGTGGCCGAGATCACCCTCGCCGGTATCGCGGTGCGCGACAGGCGGGGCGAGGAGGTCAGCCGCCCGGTGCACAAGCTGAACGGCGGCCACGACGCGGCCGACAAGGGCCGCTACCGCCACTATATGCAGAAGGAGATCTTCGAGCAGCCGGCGGTGGTGGAAGCCACCATGGCCGGGCGCATCGGCGACAAGTCGGTGCTGCCCGAGGCCCTCGGCGCCCGCGCCCACGAGATACTGCCGGAAGTCCAACAGGTGCAGATAGTCGCCTGCGGCACCAGCTACCACGCCGGCCTGGTGGCCCGCTACTGGCTGGAGGACTGGGCCGGTGTGCCCTGCTCCGTCGAGGTGGCCAGCGAGATCCGCTACCGCAAGACCGCTGTGCGCCCGGGCACCCTGTTCGTGACCATCTCCCAGTCCGGCGAGACCGCCGACACCCTGGCCGCGCTGCGCCAGGCCAAGGAGCTCGGCTATCTGGCCTCGCTGGCCATCTGCAACGTGCCGAACAGCTCGCTGGTGCGGGAGTCGGAGCTGCACCTGATGACCGAGGCGGGTCCGGAAATCGGCGTCGCCTCCACCAAGGCCTTCACCACCCAGCTGGTCGCGCTGCAGCTGTTCTGTATCGCGCTGGCCAAGGTCAACGGCCTGCCCGCCGAGCGCGAGGCGGAGCTGGTGCAGGCCCTGCACCAGCTGCCGGGACTGATGGAGCGATTCACCGGCCTCGACCAACTGGTGCGGGACACCAGCGAGGCCTTCGCCGAGAAGCACCACGCGCTGTTCCTCGGCCGCGGCGTCGAATACCCGATCGCGCTCGAGGGCGCGCTGAAGCTGAAGGAGATCTCCTATATCCACGCCGAGGCCTACCCGGCCGGCGAACTGAAGCACGGCCCGCTGGCGCTGGTGGATGCGGATATGCCGGTGGTCGTCGTCGCGCCGAACGACGAGCTGCTGGAGAAGCTGAAATCCAACCTGCAGGAGGTGCGCGCCCGCGGCGGCCAGCTGTTCGTGTTCGCCAGCCCCAGGGCCGGCTTCGAGAGCGAGCCGGGCGTGACCGTGGTGGAGGTGCCGGACGCGCCGGAGAGCCTGGCGCCGATCCTGTACACGGTGCCGCTGCAGCTGCTCAGCTACCATGTGGCGCTGCTGAAGGGCACCGATGTGGACCAGCCGCGCAACCTGGCCAAGTCGGTGACGGTGGAATAATCCGACAGATCCGCCTGGGAGGCCGCCAGTGTGCGGCCTTTCGTCTATCTGGCAGCAGCTTCTGCTTCAATGTTTCTTTGGCGCCTACTCTCGCTCAAAAGTCGACCAGCGTGCTATAACGGGCCTTCGGCGACTTTGGCGATCGGAGGAGCGGTCTATGACCACGGCGGAAAAAACAAAAAACACGGCGGGCATCAACGCCGCGGTGATGAACGGCGATATCAATGTGCTGCTCGGCGAACCGGCGCTGCCGGCGGAGCAGGTGCGCGAGGAGCGCAAGCGCAAGCTGACCGCCGCCTTCCGCCTGTTCGGCAAATTCGGCTTCGACGAGGGAGTCGCCGGCCATATCACGGTGCGCGACCCGGAGCTGGAGGATCACTTCTGGGTCAACCCGATGGGGGTCTCCTTCAAGCAGATACGCATGTCACAGCTGCTGCTGGTCAACCACAGGGGCGAGGTGGTCGAGGGGGACGGCTATCTGAACGGCGCCGCATTCACCATCCACTCCCATATCCACCGGATGCGCCCGGATGTCGTCGCCGCGGCCCACGCCCACTCGCTGTATGGCAAGGCCTGGTCGTCCCTCGGCCGCCTGCTGGACCCGATCACCCAGGACGCCTGCGCCTTCTTCGACGACCACGGCCTGCTGGATACCTTCTCCGGCGTGGTGCTGGAGATGGGCGAGGGGGAGGCGCTGGCACAGGCGCTCGGCAACAGGAAGGCGCTGATACTGCAGAACCACGGTCTGCTGACCGTCGGCAAGTCGGTGGACGAGGCCGCTTGGTGGTATATCACGATGGAGCGCAGCTGCCAGGCGCAGCTGCTGGCGGAGGCCGCCGGTACGCCCAGGTTGATCGAGCCGGAGGTCGCGATACGCACGCGCGCGGTAGTGGGCACCGAACTGGCGGGACTCTTCAGTTTCCAGCCGCTATATAACGTGATCTGCGCCGAACAGCCGGATATGTTCGACTAGCGTCCCTCTTCTATACTCGCTGTAATTCAACCCTGTACAGCGAGCGACCATTGAACTCTGCCCGCCGCCACCCGTGCGCGGCGCCCCCGCGCTGAGCGGTGGCGCGCGATGCACGACCTGGTCCTGGTACTGCTTCTGCTGCTGGCCGTCGCGTTCAGCGGCGCTGTCTCCCTGCTGGTGCCCGTCAAGCTACCCCTGCCGCTGGTGCAGATCGCCGTGGGTGCGCTGCTCGGCGGCGCGCTGGGCATCGAGATTCCGCTGGATCCGGAGATCTTCTTCCTGCTGTTTATCCCGCCGCTGCTGTTTCTGGACGGCTGGCGCATTCCGAAGGGGGCATTCTTTCGCGATCTGCGCCCGATACTGACGCTGGCCGTGGGGCTGGTGGTGTTCACGGTGGTGGGGATGGGCTTCTTTATCCACTGGCTGCTGCCGGCCATGCCACTGGGCGTGGCCTTCGCGGTGGCCGCGATACTGGCGCCGACGGATCCGGTGGCGCTGGCCTCGGTGCGCGGCGACACGCCCATGCCCCCGCGCCTCAAGCATATCCTGCAGGGGGAGGCGCTGCTGAACGACGCCGCCGGGCTGGATTTCTTCCGCTTCGCCGTGGCCGCGGTGGTGACCGGCGGCTTTTCCCTGGCGCAGACCTCCCTCGGCTTCGTCTGGATGGCGGCGGCCGGTGTCGGTATCGGTGCCGGCGTGGCCTTCGCCTGTGCCTACGCGCTGCGCTGGTTGGGGCGGCTCGGCGGCGAGGACAGCGGAATACAGATACTGGTCAGCCTGCTGGTGCCCTTCGCGGCCTATCTGGCCGCGGAGCACCTGCGCGGCTCGGGCATTCTGGCCGCGGCCACGGCGGGTATCGCGACCCACTATGTGAATCTGCGCGGCCCCGAGCTGGCTGCCACGCGCATGGAGCGCGAGGCGGTCTGGAACACGGTGCAGGGGGTGTTGAACGGCGTCGTCTTCGTGCTGCTCGGCGAACAGCTGGTGCGCATCCTGTCCGCCGACCTGGGCGCGGCCCGCCACAGCGCCACGGCCGGCAACTGGACCCTGCTCTGGTACGCCGCCGTGGTCACCGCGGCGCTGCTGGCGCTGCGGTTTGTCTGGGTCTGGCTGTCCGTGTGCCTGTCCCGCGAGCGCCGCGCCATCCGCGACTCGGGCGCGCGCCTGCCGCTGGTCGCGGTCGTGACCCTGGCCGGCGTGCGCGGCGCCGTGACGCTGGCGGGGGTGATGTCGCTGCCGCTGCTGCTGCCGGACGGATCCGCCTTCCCGGCGCGGGATCTGGCCCTGGTAATCGCGATCGGCGCCATACTGCTGTCACTGCTGCTGGCCAGCTTCGCCCTGCCCCACCTGGTGCGCCGCTTGCCGGCCGCGCCGCTGCTGGCGCAGATAGGCGACGAGCGCTCGGCGCGGATCGACGCGGCGCGGGCCGCGCTGCAGCGGCTGCAGTCCCTGCGCGACGCGTTGGCGCACGGCGAGGCGGAGGCGGAGATAGCGCGCGAGGCGCTGGATTACCTGCTGCACGCCTACCGCCGCCGGCTGGCCGGCGACGGCGGGCGGGGTGCGGAACGCGAGCGGCTGCTGGCGCGGATCGAGCGCGACTACCAACTGGCCGCCCTCGCCGCCGAGCGCGAACAGCTGTACCGGATTCGCTTCGAGCGGCGGATAGACGACGAGCTGCACCGCAAGCTGGTGCTCGAGGTGGATCTGGTGGAGGCGAGCCTGCGCTCGCGGGAGTAGAAACGACTAGATCCCGGGCCTGGGTTCCTCCCAGTGGTGGTCCAGGTGCAGATCCCTGTCGCGCCTGTCCTCGCGCAGTGCCTGCAGCAGCTGCTCGCGGTAGATCTTCGTCTGAGCGATATGCTGTGACTCGTCGCGCCAGTAGGGAAACAGGGATTCGAGCATGCGCTGGTCGTGCTGCTTGAACTTGCGCGCCGCGCGGCGGGCGGCGTGGGGGCTGAGGCCGAGCAGCTGCAGGGCGCACTCGCCGATGGCGAGCGCCGAGTCCACCGTCTCGCGGAAGATATATTTCACCCCCGCCTCCATCAGCGCGTACTGGTGCATGCGGTTGCGCGCGCGCGCCAGTATCGTCAGGTGCGGGAAGTGTTTCTGCAGCTGCGCGACTATCTCCAGCGACGCGGCCTGGTCGCTCAGGGTCAGTATCGCCAGTTTCGCGTTATCGGCGCCGGCGGCGTGCAGCAGGTCCTCGCGCGAGGCGTCGCCATAGTAGGCCTTGATGCCGTAGCGGCGCACCAGGTCCAGCTGCTCGGCGTTGCGTTCCAGCAATGTGGTGTCGAAGCCGCAGGCGTTCAGCAGGCGCCCGGCGATCTGTCCGAAGCGCCCGTAGCCGATGATGATCACCGGCGAACCCGAGTCCACCGGCGGTTCCTCCTCGCGCTCCGCGCGCTCCGCGCCGCGCAGATAGCGCGGCTGGATAAAGCGCTCGTAGATCAGCAGCAGTACCGGCGTCAGCGCCATCGACAGCGCGATCAGTGCGACCAGTAAATTGCCGCTAGTGCCGTCGAGCACCCGGTTCTGTGCCGCGAAGGACACCAGCACGAATCCGAATTCCCCCGCCTGCGCCAGCGACAGCGCGAACAGCCAGTCCTCGCCGCGGGACATCCGGATCACCCGCGCCAGCGTGAAGAGCACCGCAAACTTGACCAACACCAGCAGAAGCAGCAGCCCCAGCAGCAACAGCGGGTACTGGGCGATCAGGGTGAAATTCATGCCGGCGCCGACCGCGATAAAGAAGAGCCCCAGCAGCAGACCCTTGAACGGCTGTATGTCCGCCTCCAGCTCGTGGCGGAACTCGCTCTCCGCCAGCAGCACCCCGGCGAGAAAGGTGCCCAGCGCCGGCGACAGGTGCAGCCAGTGCATCGCGGCCGCCGCGCCGAGCACGATCAGCAGCGCGGTTGCGGTGAACATCTCCCGCAGCTGGCTGCCCGCCACCAGGCGCAGCAGTGGGCCGAGCAGATAGCGCCCGGCGACCGCGAAGGCGGCGATGGTGCCGAACACCGCGAGGCCGTAGCGCCAGCCGGCGAGGCCGGTGTCGTCCGGTTGCGGCGGGCTGCCGGACAGCAGCGGCAACAGGGCCAGTATCGGTATCACCGCGATATCCTGGAACAGCAGCACGCCGAAGGCGCCGCGCCCGCCCTGGGTTTTCAGCAGCCCCTTCTCGCTCAGGGACTGCAGCACTATGGCCGTGGAGGAGAGCGCGAGTATCAGGCCTATGGCCAGCGCCTCGCGCCAGCTCTGCTGGAACAGCAGCAGCGCTAGGCCCGCGACGGCGGCGGCGGTGAGCAGCAGCTGGGCGCTGCCGGTGCCGAGTATCGCGCCGCGCATCTGCCAGAGCTTCTTCGGCTGCAGCTCCAGGCCGATCAGGAACAGCATCAGCGCCACGCCGAATTCCGCCACGTGCATCTCGTCGCTGGCATCCCCCACCAGGCCCAGCGCGTGGGGTCCTATGGCGACGCCGGCGAGCAGGTAGCCGAGCACCGAGCCGAGGCCCAGGCGGGTGGCGATCGGGACGGCGATGACCGCCGCAGACAGGTAGATGACCGCCTGCAGCAGGAATCCGCTTTCTTCCATAGTGATTTGTCGTTTCTTATCGGTGAGTTTGCCGCTACTGCGCCGCTTCTACGGTCGTTTCTGGCTCGGCGATACCGCGGCTGCGGCGGATCAGCGGCGCTATGGTGGAGCCCTGCACCACGATCGAAAAGAGTACCACGCCGTAGGTCGTCACCACCCACAGGTGGCGCAGGTCCTGGCCCTCGATATAGGCGTAGCCGGCGGGAATCGACATCGCCAGCGCCAGCGCCAGGCCGCCGCGCAGGCCGCCCCAGATCAGGATGCGCTCGCTGTAGGGGTGGTAGCGGCGGAAGCGCTTCAGAATCGTAAAGGGCACCGTCACCGCCAGGGTGCGGCCGGCGAGCACTATGACGATACCGGCGGCCATCAGCAGGTAGTCGAAGGCGCGCAGGTCGATGGTGATCAGGAACAGGCCCACCAGCAGGAACAGCAGGCCGTTCATAAAGTCCTCGGTGATGGTCCAGAAGTTGTCCAGTTCGTGCTGGCTCACCCGCGAGAAGCCCCGCTCGCGGGTGAAGTTGCCGATGATGATGCCGCTGACCACCATCGCCAGCGCGCCGGACACGCCGAGGATATTGGCCAGCGAGAAGCCGGCGGTGGGGATCACCAGCGTCAGCAGCAGCTCCAGGCTGTGGTCGTCGGTGGAGCAGATCAGCCAGTGGAACAGGCCGCCGATCGCGAGCCCCAGCACCACGCCGCCGATCGCCTCCAGCGCGAACAGCTGCGCCACCGCAGGCACCGTGGGTTCGCTACCCTGGAAGGCCAGCGCGTAAATGACCGCGAACACGACAATGCCGAAGCCGTCGTTGAACAGAGACTCCCCTTCGACCTGGATCGACACCTGCTCCGGCGCTTTCAGGCTCTTGATGATCGCCAGTACCGCGATGGGGTCCGTCGGGGAAATCAGCGCGCCGAACAGCAGGCAGTAGATGAAGGCCACCGGCATACCCACCAGCTGCAGGAACCAGTACAGCAGCGCGCCGACCGCGAAGGTGGAAATCAGCGTGCCGACTACCGCCAGCAGGCCGATTTCCAGCTTCTGGTTGCGCAGCGCCAGCAGGTCGATATGCAGGCTGCCGGCAAACAGCAGGAAGCCGAGCATCCCCTTCAGCAGCAGATCTTCGAGGTTCAGCAGCGGCAGCAGCTGGTCGGCCCAGTTGCGCAGCTCGAGAATGCCCAGCTTGTCCAGGCCGATGATCAGCAGCGACAGCGCCAGAGAGCCGGCGGTGATCGCAATGGTGGCCTGTGCGCGCAGCACATACTGGTTCAGGAAGCCGAGAAACACCGACACCGCGGCCAGGAAACAAAAGGTGTAATAGACTTCCATATCGCTCGTGCGGGCTCGCTTTTGAAGAATTTCGGGGATGTCACAGGGCAAATGCAGGAGCCTGCAAGCAGGCTCCTACAGGGTGCTCAGGTCAGGCCTCAACAGGAGGCGGCTAGTCGGTCAGCGTGCCGTTATTGTAGTCGCGCAGCGCCTGCTCGATTTCCTCGCGGCTGTTCATCACGAAGGGGCCGTAGTGGGCCACGGGCTCGCGCAGGGGCAGGCCGTGCAGGCACAGCAGGCCGGCTCCCTCGTCGTCGGCGCGCAATTGTAACGACTCACCGGCGCCATACAACAGCATGTTGCTGCGCCCTGTGGCGCCGCGCCCGGTCGCCAGCGCGCCCCGGTAGACAAACACCAGCGCGCTGTGTTCCGCCGGCAGTGGTAACTGTACTTCTGCGCCGGCGGCCAGGCGGATATCCGCCACCGCCGCCTCGGCGGCCGCGTCCGTCAGCGGCGCCCTCTGTTCCTCCCCGCCGACAGTCCACACACCGGTGATCAGGCGCATCAGCGAGCCCTCGCCGTCCAGCGCCAGTTCCGGAATCTCCGCCGCCTGTATATCGCGCCAGCGGGGTTTGCCCATCTTGTCCGCCGCGGCCATGTTGATCCACAGCTGGAAGCCGTGCATGCCGCCCTCTCCCTGTGTCGGCATCTCCGAGTGCACTATGCCGCGCCCGGCGCGCATCCACTGGGCGCCGCCGGCGGACACGGCGCCGCGGTTGCCGAGGTGGTCGCGGTGCTCGAACTCGCCGTTCAGCATATAGGTCAGCGTCTCTATGCCGCGGTGCGGGTGCGGCGGGAAGCCGCCGATATAGTCGTCGGCGCTGTCCGAGCGGATCTCGTCCAGCATCAGAAAGGGGCTGAAGTCCGGACTGTCGAAGGCGGCGATGCGCTGTATCTTGACGCCGGCGCCGTCGGCGGAAGCGTGGCTGCGCACTGTGCGCAGCAGCGGGCGACTCTTGTCTTGCATAAGCATCTCCAGGCGTGCGTTAGTCCGCAGTATAGGCCGATGATTTCGATTAAAAATGGGAAAAAATCGCCGGTTTTATTCGGATTCATAGTTGAATTGCACTACAAAGCCATTCAATGCCGGTGAAAACGATCAAATTCAGTGCGGGGAAAGGTGCATGGCCAAGGTGACTCTGGAGCAGTGGCGGATGTTTCAGGCGGTGGTGGAACACGGCGGCTTCGCGCAGGCGGCGGAGGCGGTGCACAAGAGCCAGTCGTCGATCAACCACGCGGTGCACAAGCTGCAGGAGAGTCTCGGTGTGGCGCTGCTGGCCGTGCGCGGGCGCAAGGCGGAGCTGACCGACGCCGGGCGCGTGCTGCTGGCCCGCGCCGGCGGCCTGCTGCAGGAGGCGGAGGCGCTGGAGTCGGTGGCCGCGAGCCTGGCGGTTGGCGAGGAGGCCAGCCTGACGCTGGCGGTGGATGTGATCTTTGACTACGAGTGCCTGTACAACGCGGTGGAGCGCTTCGCCGAGGCCTTCCCCCACACCCGCCTGGAGCTGCGCGAAACGGTGCTGTCCGGCGCCGAGGAGCTGCTGCTGCAGCAACAGGCGGATTTTATCCTGAGCGCCAGGGTGCCCCAGGGCTTCGTCGGCGAGCCGGTCTCGAGAGTGCGCTTCCTGCCGGTGGCCCATCCCAGCCACCCGCTGCACCGGCTCGGGCGCCCGGTGGCGCGCAAGGACCTGAAGGCCTGCCGCCAGATAGTGATCCGGGACTCGGCGATCAGGAATCCGCAGGATTCCGGCTGGCTCGGCTCCGACCAGCGCATCACGGTGACCAATGTGCAGACCTCGGTGGAACTGATCGAGCGCGGCCTCGGCTTCGCCTGGTTGCCGGAGACGCGTATCCGCGACTCCCTGTCCGCGGACCGGCTGCTGCCGCTGCCGACCGAGGAACCCTGGGAGCGGGATGTGACCGTCTACCTGGTCTACGCCGACGCGGACCGCTGCGGTCCGGCCGCCCACTTCCTGGTCGATACGCTGCGCAGCGGCCTCGGGCCACTGGAATAACTTTCCAAAAAATTGACGGCTTTTCGCGAATTTTTGCGCTTTTATCCGGGTCCGACCGGACTAAACTGATCGCAGACTCACTATCGTTTACACGGGTATCTGACGCGAGGGTTCTGCGATGACCAATCCCATCTTCTGCGATCTGACCAAGCTGCTCGGCCGGGTGCTGATGTCGCTGATGTTTATCACCGCCGGCTGGAACAAGATCGGCGGCTACGCCGGCACCCAGGCCTATATGGAGTCCGCCGGCGTGCCGGGCATACTGCTGCCGCTGGTCATCATCGTGGAGCTGGTCGGCGGCCTGGCGATACTGCTCGGCTGGTTCACCCGCTGGTGGGCGCTGGCGCTGGCGCTCTTCTGTCTCGCCAGCGCCTGGCTGTTCCACTATGTGCCGGGAGACCAGGCGCAGATGATCAGCTTTATGAAAAACATCACCATCGCCGGCGGTTTCTTCATCCTCGCCTGCGCCGGGGCCGGCGGGCTGAGTCTGGATCACAAGCTGCGCGGCAAATAGCCGCCGGCCCGGTCAGGAGGTTGCGATGGGTCTGCTGGTCAACGGGCAGTGGCGGGACCGCTGGTACGATACCGACAAGACACGCGGTGAATTCGTGCGCGAGGCGGCCAAGCTGCGCAACTGGATCACCGCCGATGGCAGCCCCGGCCCCAGTGGCGAGGGCGGCTTCCCGGCCGCGAAGGGCCGCTACCACCTGTATGTGTCCCTGGCCTGCCCCTGGGCGCACCGCACCCTGATCTTCCGCAAGCTGAAGGGGCTCGAGGACTATATCGGCGTATCGGTAGTGAGCCCTTACATGCGCGAGCACGGCTGGACCTTCAATACCGAAGAGGGCAGCAGCGGCGATCCGCTGTACGGCGCCGACTACCTGTACCAGCTGTACACCCGCCACAGCGCCGACTACAGCGGCCGCGTCACAGTGCCGCTGCTGTGGGACAGGGAGCGCGAGCGGGTGGTCAGCAACGAGTCGTCGGAGATCATCCGCATGTTCAACGGCGCCTTCGACGGGCTGACCGGCAACCGCGAGGACTTCTACCCGGAGGCGCTGCGCGGCGACATAGACGCGACCAACGACGTCATCTACGAAAACGTCAACAACGGCGTCTACCGCGCCGGCTTCGCCACCACCCAGGAGGCCTATGAACACGCCTACGAGCGGCTGTTCAGCACCCTGGAGCAGCTGGAGCAGCGCCTGGGCCACCACCGCTACCTGACCGGCGACAGGATCACCGAGGCCGACTGGCGCCTGTTCACGACCCTGATCCGCTTCGACGCCGTCTACCACGGCCACTTCAAGTGCAACAAGCAGCGGCTGGCGGACTACCCGAACCTGTGGGGCTACCTGCGCGAGCTGTATCAGTGGCCGGGCGTCGCCGCCACGGTGGATTTCCACCATATCAAGACCCACTACTACGCCAGTCACACCACCATCAACCCCACCGGCATAGTGCCGAGGGGACCGGAGCTGGACTACTCGGCGCCCCACGGGCGCGGCTAGCAGCCCTCCCCGCCGCGGGGGAAAGCCTATACTCGAGGGCAGCCATCAGCGGAATCGGGAGAACGCCCGTGAAACTCTTCTATGCCCCCGGCGCCTGTTCACTGTCCCCCCATATCGTCGCCTGCGAGGCCGGCATAGACCTGGACCTGTGCAGGGTGGATCTGGCCGAACACAAGACTGAGAGCGGCGCCGACTTCAGGGCGATCAACCCCAAGGGCTATGTGCCGGCACTGCAGCTGGAGGGTGGCGAGGTGCTGACCGAGGGCCCGGCCATAGTGCAGTTTCTCGCCGAGCAGAAGCCGGACGCGAAACTGGCGCCTGAGTACGGCAGCCTGGCCCACTACCGGCTGCTGGAGTGGCTGAACTACCTCGCCGCCGAGGTGCACAAGGCCTTCCTGCCGCTGTTCTGGAACGGCACCGAGGAGGAGAAGGCGCAGGCGCGCAAGACCATCGCGCGGCGCTTCGACTTTATCGAGCGCAACCTGGCTAGCGACTATCTGATGGGGGACGACTTCACCGTCGCCGACGCCTACCTGTTCACCGTCGCCGGCTGGCTCGACGCGCAGGGCATAGACACATCGCCCTGGCCCGGGTTGCAGGCCTTCCAGAAGCGTATGGCCGCGCGCCCGGCGGTGCAGAAGGCGCTGCGCGAAGAGGGCCAACTGAAGGAGTGACGGGCGTCAGCGCGGGATAAAGCGCCTGGCCACCGGCACCTCGACCTCGATCGGCTCCCGCGCGCGGGCGATAAACACCGCCGCCAGCAGCGCCGCCACGGCGCAGCCGAGCATGGCGCCGGCGATCGGCACCAGGGTGCCCGTGTGCAGGCTGTTGACGATACCGCCGAGCGCGCCGCCGGTGATGAAGATGGTGGCGCCGTAGAGGGCGTTGGCGCTGCCGCTGACCCTGGGGAAGAACTCCAGGAAACAGGCCGCGGCATTGGGCCCGGTGATACCGATACAGCCCATCACCAGCACCAGCGGCACCATCCACAGCGCTATCTCCTTCACCCCGGTCAGTGTGCCCAGCAGCAGCAGGCCGCAGCCGAGCAGCTGCAGCAGTATGCCGGCGAGCAGGATATTGCGCGGTTCGAACAGCTTCAGCAGGCGGATATTCACCTGCACCATGCAGATCAGCCCCAGCACGCAGGTGCCGAAGAACAGCGGGAACTGGCTCGCCGGCACCTCGAAATAGCGCATAAACACGAAGGGCGCGGTGGTGATATAGATAAACATGGAGCCGCTGACACAGGCCTGCGCGGCGAGAAAACCCAAGGCGCGGCGGTTGCCGACCACCTGGCCGTAGCTGTCGATCAGCGAGCGTATCGGCTTGCGCTGGCGCCGCGCGCGGGAGAAGCGCGACACAGTTTCCGGCAGCAGGAAGCGCACCAGCATCAGCATGGCCGCGGCGTACAGCAGCAGAAATACGAAGATGCTCTGCCAGCCGCCGGCCGCCAGCAGTACCGAGCCGATCACCGGCGCGATCAGCGGCGCCACCAGCATCATGGTGCTGATCATCGAGATGATCCTGGCCGCGTCGCGCCCGCTGTGCAGGTCGCGCACTATGGCCGCGCAAATCACCGTGGCGAAGCCGCCGCCGATGGCCTGCAGGAGACGCAGTATGATCAACTGGTCCACATGGTCTGCGAACAGCACCAGTATCGAGGTGGCGATATAGATACCGAGACCGATGGTGCCCACCAGCCGCCGCCCCCAGCGGTCCGACAGCGGGCCGCCGCACAGCTGGCCTATCGCGAAGCCGAGCAGGAAGCTGGACACCGAGTGCTGCACCCGCGCCACCTCTGTATCCAGCGCCGCCGCCATGGCCGGGATCGCCGGCAGGTAGCTGTCGATCGAAAAGGGGGTCAGCGCCACCAGCGCCGCCAGCCACACCGCGAGCCAGCGCGGCGGTGTCTTGTCGGCGGGTGTCGCAGTCGGGCGCATAAATCGGCTCTGATACGGATCGGCGGAGTGCCGCAGGGTGAGTGGTCGGGCGACCACTAAGGTTAGTCGCCGCGGACGCGCCATGGTAGCGGCGGGAGCCCGTTGATACCAGGGGCCCCGGAGCCGAATAAACCGAGAGAAGTGTCAGGCGGGCGCGCTCAGTGCTTGTCTTCGCGCAGCGTATAGAGCCCCTGCTTGAGTTTCAGCAGGTGCTCCTGCAGCTGCGGGCCCTTGCGCTGGGCCACCCCTATCGCGAGCACGTCGATCACCACCAGATGGGCGATGCGCGACGACAGCGGCGTGTAGATCTCTATATCCTCTTCCACATCCACTTCCAGCGGAATGCTGGCCTGGCGCGCCACCGGTGAGCCGCTCGGCGCCAGGCCGATGACGGTGGCGCCCTGCTCCCTGGCCATACCCATGGAGCGCAGCAGCGCCTTGGTGCGCCCGCTCTGGGAGATGGCGACGACCACGTCGCCGGGCTGCATCGACATAGCGGACATATTCTGGATGTGGTGATCCGAGTGGGCCGCGGTGGCCAGCTGCAGGCGGAAGAACTTGTGCTGGGCGTCGGCGGCCACGGCGCCGGAGGCGCCGAAGCCGAAGAATTCGACCCGCTTGGAGGCGGCGATGGCGGTGACCGCCGCCTCCAGCGCGCGGTTGTCGATCTTGTCGCGCACGTTCAGCAGCGTATCGACGGTGGAGTCGAACACCTTGCGCTTGTACTCGGCGATGGTATCCGTTTCGGTCACCGCTATCTGGCCGAAACTGGGGCTGGAGGCCAGCTGCTGGGCCAGGTTCAGCTTGAACTCCTGGAAGCCGGAACAGCCCACCGCGCGGCAGAAGCGCACCACGGTAGGTTCACTGACCTGGGCCTCGGTGGCCAGGTCGACGATGCGCATATGGATGATCTCGTCCGGGTTGGCGAGAATATACTCCGCCACCTTGCGCTCCGATTTGCGCATGGATGACAGCTGTTCGCTGATTTTCTGCGTGACTTCCGCCGGTTTCACTGGACTTCCTTCTAAGTGCCGGATAGCGCAGTTTATCCTCTGCGCACACGGCTGGCGAGCGGCCAGATTCGGGTAGTGTGGCGGCACCGTGGATTTTCTCCGGACTCAGGGCGCTCAAAGCCTGTTTATTTACACAGGTAACAGACCCTACCTCTGTTACAATCCCCGCCCATGGACGTATCCCAGATTCTAGACCCCCTCAACGACGCCCAGCGCGAGGCCGTGGCCGCGCCGCCGGGCAACCAACTGGTACTGGCCGGCGCCGGCTCCGGTAAGACCCGCGTGCTGGTGCACCGCATCGCCTGGCTGATGCAGGTGGAGGGGGCCTCGCCCTACTCCATCCTCGCCGTGACCTTCACCAACAAGGCCGCCCGCGAGATGCGCGCGCGCATCGAGGAGCTGTTGGGGGTGAACACCTTCGGTATGTGGGTGGGCACCTTCCACGGCCTGGCCCACCGGCTGCTGAAGGCCCACTGGCAGGAAGCGAAGCTGCCGCAGAACTTCCAGATACTCGACAGCGACGACCAGCTGCGCCTGATCAAGCGGGTGCAGGCGGATCTGGGCCTGGACGAGAAGAAGTGGCCGCCGAAGGAAACCCAGTGGTGGATAGGCGCACAGAAGGATGAGGGCCTGCGGCCGCAGTATATCCAGGCCGGTGCCGATCCCTGGCTGGCGACCATGGTGCGCATCTACTTCGCCTACGAGGAGGCCTGCCAGCGCGGCGGCCTGGTCGATTTCGGCGAGCTGCTGCTGCGCGCCCACGAGCTGTGGCTGAACAACGACGCGGTGCTGGCCCACTACCGCCGCCGCTTCCCGTTCATTCTCGTAGACGAGTTCCAGGACACCAACACGATCCAGTACGCCTGGCTGCGCCTGCTGGCCGGCGACCAGTGCCATATCACCGCGGTCGGCGACGACGACCAGTCCATCTACGGCTGGCGCGGCGCCAAGATCGAGAATATCCAGCACTTCGCCCAGGACATGCGCGATGTGCAGACGGTGCGCCTGGAGCAGAACTACCGCTCCACCGCCACGATACTGAAGGCCGCCAACGCGGTCATCGAGCACAACGCCGGACGCCTGGGCAAGGAGCTGTGGACCCGGGGCGAGGAGGGGGAGCCCATCGCCGTCTACGCGGCCTACAACGAGCAGGATGAGGCGCGCTTTATCGTCGAGCGCATCCAGGACTGGGTGCGCGACGGCAACCGCCGCGACAGCGTCGCGATACTCTACCGCTCCAACGCCCAGTCGCGGGTCTTGGAGGAGGCGCTGCTGCGCGAACAGGTACCCTACCGCATCTACGGCGGCCAGCGCTTCTACGAGCGCATGGAGATCAAAAACGCGCTGTCCTACATGCGCCTGATCGCCAACCGCGACGACGACACCGCCTTCGAGCGGGTCGTCAACACGCCGACCCGCGGCATAGGTGCGCGCACCGTGGAGATGGTGCGCAGCTACGCCCGCGAGCACGGCTGCTCCCTTTGGCAGGCGTCCAAACAGATGCTGCAACAGCGGCTGCTCGCCGCCCGCGCCGGCAACGCGCTGCAGGGCTTCCTCGATCTGGTCAACCAGCTCGCCGCCAACGCCGAGGACAAGCTGCTCGACGCGATCGCCGAGGACGTGATAGAAACCAGCGGCCTGCTGGAATTCCACGGCAGGGAAAAGGGCGAGAAGGGCCAGACCCGGGTCGAGAACCTGCGGGAACTGGTCAGCGCCTGCCGCGCCTTCGACGGCGTCGATGCGCCGGACGGAGAAGAAGGCGAGGAGGCGCCGCCGCTGCTGCACCAGTTCCTCGACAGCGCCGCGCTGGATGCCGGCGAGGGCCAGGCGGACGAGTTCGAGGACGCGGTGCAGCTGATGACGCTGCACTCGGCCAAGGGCCTGGAATTCCCGCTGGTGTTTATGGCCGGCGTGGAGGAAAACCTCTTCCCGAACAAGATGTCGATGCAGGAGCCGGGGCGCATGGAGGAGGAGCGCCGCCTCTGCTATGTGGGTATCACCCGCGCGATGCGGAAGCTGTATATCACCTACGCCGAAAACCGCCGCCTGTTCGGCTCCGAGACCTACAACAGCCCGTCGCGCTTTATCGGCGAGATACCGCCGGAGCTGGTGCACGAGGTGCGCCTGAAAACCGAGATATCGCGCCCGCTGTTCCAGTCGGACTACGGCAAAGTCGGCAAGCTGGGCCAGTACTCCGACCCGGCGCCGGATTTCGACGACCTGCCGCCGCTGGCTCTCGGCGGCCGCGTCGACCACCCCAAATTCGGCGAGGGCACGGTGGTACAGTTCGAGGGCAGCGGCCCGCGCGCGCGGGTGCAGGTCAACTTCGACGACGCCGGCAGCAAGTGGCTGGTGGTCGCCATGGCCAAGCTGCAGCCGCTGTAAACCCGGGAGCGCGGGAGCTCCGTCTCCGCAAGCGGGCCACAGGCCCGTCAAAAATGATTTGATGAAAACGCAAAAGCCGTAAAAGCAAAAATAAAAACCAATGAAAAAAATAAACTGGTACCCCCCGATAATCCTCGCCCTGCTTGCGCTGCTGGTGATCACCTTCGGCGCTTTGGTTGCGTCCCGCGCATCTCTGGGACCGGCGCGGCACTTTGCCGAGGACGGCGGGTGGGAAACCTTCGAGTGGAAACTCGTCACCACCTGGCCGAAAAACTTCCCCGGACTCGGCAGCGCGCCGGAGCGCTTCGCGAAGAAAGTCGAACTGATGTCCGGCGGGCGCCTGAAGATCAGGGTCTACGGCGCCGGCGAGCTGGTGCCGGCCATGGGCGTGTTTGGCGCCGTGTCCGAGGGCGCCGCGCAGATGGGCCATGGCGCCGCCTATTACTGGAAGGGCAAGATTCCGGCCGCGCAGTTCTTCACCGCCGTCCCCTTCGGCCTGAACGCCCAGGAGATGAATGGCTGGCTGCACCACGGCGGCGGCCTCGAATTGTGGCAGGAACTCTACGAGCCCTTCGACCTGATCCCGATGGCCGGCGGTTCCACCGGCGTGCAGATGGCGGGCTGGTTCAACAAGCAGATCAATTCCGTCGAGGATCTGAAGGGCCTGAAGATGCGCATCCCCGGTCTCGGTGGCGAGGTGCTGAACCGCGCCGGCGGCACCGCGGTGACGATACCCGGCGGCGAGCTGTACACCGCGCTGCAGACGGGCGTGATAGACGCAACCGAATGGGTCGGCCCCTACAACGACCTGGCCTTCGGTTTCTACCAGATCGCCGACTACTACTACTACCCGGGCTGGCACGAACCGGGCTCGATTCTCGAATTTATCGTCAACAAGACCGCCTTCGAGAAGCTGCCGAAGGATCTTCAGGAAATCGTCCGCACCGCCGCCCGCGACGCCAACCAGGATATGCTCGACGAATACACCGCGCGCAACAACCGCGCGTTAAAAGAACTGGTGGAGAAGCACGGCGTGCAGATCAAGCGCCTGCCGGCGGATGTCATAGCGCACCTGAGGAAGATCAACGGTCAGATCATGGAGGAGACCGCGGCCAAGGACCCGCAGTTCGCCCGTGTTTACGAAGCCTTCAAGGCGTTTGAGCGCGAGGTGATCCCCTATCACCAGATCAGCGAGGAGGCCTATTACCAGTCGCGGGCGCTGGAAGCGCAGTAGAGTCCCGACTGCGGGGCAGCCGGGACAGGGCTCACTGTGCGGCGGTGTCTTGCTGCGGCAGCGGAATAAATCGCACCAGCAGCAGCTTGTAGACAAAGGCCCCGCCCAACATCAAAAAGAAATAGTAGCGCCCCGCCAGCTCGGCCATGCGCGGATCCGCATCGAGTGCAAGCGGAATCAACGCACAGAGCAAAAAGCTGAATACCAGCGCGCCTATCCGCAGCAGGGCTGTGTACAGCTTGCTGCGGATTCTGCGCGCCGCGGCCATACCGGCATAGAAAACGGTAGTGGATACGGCGGCTATGATTAGTGCGGTGATGGTCATTGTTCGATTTCCTTTGTTTTCGAGTGGTGGTGTTTGGAATTCTGTGTAATCTATTTTTCGTTAATATAAAAAGGATATTTCTCGGGCTTTGAGCATTCGCATTGCTACCAGCCCTTAGCTTTCAAATACTTATCTGGAATCCTCAGCCTAACTTCTCTGTCTAAAATCTCTGGAGCTCTATTCAAATCACTATCAGAAAGTGAAACCTTAAATAGCGGCATCTGAAAGCCTGATTGAACAATTGAGAAAAATATCGTGTTTTTTTCCACGGTAGCTCTAACCACATAGTAATTGTAAAGAGTCATCTCAATGGTCAGTTGCAGGAAAGGAATATCGGTTGACTCTTTGATAACATAGTCCTTAACAGCGTCTTTGAAATGCCTATCTAGCCCCTCTATCAAAACGTCTTCTAAATCATCACTTCGCATACCAAGCTCCATCAATTTCTTTTAGTCGCTTATATCCGTGCACTTTCTGCAAATACTCCCACTCTTGCTGAAGAAATCCGCCGTTAGTTCTGGGGTCATGAGTGAACTTGATCTGCTTATTTGTATTCACAGCATCATCCAGTACCGGGATGTTGAAAGCCCTGAACATTTCATCATCAGATAATTCATATTTGGCAGTTATAGAGCTCCACTCGCTGCCCAGGTCGAAATAAGTGGCGTTCTCGGTTCTCGCAATAGCAACATAGGAATCAGGGCCTGGAGTACTCCAGTCTTCTACTCCGTTAGTTACGGTAGGTCTGTACTTTCCTAGAACCAAGGTGTTGGAATCGAGATTATGGACAGAGCGTGCTTTAATGGCTAGATAATCAGATTCTGGTATCTTTCTGAAAATATCATCAAGTTTACTTTTCCCATTGTGCTCTTTGGACGCAATTTCCAGTTCTGTGTCGATTTTTTCACGCCGTGCAGGCTTCTCTTTTCGGATGCTGGTAGCTGCCACAGCCGTTCTATGGGATTCCACCTCTCCAAGGCTTTCGAAATCTTCGAAGCTGGCCTTACGATTGTTCCCGCTGTTGTGCCTCGCGAGAGTTTTTGCTTTCCTGGCCTGCCCGGCAAACTCCATCAGCAATTCGCCCACCTTGCGGAACTTGGCAAAGTGCCGCGCCTGGCCGGCGGCACCGGCTGCCAGGCCCGCTCCGCCGGTGACCGCCGCGAGGAGTATGGTGAACAGGACTTCAAAGGCCGCCGCGCCGGAAAATTCGGTGATCTCTATCGGGTGCTGAGCCTTGACGTAATCCTTGATGAAGCGCCGGAGGTCGGCCTGCAGGGCCGGGTCTTCCCAGATCAGGTCGGCCATTTCCGTGGCCCGATGGAATTGTTCGCGGGTAATGGCGCCGGGGTCGAAGCCGAGCACCTGTACCAGCTCGCGCTTCTCCGCCGTCAGGATTTCATCTGCGAAGGCTGCGAGCAGCTCCTCTCCTGTGTCGCTGTTGCGTTGCAGAACCCGGTAGCTCGATTGTATGCCCCGCAGGCTGCGATGCAGGGGGTTAACGACATCGTTGACTTCCTTGAGCCACTGGGCGAGGTCTGTACCGGCATTCCACAGGCCAGTGAGGAAGGCGCCGGTGTAGATGGCGGTGCGGCTGATGCGGGTTTCTTCGCGCAGGAGCTGTTCGTGACGTGCCGCTTCCGCGCTTTCCTGGGCGACGATGGCGGCCAGTGCCTGGCGGATCCTGACACGCAGTATGCCGCGCTTGTCTTTTTCAGCGGAGGTCTGCGTCTGCGGCGCGGAGGCAATTTGTGTGAATCGCAGATCTCCATGGTAGATGGCGTCTAGAATAATCGCCCACCTGCCCGGGTAGCCTCCCGGGCGGGAATATGGCCCTATCTCTGTATTGTTTGCGTATTGCCAGCCGTCGCCCAAGCGTCTCTCTCGCCGCCCTTGCCGCCGGCGGAGTGCTAGCCGCTGGTGGAACTCGATATTGTGAAAGTGGAAGATTTCGAGATCGGCGCAGAATAGTTGGTCGCCATCGATCCGCTCCAGGACTTCCAGGGCCAGATAGTATTCGCCGGGATCTGCGGGTTGGAACTCGTGGCCCAGAGAGAGGAGATAGCGATTGCCCTGACGGTCCGTGAGGCTGCAGAGAGACATATCCGTGTCTGGCGTTATTTATATATGCGAACGCGAATCCTATCGCGATAGTTTTGCGGATGAAAGCAGCGAACCGGAAAACTGCTCGTCAGGTAACAAAAAAGGGGGGCTCAGGGGCCGGGAAAATTGTTGGGGGGAATAAAAAGGGCGGGATTGCTCCCGCCCCGGTCGGTGTTTGCCTGCAGGCCGTCAGAAGTCGTAGGCGTCTGCCTGCGGCCCCTGATTTTTCTCCTCCGCGGGCTTTTCTGCCACCATCACTTCGGTGGTCAGCATCAGGCCGGCGATGGACGCGGCGTTCTGCAACGCAGTGCGGGTGACCTTGGTGGGATCGATAATGCCGAACTCGATCATGTCACCATAGTCCCCGGTCTGCGCGTTGTAGCCGAAGGCGCTGTTCTTGTCGGAGCGGACCTTGTCCAGCACCACGCTGCCCTCGACACCGGCGTTGGCGACTATCTGGCGGAAGGGCTCCTCCATCGCGCGCAGGGCGATATTGATACCCAGCTGCTGGTCGTCGTTGGCACCCTTAAGGCCGGACTTGCGCAGCGCGTCTGCGGCGCGCACCAGGCTGATACCGCCGCCGGGAATAATGCCCTCTTCCACCGCGGCGCGGGTCGCGTGCAGGGCGTCGTCCACCAGGTCCTTCTTCTCCTTCATTTCGACTTCGGTAGCTGCGCCGACCTTGATCACGGCCACGCCACCGGCCAGCTTGGCCAGGCGCTCCTGCAGCTTTTCCTTGTCGTAGTCGGAAGTGGACTTGTCGATCTCGGCGTGGATCTGGGCCACACGCGCGTCTATATCGGCTTTCTTGCCGGCACCGTCGACGACGGTGGTGTTCTCCTTGCCGATCACGACGCGCTTGGCGCTGCCCAGCTGCTCCAGTTCGACCTTCTCCAGAGTCAGGCCGACCTCCTCGGAGATCACGGTACCGCCGGTCAGTATCGCGATATCCTGCAGCATGGCCTTGCGGCGGTCGCCGAAGCCGGGCGCTTTGACCGCGGCGGCCTTCAGGGTGCCGCGCAGGTTGTTGACCACCAGCGTGGCGAGCGCCTCACCCTCGATATCCTCGGCGATGATCAGCAGCGGGCGGCCGGCCTTGGCCACGGCTTCGAGCACCGGCAGCAGGTCGCGGATGTTGCTGATCTTCTTGTCGAACAGCAGCAGGTAGGGGTTGTCCAGCTCCACCTGCATCTTGTCCTGGTTGGTGATGAAGTAGGGGGACAGGTAGCCGCGGTCGAACTGCATACCCTCGACGATTTCCAGTTCGTTCTGCAGCGACTTGCCCTCCTCGACGGTGATAACGCCGTCGCGGCCCACCTTCTCCATCGCCTCGGCGAGTATCTGGCCGATATCGGCGTTCCAGTTGGCGGACACTGTGCCCACCTGGCCGATGGACTTGCTGTCATTGCAGGGCTTGGACAGCTTGGTCAGCTCCTCGGTGGCGGCCTTCACGGCGGCGTCGATACCGCGCTTCAGGTCCATCGGGTTCATGCCCGCGGCGATGGCCTTGTGGCCCTCGCGCACCAGCGCCTGCGCCAGCACCGTGGCGGTGGTGGTGCCGTCGCCGGCGACATCCGCGGTCTTGGACGCGACTTCCTTCACCATCTGCGCGCCCATGTTCTCGAATTTGTCTTTCAGTTCGATTTCCTTGGCGACGGACACGCCGTCTTTGGTGATCCGCGGCGCGCCGAAGCTCTTGGACAGAACCACGTTGCGGCCCTTGGGACCGAGGGTGGCCTTCACCGCGTTGGCGAGGATATTCACACCGGCCAACATGCGCTCGCGGGCATCGTCGGAAAACTTAACGATCTTTGCGCTCATGCTGCTTGCTCCTGTGCTGCACTCTCATCCAGAATGGCCAAAATGTCGGACTCTTTTACGATCAGATAGGTTTCTCCGTCGAGCTTGACTTCCGTTCCGGCGTACTGGCCGAACAGGATGCGCTCGCCCACCTTGACCGCCAGCGGCCGCAGCTCCCCGTTGTCCAGCTGCGCGCCCTGCCCCACGGCAATAACCTCACCCTGGCTGGGCTTTTCCGCAGCCTTGTCGGGAATCACGATACCGCCTTTGGTGGTGGTTTCGGCCGGCAGCCTCTTGACGACCACCCGATCGTAAAGCGGTCTGATACTCATCGGATTTCCTCCCATAAGCATTCACAAAACACAGGTAAAAGAAATCGTACAGTCGGGAGCGGGCCGACAGATTTCCCCGGTCTCCCAAGCGGCAAAATAGGAGCGGGCCGGCTCTTTTCAAGAGCGCTGAAACGGCATTTTTTATAATTAATTTTTCTAAAAATCCGGGCTCTGCCAGTAGAAGGCGTATAAATCTGGACTTATATTTTTAGAAGGGTTAACGCCACAGGAGGAACGCAGATGGCCTTAGTTTCTCACCCCGCGTTTGAGAGCGCGCTCGCGGACTACTTTCGCGAGCGGTTACAGGATCTCGGCCGCCAGCTGCAGCCGCAGCCGCGCGAGGACACACTGTGGTATCTGGGCAACCTGCTCGCCCGCTTCGGCGACAGCGATCAGCTGTTCGGCTACGACCGCGAGGGGATGAGCATCCGCCCGCTGGCGCTGCTGTACAAGGACGCGCGCGAGGCCGGCAGCCACTGGGAGCGCTGTCAGCTGTTGCGGCAACTGGGGGATATGGCGCTGTTTCTCGGTGCGCTCTTCCCGGAGACCTACGCCCGGCGCGGCATCCGCCGGGACTACTTCGTCGGTATGGGCGGCGGCGCCTACGACTACCTGGGGGAAAACGCGCAGCAGAACCGCCATGTGTTCGTCGAACTGGCGCAGCGCTTCGTGCGCCTGCTGGAGCTGGTGGCCAGGGCCTGTGCGCGCGAGCAGGCGTTCGACGCCATAGATGTGCTCGATCTCTACCAGCGCTGGCGACAGAGCGGCAATCCGCACCTGGCCGAACAGCTGCGCGCGCTGGGTATTGCGCTGCCCGAGTCCAACGCGGCGCACTAGAAGCTGTTTCACAACTACTATACGGGCGCCCGGCGGTGCTCGGCCTCCTCATGTACTAGTCGTACACTGCGGTGCCTCCGCTCCGGCGGCCGCCACCAGGCGCCCGGAACAGCTTCTAGGGAAGAATACAGCTGCCCGTATCCCGCTCGTAGCTGCCGCCGGCATCCAGGCAGCGGTCGATCTGCCAGAACTCCGCCGTGTGCATACGCACCAGCAGCAGCGCGCCGAGGGCTATCAGCAACAGGCCGGCCGCGGTGGCCTTGTTGCTCCAGCGCAGTCGGGACAGGATCAACAGCAGCAGGCCGGCGGGGATCAGCAGTATCCCGGCCAGCACCAGCAGCTGTTCGAAAAATGATTCGCTCATCCCCATCGGTATAGCACCGGTGGGCGCGGGAGGGTTACTGCGGCAGCGGCCGTGTGCGCCCGCGGTCGTCGATGGCCACGAATACGAATTCGCCCTCGGTCACCTTCACCTGCTCGCCGGAATCCACCCGCGTCAGCCAGACTTCGACCATGGTGCGGATCGAGGAGCGGCCCACTTCGATGGCCTCGGCGTAGCAGCTGACCGTCGAGCCCACCGGCACCGGGCGCAGGAACACCATGCTGCCCACCGCGACGGTGGTGACGCGGCCGCGGGCGATACTCTGGGCGAGGATGGCACCGGCCAGGTCCATCTGCGACATCAGCCAGCCGGCGAATACATCCCCCTGCGGGTTGGTATCCCGGGGCATGGTCTGCGTCTGCAGCGTCAGGGTGCCTGTGGGTTGCGGATCTTCATCAAGTGCGGACATCGATTGCTCACGGATTGTTAGAGTTATTCGATCCCGCCGGCGCTTGGCGGGTGGCGCATTCTAGCACAAACTGACCAGCATTTAGCCAGCACCAACCGGCCCTAGCCGGAAAGCGCGGCCGGCAGCCAGGTGGCCAGCGACGGCCACAGGGCGAGCCCGCACAGCAACAGCAGCTGTATCGCGATAAACGGTATCACGCCGCGGTAGATGGCCCCGGTGGGCACCTCGCCCGGCGCGACGCCGCGCAGGTAGAAGAGCGCGAAGCCGAACGGCGGCGTCAGGAAGGAAGTCTGCAGGTTCAGCGCGATCATGATGCCGAGCCATACCGGGTCCACGCCCATCGCCAGCAGTACCGGGCCGACGATCGGCACCACGACGAAGGTGATCTCGATAAAGTCGAGAATAAAGCCGAGCAGGAAGATGACCACCATCACCAGCAGGGTCGCGCCGACCACGCCGCCGGGCAGGCTGTTGAAGATACCGGTCACCAGCTCCTCGCCGTCGTAACCGCGGAACACCAGCGAAAACAGCGAGGCGCCGATCAGTATCGCGAATACCATGGCCGTGACCTGCAGCGTGTTGCGCCCCACCTCGCCGGCGCGGTTCCAGCTCAGCGCGCCGCGGCTCCCGGCCAGTATGCCGGCGCCGAGTGCGCCGACCGCGGCGGCCTCGGTGGGTGTGGCGGCGCCGCTGATGATGGAACCGAGCACCAGCAGCATCAGCAGGATTGGCGGCAGCAGGCTCTTCAGTGTCTCGCGCAGGTTCACCGTTTCGCCGCCGGCCGGGGCAGCCGCCGCCGGTTCGCGGCCGGCCACGAACAGCAGGTAGATGATATAGGCCGCCACCAGCAGCAGGCCGGGCACAATCGCGCCGATAAACAGGTCGCCGACACTGACCGGCTGCGGGTTGAAGATGCCCGCGGACAGCTGCGCCTGCTGGTAGGCGTTGGACAGGGTATCGCCGAGCAGCACCAGCGCGATGGACGGCGGGATTATCTGCCCCAGGGTGCCGGTGGCGCAGATGGTGCCGGTGGCGAGCCCGGGCGAATAGCCGCGCTTCAGCATGGTCGGCAGCGACATCAGCCCCATAGTCACCACGGTGGCGCCGACGATACCGGTGCTGGCGGCCAGCAGCGCGCCCACTACGACCACCGATACCGCCATGCCCGCCGGCACCCGCGCGAAGACCCGGGCCAGGTTGACCAGCAGCTCCTCGGCGATGCGCGCCCGCTCCAGCATCACGCCCATCAATACGAACAGTGGCACCGCCATCAGGGTGCCGTTTTGCATGATGCCGTAGAGGCGGTCGGGGAAGGCGCGCAGCAGCTCCGGGTCGAAGATGCCGAACACGATACCCAGGCCCGCGGCCGCGAGCGCCGTGCCGCCGAGGGTGAAGGCCACTGGATAGCCGAACATCAAGAGCCCGCATACGGCGGCGAACATCAGCAGTGGGATCAGCTCGATCACGCGCCGGCCTCCTCAACTTCCGCGCGCACCGCCGCGCCCGCGGCGGCGCGCGGGGCCCGCGGCGCCACCTGCATCAGTTGCGCCAGCGCGCGCGCGAACTGAGCCAGGCCGGCCAGCGCCAG
This sequence comes from Microbulbifer sp. ABF4_143, assembly GCF_056160225.1. Taxonomy (NCBI): domain Bacteria; kingdom Pseudomonadati; phylum Pseudomonadota; class Gammaproteobacteria; order Cellvibrionales; family Microbulbiferaceae; genus Microbulbifer; species Microbulbifer sp. ABF4_143. The sequence continues at coordinate 233,288 of NZ_JBSWWT010000001.1, forward strand.
CGTGACGGCCGCGAGCGGAATCAGGCTCTTCAGCAGGAAGATGCCGGGCAGGCCGCCGGCGTTGGCGCTGCCCTCCAGCACCGCCCAGCTGCTGGCGGCGAACTGCCAGCTGCCGACGAGAATAAAGGCGCACATCGGCAGCAGGAACACCAGGGTGCCGGCCGCGTTGACCCAGGCGCGGCCGCGCTCTCCCATGCGGCGGTAGAAGACGTCGACGCGCACATGGGCGTCCGTGTAGAGCGCATAGGCCAGGCCGAGCATAAAGGCGGCGCCGTGCAGGTAGATGACCGATTCCTGCAGCGCCACCGAACCGCCGTCGAAGCCGTAGCGCAGCAGCACCACCGCGCTCTGCAGCAATACCATCGCCAGCGTGAACCAGCCGAGCAGTCGCCCGGCGCCGCTGGCCAGCCGGTCGAGGGCGCGCGCGCCGCCTAACAGAAGGGACATGGGGAGCTCTCTCAATGCATCTTATTGTTGTGGCTCAAAGCCTACCGCCTCGGAGGATCAGGCGCCAGTTGTGCAATTCGGTGATCTGTAACCTTTTTGTCATCTTTCATTCATAGAATCGTCACCCGTTGTTCGTAGTGTGCGCCTCGTACCTCAAACACACTCACTGGAGTAACCCATGAACAAGCACGGTTTTGCCAAGAAAATAGTGGCCTCCTCCCTGGCGGCACTGACCATCGCCGCCTCCCAGGCGGCCCTGGCGGCCCGCGATCATATCAGCATCGTCGGCTCCTCCACCGTATACCCCTTCACCACCACCGTGGCGGAGCGCTTCAGCCGCGCGACCCAGTTCAAGACTCCGGTTGTGGAATCCACCGGCACCGGCGGTGGCATGAAGCTGTTCTGCCAGGGCGTGGGCGAGAGCACCGCCGACATCACCGGCGCCTCCCGCCGCATCAAGCAGTCCGAGCTGGATATGTGTAACGACAATGGCGTCGACGTGGTGGAAGTGCAGATCGGCTACGACGGCATAGTGCTGGCCAACGCCAAGAGCGCCGAGCCTTTCGAGCTGACCCGCAAGGACATCTTCCTGGCCCTGGCCAAGGATGTGCCGAATCCGGACGGTTCCGAAACCCTGGTACCCAACCCCTACAAGACCTGGAAGGACGTGAATCCGGCCCTGCCCGCGCACAAGATCGAAGTGCTGGGCCCGCCGCCGACCTCCGGTACCCGCGACGCCTTCGCCGAGCTGGCGATGGAAGGCGGCTGCAAGCAGTTCGACTGGATCGCGGCCAAGAAGAAAGCCGACAAGAGCGCCTACAAGGCCATCTGCCACAACATCCGTGAAGACGGCGCCTATGTGGAGGCCGGCGAGAACGACAACCTGATCGTGAACAAGCTGGTGGCTAACCCGAATGCGCTGGGTATCTTCGGCTTCAGCTTCCTGGACCAGAACGCCGACAAGGTGCAGGGCTCCCTGATCGAGGGCCAGGCGCCGACCTTCGACTCCATCGCCGAGCAGAGCTATCCGGTGTCCCGCCCGCTGTTCATCTACGTGAAGAAGGCGCACGCCGACGTGGTGCCGGGCATCAAGCAGTTCCTGGCCGAGTTCACCAGCGAGCGCGCCTGGGGTGAGGACGGCTACCTGGCCGACAAGGGCATGATCCCGCTGCCGGCCGAGAAGCGCCAGCAGGTGGCCACCGACGTGCGCAAGCTGAACGCACTGGGCAACCTGGCCAAGAAGTAAGTTTCGGAAAAGCAGTAGGTAAAAGGATTTACCGGCCAGGCCCTCGGGCCTGGTTTTTTCGTTTTTTCGCACCCGCACCGGCCTGTGCCGGTGGCGGAACCGAGAGTCGAGCTGCCCTGCGGCAGCCATGCAAACGCAATAGAAAGCCCGGATAATGCCGGGAAAACTTTAGCCTAGAGCGAATCGATGCAAACACCCACACTGTTCGCGCTGTTGTTGCTGCTGATCCTGGTCGCCTACGGCATGGGCTTCAGCCGCGCGCTGGCGGCGGCGCGCGCCCGCGGCGGCCTGCGCAACCTGGCCTCGCTGCCCAGTTACTACGGCCTGCACACGGCTCTGCTGTGCGGCCTGCCGGCGCTGATCCTGCTCGGCGCCTGGCTCGCGTTCGACGACGCGATCATCCGCGCGCTGGTAATGCACAGTATCGCCGACAAGCCGGACAGTGTCTCAGGGCAGAACCTGCTCTACGCACAGATCCAGAACCTGGCCGCCGGCCATCTGATCGGCGAGGCGTCGCCGCAGCTGCAGGCCGCCGCGGAGCGGCTGCAGAGCCTGCAGAACAGCTCGCGTAATCTGCAGGCGGCGCTCAGCCTGATTCTCGCCACCGGTCTCGGCGCCTTCGCGCTGCTGCGCTTCTCCCCCGCACTGCGCGCGCGCGAGAAGGTGGAAAAGATCCTGCGCGGCGTGCTGATCACCTGCGCCTGCGCCGCCATCTTTACCACCGTCGGCATACTGCTGTCGGTGCTGTTCGAGTCCCTGCGCTTCTTCCAGTCGGTGCCGGTGACCGAATTCCTGTTCGGCCTGCACTGGAGCCCGCAGATGGCCTTGCGCGCCGACCAGGTGGGCTCCAGCGGTGCCTTCGGTGCAGTGCCGCTGTTTACCGGCACCTTGATGGTCTCCGCCATCGCGATGTTCGTGGCGGTGCCGGTGGGTTTGATGTCCGCCATCTACCTGGCCGAGTACGCCAGCAAGCGCGTGCGCGCCGTGGCCAAGCCGGTTATCGAAATCCTCGCCGGCGTGCCGACGGTGGTGTACGGCTTCTTCGCCGCGCTGACGGTGGCGCCCTTTATCCGCGATCTGGCCACCGCGGTAGGCCTGCAGGCCTCCAGCGAGAGCGCCCTGGCCGCCGGCCTGGTGATGGGCATCATGATTATTCCGTTCGTGTCGTCCCTGTCCGACGATGTGATCAACGCGGTGCCCCAGTCCCTGCGCGACGGCGCCCTGGGCCTGGGCTCGACCCATTCCGAGACGGTGCGCAAAGTCGTGATTCCGGCCGCCCTGCCCGGCATCGTCGGCGGCGTGCTGCTGGCGGTATCGCGCGCGATCGGCGAGACGATGATCGTGGTCATGGCCGCCGGCCTGGCCGCCAACCTGACCGCCAACCCGCTGGAATCGGTGACCACGGTGACGGTGCAGATAGTGACCCTGCTGGTGGGGGACCAGGAGTTCGACAGCCCCAAGACGCTGGCCGCCTTCGCCCTGGGTCTGATGCTGTTCCTGTCCACTCTGGTGCTGAACTTTATCGCCCTGCACGTAGTGAAGAAATACCGGGAACAGTATGACTGATTTGACCCAGACCAATCTGACACAGCAGCAGGTGCGCGCGCGCATCGAGCAACGCCTGGCCAGCCGCCACCGCAAGGAAAAAATATTCCGCGGCCTGGGTATCGCCAGTATCGCCTTCGGCGTGTTCGCGGTTGTTGTGCTCTTCACCGACATCATCTCCAAGGGCAGCGGCGCCTTCGTGCAGAGCGCGATTGAGCTGCGGGTGCACTACGACGCGCAGGTGCTCGGCATCGACAAGGTGGACGACGAGAGCCTGGCCTGGGCCAACTTTACCGGCGTGATCCGCGAGGCGCTGCGAGAGCGCTTCCCGGAGGCGCAGAGCCGCAGCGAGAAGCGCGAGCTCTACAGCCTGGTCTCCACCGGCGCACCCTTCACGCTGCGCGACCGCCTCGCGGCCAACCCGGAACTACTCGGCCAGACGGAGACGGTGTGGCTGGCCGCCGACGACGATGTGGACACCTTCGTCAAAAGTCTGGACGACTCCAAGGAGGGCTTTCGCGGCCGCACCTCGGATCAGAAGGCCGGCTGGATACAGCAGCTGCTGGACAGCGGCGAGCTGAAGAAGCGCTTCAACAGCACCTTCTTCACCAACGGCGACTCGCGCGAGCCGGAACAGGCCGGTATCCGCGCCGCGCTGGTCGGTTCGGCGCTCACGCTGCTGGTGACCCTGGTGTTGTCCTTTCCGATTGGCGTGGCCGCGGCCATCTACCTGGAGGAGTATGCGCCCAAGAACCGCTGGACCGACCTGATCGAGGTGAACATCAACAACCTGGCGGCGGTGCCGTCCATCGTCTTCGGCCTGCTGGGGCTGGCGATCTTTATCAACTTCTTCGAGCTGCCGCGCTCGGCGCCCCTGGTCGGCGGCCTGGTGCTGACGCTGATGACGCTGCCGACCATCATCATCTCCAGCCGCGCGGCGCTGAAGGCGGTGCCGCCGTCCATCCGCGAGGCGGCCATGGGCATGGGCGCTTCGCGGATGCAGGTGGTCTTCCACCATGTGCTGCCGCTGGCCATGCCCGGCATGCTCACCGGCGCGATTATCGGTATGGCGCAGGCCCTGGGGGAGACGGCGCCGCTGCTGATGATCGGCATGGTGGCCTTTATCGTCGACGTGCCGTCCGGTATCACCGATCCGGCCACGGTGCTGCCGGTGCAGATTTTCCTCTGGGCCGACAGCCCCGAGCGCGCTTTCGTCGAGCGCACCTCCGCCGCGATCATGGTGCTGTTGAGCTTCCTGATCGTGATGAATACCGCAGCGGTGCTGCTGCGCAAGAAACTCGAGCGCCGCTGGTAAGCCAGCGCAGATGCTAAGATAGCGGGACCATTTATGAACACCATGACCCTGGACGCCCCCGGCCACGCCGAGCCGGGACAGCCGAAAGCCCCCAATCCCGAAACTTTGGACAGAGAAGCCGTGGATACCCGGACCAAGGTACGCGAAACCGTCGGCAGGCCCTTCTGCGACGATGCCAAGCTGCGCATGCGCAACGTCAACGTCTTCTACGGCGAGACCCAGGCGATCCACGATGTGAGCCTGGATATCGGCCGCAACGAAGTGGTGGCGATGATAGGCCCGTCCGGTTGCGGCAAGTCCACTTTCCTGCGCTGCCTGAACCGTATGAACGACACCATCGAGGGCTGCCGCGTCGAGGGCGAGCTGAGCCTGGACGGCGAGCCGATCTACGGCCCCAAGGTGGACGTGGTGCCGCTGCGCGCGCGGGTCGGTATGGTGTTCCAGAAGCCGAACCCGTTTCCGAAGTCCATCTACGAGAACGTCGCCTACGGCCCCAAGATCCACGGCATCGCCAGCCGCCGCGCGGAACTGGATGAAATTGTCGAGAACAGCCTGCGCCGCGCCGGCCTGTGGAACGAGGTCAAGGACCGTCTCGACAAGCCCGGCACCGGCCTGTCCGGCGGCCAGCAGCAGCGCCTGTGTATCGCCCGCGCCATCGCCGTGAGCCCGGAAGTGATCCTGATGGACGAGCCCTGCTCGGCCCTGGACCCGATCGCCACCGCGCGCATCGAGGAGCTGATCGACGAGCTGCGCGAGAACTACACCATCGCGATAGTGACCCACTCGATGCAGCAGGCCGCGCGGGTCAGCCAGCGCACCGCCTACTTCCACCTGGGCCATTTGGTGGAGGTGAACGATACCGAGACGGTATTTACCAACCCGCAACACGAATTGACCGAGGCCTATATCACCGGCCGCTTCGGCTGAGGCAAACACTATGGAAATGCATTTCGACCAACACATCTCCCGTCAATTCAACGAGGACCTGGAGAGCATAAAGACAGAGATGCTGGAAATGGGCGGTATGGTCGCGCGCCAGGTGGCGGACGCGGTGGATGCGCTGTCCAACGCCGACAGCGAACTGGCGGAGAAGGTGCTGCGCATCGAGGAGGACATCGACAAGCGCGAGATGGCCCTGGACGAGCACGCGACCCTGATTATCGCCAAGCGCCAGCCGGCCGCCTCCGACCTGCGTATGGTGATGTCCGTGACCCGCATCGCCCGCGACCTGGAGCGCATCGGCGACGAGGCCAGCAAGGTCGCCAAGATGGCCATAGCCCTGACCGACGAGGGCACCTCGCCGCGCGGCTACACCGAGATCCGCCATATCGCCAACGCGGTGCGCCGGATGCTCAACGACGCCCTCGACGCCTACACCCGCTTCGACGTCGCCTCCGCGATGCGCACCCTGGCGGAAGACGAGCAGGTGGATATGGACTACCGCACCGCCCTGCGCGAACTGATCACCTATATGATGGAAGATCCGCGCAGCATCTCGCGGGTCATCAACGTCCTCTGGACCCTGCGCTCCCTGGAGCGCATCGGCGACCACGCGAAGAATATCTGCGAGCAGGTGGTCTACCTGGTCGAGGGCGCCGACATCCGCCACGGCCACGAGGGCAAGCTGAAAAAATCCTGATCTGTGGGGGCGAACCTTGTTCCGCCCCCTGTGTCAGATTAAAAATGGCCGCATCAGCGGCCATTTTTGTCGGGGTGGAATCTGTGAAATATATCTTCGAGGTCCGCATCAAGGAGGGGCACAGCGCGGAGGAGTACGCCGATATCTGGCTGCGCGCGTCCGAGCTGATTCAGCAGTTTCCCGGCGCGCGCGGCACCGAGCTCAGGCGCAAGATCGGTGATCCCAACACCCTGCTGGCCATCGCCAGCTGGGCCAGCAAGGCCGAGCGCGATGCGATGGAGGCGGATCACAGCGCGCGGATAGACGAAATCATCCGCAGCGCCGCGCCCTTCGTCGAGGTGCGCCCTATCGGCGAATTCGAGGAGCCTGAGTGGGTGGTGCTCCCCAGACCGGGCGGGTCTGAAACACCATAGACTCGTTAAGCGCGCTTCGTGCAAATATTTCCCGGCCAATTCATTTACCATTCAGGAAAAATCCTTAGAATGCGCGTCTCCTATTGGAAACAAGGTAATACAAGGAAATTGTGATGAAGTTCAAATTTGCCGCCCTGCCTCTGATGCTGCTGTCCGCCACCGCTGTCGCGGAGCAGTACACCTCCATTTCTGAGGCCGGCTACAAAAATACCGAATACGCTTCCGCCGATACCGATGAGTTCAAGATCGGCACCACCTATTACTTCGCGCCGAAGGAGAGCCTCGGTCCGCTGAAGGAATTCGAATATATCAACAAGGTCACCAACATATCCGCCGACTACAGCTATCTGGACTTCGATGGCGGTGACGTGGATGAACTGAACTTTGGTGGTGAGTACTTTGCCGCGAATGGCTTTGTCGTTGGCGCCACTCTTTCAACGACCAATGTGGATGTCGGCCAGCGCAGCGAGAATTTCGAACACCACACCCTGTCAGCGGGCTACCTGTTTACGCCGGATTTCCTCGCGCAGGTGCACCGCATAAAGCCAGAAGATGGCGATGCCGTCTACGTCGCGGACCTTCGCTACAACCATCGCCTGAGCGGCAATGACTATATCGGATTCAACTTCGAGACCGACGACGAATTCGACAGCCGCACCCTGTCTTCCAAGTTCTTCAAGGGCCTGGGCGGCGATACCTGGTTTGTGGCCGATGCCAGCTACACCAGCAACGACGAGGCGGATAACGACTGGAAAGTAGGTGGCGAGTACTACTTCAGCAAGGAGACCTCTGTTTTCGCAGACTACAACAAGGCCGAAACCTTCGAGCTGGGTGTTTCCCACTTCTTCAACCGCAACATCGCCGGCAAGCTGGCCTACAGCACCAACAGCGATACCGATGTTGACGCTTTCCAGCTGGGCGTAACCGTACAGCTGTAAGCTTTTACGGCGCAGAGATAAAAAGGGCTCCCTCGGGAGCCCTTTTTTTGTTTGCGCCGTTCCGCTATCCCCTGCCGCCCAGCGCCTGCATCCGCGCCTGCGCCCTGCTGCCGATATCCCCGCCGGCACGGGCGGCGGTCTGGTAGTGGCTGTAGGCGCTTCGGGTGTTGCCCTGCTGTTCATACACCTGGCCCAGGTAGTAGTGGGCGTGCGGCGTCTCCAGATAGCGCAGCGAGCGGTTCAGGTCCCGCTCGGCGGCCGTGTAGTCCTTCAACTGGGCGCTGACCATGCCGCGCTTGAGCCAGTTGGAGAAGAGGCCGGGGTTCTTCTGCACCGCGCGGTCGTAGGCGGCGTGGGCCTCCCTGTACTGCTTCTTGTAGGCGAGCAGGTCGCCCTCCAGCGCGTAGAAGGCCGCCTCCTTTGGCTGCTGTCTCTGCGCCTGCCTGGTCAGTGCCAGGGCGCGGTCGTACTGCTTTTTGTTGATGGCCGCCAGGGCCTCGTCGTAACTCTTGTAGGCGTCCGCGTCGCGCTTCAGCTGCGCTATGGCCTTTTGGTAGGCGGCGCGGTTGGTCGCGCCGCCCCTGGGCAGCTTTTTCGCGTGTTCGATATTGGCGTTCACGCGCGCCTGGGACGGCGGGTGGCTGGCGAAGAGCGCTTCCAGGGCACCGGCCTGGCGGCCCTTGGACAGCTCGACGAACTTGCGCTGCAGGCGCACCGCGCCCTCGGGGTCGTAGCCGGCGGCGGCCATATACTTCATGCCGTACTCGTCCGATTCCAGCTCGTTGCCGCGGCTGTAGCGGGCGATATAGGCGGAGCCGCCCAACTGGCCGCCGAGTGTCACCAGATCGCCGTAGGCGGTCTCGCGGGTGGCGGCACCGAGCACGGCCAGGCCGGCGCCGAGCACCTGCTGCTGGGACATGGCGGCGGCGGAGTGGCGCGCGGCGGCGTGCACTATCTCGTGGCCGAGCACCGCGGCCAGTTCCGCCTCGTCCTCGAGCAGCACCAGCAGGCCGCGGTTCACCGCTATCTTGCCGCCGGGTAGCGCCCAGGCGTTGGGCACCGAGTTGTTCAGGACGACGAACTCGTAGGGCAGCTGCGGCTGGTCGGATACCCTCGCCAGCTTCTGCCCCACCCGGCTGACGTAGTCCTGCAGTGACGGGTCGATGATGTACTGGCCGCCCTGCTGCTGCTGGTTGATCGGATACTGCTGCTCGCCCAGGGCCAGCTCCTGGCCCGGTGACAGCAGCGACAGCTCCTTCTCGCCGGTGACCGGGTTGACCGCGCAGCCGGCCAGCAGCGATGCGGCCAACGCAGCTGCGGTGAGGTTGAGTGCACGCGAGATCATCGCTTCCTCCCTGTATAATGTTCGGCTTGTTAGCGATCCATTTTACACAGTCCGGAGAGAGAGGTTATGACGGCACTGCAGGTGATCGAATTGTTCGCCGGTACCAATCCCGATGGCGAACCGGTGGTGGAGCGGCTGCAGGTGCGCGTCAACGAGGACGACAGCTGCCAGCTGGTGCGCTCGCCGGCCTTTATCAAGGGCATCGCCAGTGGTGACACCATCAAGGTGGACAGGGACAAGCAGCAGTTCGAGCTGCTCAAGCGCTCCGGCAACCTGGCCATCCGCGTCTTCTGCCGCAGCGACAGCGCCGCCCTGTCCGACCAGCTGACGCCGCAGCTGGAAAAGCTCGGCGGCGAGCTGGACTTGGAGAACCCGCGTCTGCTGGTCTACTCGATCCATGTCAGCTGCGGTTTCGACAAGATCGAAAAAATACTGAACGGCGCCTGCGACGGCGCCAACAGCGTCTGGTACTACGGCAATGTCTACGACCCCGAGGACGGGCAGACGCCGCTGAACTGGTGGCAGGACATCCTGAAACCGGAGTAGAGGCGCAAGTGCCGAGCCCCAGCTCGGCCTTGGCATCCATCGAAGCGATTGCCGAGCTGGGGCTCGGCGCTCCCGGTACACAAGGAAACCGATGTTAATCGTTATCTCCCCGGCCAAGACCCTCGACTACGAGAGCGAAATCCCGGAGTTCGAGACCACCCAGCCGGAATTCCTGAAGGAATCCGCCGCGCTGATCGAGGAGCTGCGCCAGCTGAGCCCGCAGCAGATCTCCGAGCTGATGAAGATCTCCGACAAGCTGGGCCTGCTCAACTACGACCGCTTCCAGCAGTGGAAGCGCCCCTTTAGCGCAAAGAACGCCCGCCCCGCCCTGCTCGCCTTTAAGGGCGACGTCTACACGGGGCTCGCGGCGGAGACGATGGGTAAACGGGATTTCAGCTATGCGCAGAAGCACCTGCGCATGCTGTCCGGCCTCTACGGCCTGCTGCGCCCGCTGGACCTGATGCAGCCCTACCGGCTGGAGATGGGCACCAAATTTGAAAATGCGCGCGGTGCAAACCTGTACGAATTCTGGGGCGACCGGATCACCGGGGCGCTGAACGAACAGCTGCGCAGCCTCCGCAGCAGAGAGCTGGTCAACCTGGCCTCGAACGAATACTTCAAATCGGTGCGGCCCGCCGGGCTCGACGCGGAGATCATCACCCCGCACTTCAAGGACCTGAAGAACGGCCAGTACAAGATGATCAGCTTCTTCGCCAAGAAGGCCCGCGGCATGATGGCCCGCTGGGCCATCGACAAGCGGGTCAAAAAGGCCGAAGCGCTGAAAGACTTCGATGTGGCCGGCTACGCATACAATGCGGCCATGTCCAGTGGCAATGACTGGGTCTTCACCCGGGACGAGCCGCAGTGAGCCCTGAGCTGCCGGACGCGCCCTCGTGCGCGCGCAATCGCGAGCCGATACTGGAACAGCTGAAGCGCCTGCTCGCCGACAGCCGCCAGGTGCTGGAAATCGGCAGCGGCACCGGGCAACACGCGGTGTATTTCGCCCCGCGCCTGCCGCATCTGGTGTGGCAGACCTCGGACCGGGCGGAAAACCTGCCCGGTATCCGCGCCTGGCTGGCGCACAGCCCCGCACCAAATCTGCGCGCGCCGCTGGCGCTGGACGTGAACGACGACTGGCCGCCGCTTGTCGTCGACACTATTTTTACCGCTAATACCCTGCACATCATGTCCGCCGATTCGGTGCGGCGGTTTTTTCGCAAGCTGCCTGAGATTTTGCAGCCCGGCGGGCAGCTGTTAGTGTACGGGCCGATGAAAATCGGCGGCGACTATGTGGGCCCGACCAATGCGGATTTCGACCGCTGGCTGAAGGCGCGCGATCCCGAGAGCGGTATCCGCGACCTGGAGTGGCTGGACCGGCTGGCGCTGGATGCGGGCCTCGCGCGCGAAGAACTGAATGACCTGCCGGCCAACAACCATCTTGTGGTCTGGCGCAGAACAGAGAAGGGGAGCTGAAATGCCCGAGTGGTTTGAAACGACGGTGATTATCGCATTCGCGATCGCGGCGGTGTTTTTCTTTGCCAAATACCGCGAGACGGCCGCGGCGCTACACGAGTGCGAGCGCATGAAGAAGCGCCTGTCCAGCGACCTGGACCGCTACCGGGACATGCCGCGCCTGCGCGCGCTGCGCGATGCCCTGGTGGGCACCGAAGCCCTGCCGGTGGACGACGACGGCCGCGAGCACCTGCTGCTGCGCGACGGCGACCTGCAGCTGCACCACCTGACTCTGCGCCGCCAGTGCAATGCGGTGGGTGAGGGAGAGAAGGTGACCTATACGAAAGGCGGCGAGGAAGTGGTATTGCAGGAGCTGGAGTAAAACGGTTATTTCCATGGTGTAGGAGCGGCCCATGACCGCGATCGGAGTCCGGCAGAATCCGGATAGATCGATCGCGGCCATGGGCCGCTCCTGCAGTGGGGGCAGAATACTCGAAACCGCTCAGGCGGCCGCAGTCGACCCCAGCTTCCTGGTTGGAAAGTGCAGGGTAAAGGTGCTGCCGCGCCCCGGTGTGCTGTCGACGCTCATCTCGGCGCTGTGGCGCAACAGCACGTGTTTGACGATCGCGAGACCGAGACCGGTGCCGCCGCTGTCGCGGGAGCGGCCGGCGTCGACGCGGTAGAAGCGCTCGGTCAGGCGCGGGATATGTATCGGGTCTATGCCGATACCGCTGTCCTTGACCGAGAAGTGGCCGCCGCGGCCGTCCAGCCACCAGCGCAATTGAATCGGCCCGCCGGCGGGGCTGTATTTCACCGCATTCAGGACCAGGTTGGCGAAGGCGCTGTGCAGCTCGCTGGCGTCGCCGGTGATGGTCGCGTCTTTTTCGCAGTCCACGCTGATTTCGTGGCGGCCGCCGCTGAAACTGCGCGCCTCCCGCGCCACGCGCTCCATCAGTTCCCCCACCGCCACCTGTTCGCGCCCGCTGTCGCGCTCCGAGGTCTCCAGGCGCGCGAGCAGCAGCAGATCGTTGACCAGCGCGGTCATGCGCGCCGTCTGCTCGCGCATCTGCGCCAGCGGCCGCTGCCAGCCCCGCGGCGCCTGGCCGCTGCCCTCGAGGGTTTCCAGATAGCCGGCGATCACCGTCAGCGGCGTGCGCAGCTCGTGGGACACATTGGCGACGAAGTCGCGGCGCATCTGCTCCAGATTGTGCAGGCGGGTGACGTCGCGCACTATCACCAGCGCCTCATCCTGGCCGTAGCGGGTCACCTCCAGCTGTAGGGTGCGCGCGTCGTCGCCCGGCGCCGGTAGGGTCAGCGGCTCGCGCGCGCCCTGCTCGCAGCGGTGGAGGTAGCGGACAAAGCCCGGGTCGCGCACGAAGTTGACCAGCGGCTGGCCGGCGTCGCCGGGCTGCAGGCCGAGCAGTTCGCCGGCGGCGGGGTTCCACCAGGCCAGGTTGCCGTCGTCCTCCAGCGCGACTATGCCCTCGCGCAGCGCGCTGGTGCTGTCCTGCACCCGGCGCAGCATCGCGTGTAATTTCTGCTTCTCGCGCCGGTGGCGGCGCTGCATGCGGTAGAAGTCGTCGGAGATCTCGCCCCAGATACCGAAGGCGGTGGGCGCGGGGCCGCGGCGGCCGTTGGCCAGCCAGCGGTTGAAGCGGCTCTGTTGCCACAGAATCCAGCACAGGTAGACCGCCAGCGCGAGGATCAGCGCCAGTGGCCAGTTACCGGTGGAGAAGCCGAAGATGGTGCAGCCGAGGGCGATAACTACAAAGCGCGAGAATTCGCCAATACTGCGATCCAGCATAGTGATGTCGTCTTATGCGGTGTTGCGCGCTAGCTTACACTTTTTCCGCGGTCTGCACAGAAAAGCGGTAGCCGGTGCCGCGCACCGTCTGTATATAGCGGTCGTGACCGTCCACCGCCAGCGCCTTACGCAGGCGGCGGATATGCACGTCCACGGTGCGCTCCTCCACATAGACGTTGCCGCCCCAGACGTGGTCCAGCAGCTGGGTGCGGGTGTAGGCGCGCTCCTGGTGGGAGAGGAAGAAGGTCAGCAGGCGGAATTCGGTCGGTCCCATCTCCACCGGCTGGCCGTTGATGGTGACGCGGTGGCTGAGGGGGTCCAGCACCAGGCCGCCGGCGGTCAGCGGCTCCTCCGGCGTGGCGGGGCCCGCGCGGCGCAGCACCGCCTTCAGGCGCGCGACCAGCTCGCGCGGCGAGAAGGGCTTGGTGATGTAGTCGTCGGCACCCGTCTCCAGGCCCTTGATCTTGTGGTCTTCCTCGCCCTTGGCGGTCAGCATGATGATCGGCAGTGCCGCGGTCAGCTCGTCGCGCTTCAGGCGCCGCGCCAGCTCCACGCCGGACACGTCCGGCAGCATCCAGTCCAGCAGTATCAGATCCGGCTTCTCGTCGATGACCAGCGCGTGGGCCTCCTGCGCATTCTCCGCCTCGATACAGCGGTAGTCCGCCATCTCCAGCGCCACGCGCAGCATATCGCGCACCGCGGCCTCGTCGTCGACTATCAGGATCGTTTTACTGTGCATCTGGCTGCCATACCCTAAATTCCTGTCGGACATTTAACGGCATTTTTGTGACAAATATATGACGAACGCCAGCCTATCCCAAACGGCAGCTCAACTGAGCAGATAGTGGAAGAAAATTCCTGCAAATAGCGCCGCGCCGACCCAGTTGTTATTCAGGAAGGCCCGAAAGCAGGCATCGCGTTCGCGTTCGCGCACCAGCCACTGCTGGTAGGCGAAGAGCGCGGCGGCGGCGCCCAGCCCGGCGTAGAAGGCCGCGCCCAGCTCGAAGCGCTGGCCGACCAGCAGCAGCGCGAACAGTGTCAGCAGCTGCAGGGCGCCGGTCATGGCCCTGTCCAGCTCGCCGAAGAGTATCGCGGTGGATTTGACGCCTATCTTCAGGTCGTCGTCCCTGTCCACCATCGCGTAGAAGGTGTCGTAGCAGACGGTCCACAGCAGGTTCGCTGTGTACAGCAGCCAGGCCTGCGGCGGCACCTCGCCGGTCGCGGCGGCGAAGGCCATCGGAATGCCCATGCTGAAGGCGGCACCGAGCACCAGCTGCGGCAGGTGGGTGTAGCGCTTTGCGAACGGATAGCAAAAGGCCAGTGCCAGCGCCGCCAGCGACAGCAGAATGGTCAGCCGGTTGGTGGTCAGCACCAGGGCGAAGGCGGCCAGGCTGAGACCGGCGAAGAGCACCAGGGCGCCGCGCGGGCTGACGCTGCCGGTGGCCAGCGGCCGCGCCGCGGTGCGCCTGACGTGGCCGTCGATCTCGCGGTCGGCGAAGTCGTTGACGGCGCAGCCGGCGGCGCGCATCAGCAGCACACCGAGGGTGAAGACTGCGAACAGGTGCAGGCCCGGCCAGCCGCCGGCGGCCAGCCACAGCGCCCACCAGGTGGGCCACAGCAGCAGCAGCGAGCCTATGGGTCTGTCGAAGCGCGCCAGCTGCCAGTAGGGCAGTGCGGCGGGCCAGCGCTGGGATATCTGTTGGCTGATCACAGGGTTTTCTCCGTATTCTGCCGTTATTCTGTCTCGACGGCGGCTTCGGCCTTGGCCTGCGGCGGCCGCTCGGGCCGGAAGGCGCTGAGGAAAGTCTCGGCGACCAGCAGCGGCTTCTCCCGCAGCCAGAAGGTGGAGCGACGCCCCCAGGCGCTGTCCCCCTCGCCGGCCAGTTCGCGCAGCTGGCAGCGCGGGTTGCGCTGCAGCTGGTTCAGCACGATCGGGCCGCGGCGGATATCCGGCTCGCTGAACAGCAGCTCCCCCAGCGGGCGGCTGTCGAGGCTGCGCAGGTAGCGGGATCTGCCCTGCAGGCAGCGCTCCGGCAGCACGCTGCGGGCGTAGATCCACGGCTGCCCGCAGCCGTAGAGCAGCACCTCGCGCACCAGCGCGCGGCTGCGGTCGCGCAGGTTCAGCTCGCGGCGCTCCTCCAGGCGCGGCTGTTGCCAGCGCTGGCTCAGCACCTGCACGCGAAAGTCGCCGCCGGAGAGCTGCTTCAGCGCCGCGGTCAGGGATCCGGGGTGCAGCAGCCACGGCAGCAGCGCCGCCGGCGGCTGGCGGTGCAGGGATTCCAGCGGCTGCGCCAGCCAGTCGCCGCTCGGCTCGAATGGGGATTCAAATGGGGACGGGTACAACGGTCACTCCGCGACTTCGCAAAGGGGCATTGTACAGTGGCCGGCGGCCGCTCGTCTTTGCCCCGGAAGGCGCCAGTGGCTATAGTGCTCGGCTGCTCTGACAACACAAAACAGAAGAGAATTTGTCCATGGGTCTCACTACCAGAATCCTGATCGCGATGCTCGCGGGCATTGTCGCCGGGGTGTTGCTGAACTTCCTCAACACCAGCCAGCTGCTCGGCAGCGGCGTCACCGGCGCCGTCAACGGCTACCTCACCGAGGGGCTGTTCGATATCGCCGGGCGCATTTTTATCGCGTCGCTGAAGTTGATGGTCGTGCCGCTGGTGTTGGTGTCGCTGGTGTGCGGCGCCTGCGCCCTGTCCGAGGGCAGCCGCATAGGCCCGCTGGCGGGCAAGACGGTGCTCCTGTATATGCTCACCACCGCGGTGGCCATCAGCCTGGCCCTGCTTATGGCGATGGTGGTGCAGCCGGGTGTCGGCGTGGATGTGGCCCCCAGCGGCAACTTCGAGCCGAAGGAGTCGCCGCCGCTCTCCGATGTGCTGGTGAATATCTTCCCGACCAACCCGGTGGCGGCGATGGCCCAGGGCAATATGCTGCAGATCATCGTGTTCGCGCTGCTGATGGGCTACGCCATCTCCCGCTGCGGCGAGCCGGGCAGGCGCGTGGCGGCCTTCTTCAACGACCTCAACGAGGTGATATTGCGCATGGTGGGCGTGCTGATGGTGTTCGCCCCCTACGGCGTGTTCGCGCTATTGGCGAAGACCTTCGCCACCCTGGGTATGGATTTCATCCTGGATCTGGGCAAGTACTTCCTGGTGGTGTTGGCCACGCTGTTACTGCACGCCTTCGGGGTCTACTCGCTGCTGCTGAAGCTGCTGTCGGGCCTCAACCCGGTGGAGCTGTTCAAGAAGATGCGCCCGGCGCAGGTGTTCGCGTTCAGTACCGCCTCCTCCGCCGCGACTCTGCCGGTGACCCTGTCCACGGTGGAGAAGCGCCTGGGGGTGGACAACAAGGTGGCCGCCTTCACGGTGCCGCTCGGGGCCACGATCAATATGGACGGCACCGCGATCATGCAGGGCGTGGCCACGGCCTTTATCGCGCAGATGTACGGTATCGAGGTGGGTCTGATGGGCTATCTGACCGTGATCCTGACCGCGACCCTGGCCTCGATCGGTACCGCCGGCGTGCCGGGCGTGGGGCTGATCATGCTGGCCATGGTGCTGCAGCAGGTGGGCCTGCCGCTGGAGGGGATCGCGATAGTGATGGGGGTGGACCGGCTGCTGGATATGGTGCGCACCGCGGTGAATATCACCGGCGATTCGGTGGTGAGCACGATCGTGGCCAAGAGCGAGGGCGCCCTCTCCGAGGAGACCTTCAACGACCGCAATTACGACAGTGTGGCCGACGGCAAGGTGGCCAGCGCCTGAAGGCCCCCGCTGGGTGGTTAGTGGGCCATGCGGAAAGTTGTGTAACAGTTTGCGTCGCCAAAGCGCCCAGCTCTGCGTTGAGAAAGCTTGATCTGAACGCTTTGGCTGTGCTCCTTTGTTACCGAACTTTCCGCATGGCCCACTAGCGGCGCGGCCGCTCAGCCATTCAGCAGTTCGCGCAGTTCGTCCGCCTCCAGCTCGTCCTCCAGCTCATCGAGGATCTGCTCCACCACTTCCGACAGGGCCAGCTTGATGGCCTCTTCGGTGGTGTCCTCTGCGGCGCCGCCATTCAGCGGTGATTTGACCCGGTATTTCTGCCGGATATCCATCTCGGCGATATTCAGGCTGCCCTCACGCAGCGTGCGGTCGTCGTAGCTTCGGAGCTGGTAGTGGAAGCTGCCGGACAGCTCCACGGTGCCCTGCTCCAGCTCGTAGCCGCCTTTGCTCTGCAGGTCGCTGAAGTGTTTTACCACCCTCACGTCCAGCCGATTGTGCAGGGAGAGAAGCCCTTCCCTATCCACCAGCGGAACCGCCTCGTCGTCAAAGAAGGCGCGCAGCCGCGTGTCGAGTTCGCGCTCCAGGTGCCGGTGGTACTTGCGCAGCGCGGCATCCTTGAGCGAACTCAGGTTGCCGCCCTCGCCCGCCTGGGCCAACAGCAGCGCCAGGTTGGCGCTGTTGACCGGCATCGGGACATCGATGGCGATTTCCGCCGGGGGCAGTTTGAGGCTGGGGTTTTCACTGTCTGCGCCGAGGCCGAGGAAGCCCTGGGCCTGGGCGGCGGAGGCGGCAAACAGCAGCACACCGGCGAGCGCGAGGCTACGGATTCTCATCAGCGTACTCTCCCTGAGTTCTCGTTATTGTGAAGTGGCGAACGGATTTCGCGCCGGGACTTCTCTATAGAACCCAAGGCTGCCACCGCCGCGGGGCGCTGGCAAAAAAAATTTTGACTGGTCGGTCAGAATCGGGCGGCTCAGCGCGCGGCCAGTTCCCGCAGCTGGTCCGCCTCCAACTGGTCCTCGATGCGATCCAGCAGCCGCCGCACCATTTCCACCAGCGCTTCTTCGATGGCCGCGTCGGTGGTGTCCTCCACCTCGCCGCCGCCGTGCGGGGTCTTCACGCGGTAGTTTTCGCGCACGCGCAGCGAGCCGAGATCGATGCGCTGCTCGCGCAGCGTGGTGCCGGCGGCATTCTGCAGCCGGTAGGAGAATTCGCCGGACAGTTCCAGCGTGCCGCGCTCCAGCTCGTATTTGTCCGAGGTCTTCAGGCCGATCAGCTGTTTGCCGACCGAAACATCGGCGGCGCTGTACAGCGTCAACTGGCCGTCTTGCTGTGCCAGCGGCACTTCCTCGTCGGCGAAGAATGCCTCCAGCCGGTGGTGCAGTTCGAGCCGCAGCTGGGCGCTGAATTTCTGCGCGGCCTTTTCCTTCAGCGCGCTGAGGCCGTTGCCGCTGCCGGCCTGGGCCAGCAACAGCGCCAGATTGTTGCCCTGAACCGGGGTGGGTACATCCACGGCGACCTCCGCCGGGGCCAGGGTCAGGCTGGGGGTCTGCTCGTCGCCGCCGATGCCGAGAAAGCCGCCCTGGGCGACGGCGCCGCTGTTCAAACAGAGAAACAACAGGCCGAACTGTAGCAGCCTGCTTATTGATGGATGGTGCACGGGACTCCCCCTGAGTGCTCTCAGATGTATCGCCGTTATCGGTCGCTGCTTTCGGCAACCGACAATTTTTATAGTGTTAGGGAACCTCTGAATAATTCCGCAATGCCTCTGCAAGCCCCGCAGAGGCATTGCGGAATTATTCAGAGGTTGTGCGGTCAGGCTGCCACTACGCGGGGCGCAGCGCAAAAATATTGGTGACCGCAGGGAGGGCTTCGGTATTGAAAACGGACTGCGGGGTCAGGCTTCGGCGAAGCGCGGCTTGTTCTGCAGCCAGCGCCGGATCAGCAGCCGGCGCTGTTCCTCGCCCAGCGCCGGCGAGGCGGCGATGCGCTGTACCTGCGGCAGCAGCTGTGCGTCCCGCTGCAGGTCGGCGATGCGGTGCTGTATCTCGCCGGTCTGGCGGGTGCCGAGTATCTCGCCGGGGCCGCGCAGGCGCAGGTCTTCCTCGGCGATGGCGAAGCCGTCGCTGTGCTGTCTGAGCGCCTGCAGGCGCGCGCGGCCGTTCTGTGACAGCGGCGTGCCGTACAGCAATACGCAGTGGCTGGCGATGGAGCCGCGGCCGACGCGGCCGCGCAGCTGGTGCAGCTGCGCCAGGCCGAGGCGCTCCGGATTCTCGATAATCATCAGGCTGGCGTTGGGTACGTCCACGCCCACCTCGATTACCGTGGTGGCTACCAGCAGATCCAGCTCGCCGGCCTTGAAGGCGTTCATGACCCTGTCCTTGTCGTCCGCCTTCAGGCGCCCGTGCACCAGGCCCACGCGCACGCCGGCGAGCGCCTCGGCCAGCTCGCTGGCGGTGGATTCGGCGGCCTGGGCCTGCAGGCGCTCGGACTCCTCGATCAGGGTGCAGACCCAGTAGGCCTGGCGCCCCTCGGCGATGGCGCTGTGCACCCGCTCTATCACCTGGTCGCGGCGCTCGTTGGAGATGGCGACGGTGTTGATCGGCTGGCGCCCCGGGGGCAGCTCGTCGATCACCGAGCAGTCCAGATCCGCGAAGGCGGACATGGCCAGGGTGCGCGGGATCGGCGTCGCGGTCATGATCAGCTGGTGGGGCTGCAGCCGGCCGGTCGCACCGCTTGCAGTGCCCTTCTCGCGCAGCTCCAGGCGCTGGCGCACGCCGAAGCGGTGCTGTTCGTCGATGATGACCAGGGCCAGGTTGTGAAAGGTCACTTCCGGTTGGAAGAGTGCATGGGTGCCGACGACCAGTTGCGCCTCGCCGCTCTCTATCGCCGCCAATTGGGCGCGGCGCTCGGCGGCCTTGAGACTGCCGGTCAGTTGCCCGACGCGGATACCGAGCGGCGCCAGCCAGGCGCTGAAGTTGCGCCTGTGCTGCTCGGCGAGTATCTCCGTCGGCGCCATCACCGCCACCTGGGCGCCGGCACCTATGCCTTTCAGCGCCGCCATGGCCGCCACCAGCGTCTTGCCGGCGCCCACGTCCCCCTGCAGCAGCCGCATCATCGGGCGGCTCTGCGCCAGGTCCGCGGCTATCTCGGTGCAGACCCGCTGTTGGGCGCCGGTCAGTGCAAACGGCAGCCGCGCGAGGAAGTCCCGCTCCAGCGCCTCGTTGGCGGGCAGCGGCGGCGCCGCGACGGCGGCGCTGCTGCGCCGCAGTTCCAGCAGGCTCAGGTGGTGGGCGAGCAGCTCTTCCAGCGCCAGGCGCTGTTGCGCCGGGTGCACGCCGGCGGCCAGCTGCGCCAGGTCGGCGCCGGCCGGCGGAGAGTGCAGATATTGCAGCGCATCCTTCAGCGGGTAGCGCAGCGCCGCCGGCAGCAGCTCCACCGGCAGCAGTTCCACCACGCCGCCGTCGGCCAGCAGCGCCAGCGCCTGCTGCACCAGGCCGCGCAGGCGCAGCTGGGTGACGCCCTCGGTCAACGGGTAGACGGGGGTCAGGGTGTCGGGCCTGTCCGGCGCCTCGCTGCCGACGATTTCCGTCTCCGGGTGGTACAGCTCCAGGCCGGCGGCGCCGCGGCGCGCCTCGCCGAAGCAGCGCAGGCGCACGCCGCGGGCGAAGCGGTTCTTCTGCGCGGCGGTGAAATGGAAGTAGCGCAGGGACAGGGTGCCGCTGCCGTCCTGCAGCTTCACCATCAGGCTGCGGCGGCGGCCGAAGACCACGTCGGCGGCGCGCACCTCGCCCTCTACCACCGCGTCCACACCCGGCATCAGCGCCGCGATCGGGGTCACGCGGGTGCGGTCCTGGTAGCGCAGCGGCAGGTGGAACAGCAGGTCCTGCACCGTGGCGATATGCAGCCTGGCCAGCACCTGGGCGAACTTGTCCCCCACGCCCTTGAGCGCGGTGACCGGTGTTTCGGCGAGGCTGTTTGCGGGTCGCTCAACGGACACGGGATTCTTTGTCTGGCTCCGGTTTCTTTACTCTTCGCTCAACTGGCACTGGCCTATGGCCTCGCGCAGTATGTCGATGGCCTTGTGGCGCGGGAAGCTGGCGCGCCAGGCCAGGGCCACGGTGCGGCGGGGGCTCGGCGCTGCGAAGGGGCGCGTTTCCAGCAGGCCGCTGGCGTACTGGGATGCGGTGGCGGCGGACAGCGGCAGCACCGTGATGCCGAGGCCCGAGGCGACCATATGGCGCAGCGTCTCCAGGGAGCTGCCGTCGGCGGCAGTGCGGATATGGCCGTTGCCGGCCTCGCGCTCGATCGTCTGCTGCAGCTGCGGGCAGGCCTCGAGCACCTGGTCGCGGAAGCAGTGGCCCTCGCCGAGCAGCAGCACATTGTCCCGGGACAGCTGGTCGGGGGTGATCTGCGCTTCCCGCGCCAGCGGGTGGCCGGACGGCATCAGCACCACGAAGGGCTCGTCGTAGAGCGGCTGGGTGACCACGTCCGGTTCGGTGAAGGGCAGCGCAATGATGATCGCGTCCAGTTCCCCTTTGCGCAGCCGCTGGCGCAGCGTGGCGGTATAGCCCTCCTCCACATACAGGGGCATCTCCGGAGCCAGCTTCTGCAGCTGGGGGATAAAGTGCGGGAACAGGTAGGGGCCTATGGTGAAGATGGCGCCCACCGACAGGGGGCTGGTCAGTTGGTCCTTGCCGGCGCTGGCGATATCCTTGATGGCCGCGGCCTGCTCCAGCACCAGCTGCGCCTGGGCGACAATGCGCTCGCCCAGCGGCGTCGCCTGAACCCGGGTCTTGGAGCGCTCGAACAGCGCCACGCCCAGTTCCTTCTCCAGCTTCTTGACCGCGATGGACAGGGTCGGCTGGCTGACGAAACAGCGCTCGGCGGCGCGGCCGAAATGCTGCTCCTGGGCCAGGGTCACGATATAGCGCAATTCATTCAGCGTCATGGCATTGACAATTAGCTGCTGGCAGGTGATAGCAATTATTCATAAATAATAGTTCCTGACTACTGGAGACTGTGACTCCGGCTTTTTCCGGGGTTGATTAGAAAATTTTGCTATTTATGGGACCAGTTCTGCGATAAAGGCGCAAAATTTTGCTATATCTGTATGGTCAAGTTTGCGAGGAATATCGCCATGGGCATTTTTTCCTGGATTATTCTCGGGTTGATCGCCGGCGCACTGGCGAAGTGGATTATGCCGGGGCCGGACCCGGGTGGCTGGATCGTCACCATTGTTATCGGCATCGTCGGCGCCTTTATCGGCGGCTGGCTGGGTTCCCTGGTGGGGATCGGCGGACCGGTGACCGGCTTTGGTCTGGGTGACATAGTCACCGCGACTATCGGTGCGATCATTTTTCTGGCCGTGTACCGGATGCTCAAGCGGCGCGGAAGCTAGGGAACCTCTGATTAAGTCCGTAATGTCTCTGCGGGGCTTTCATGGAGTTATTCAGAGGTTCCCTAGCGGTCGAGCCGATACGGGGGCGCCGTATCGGCAACTTTGCAGACAAAAAAATCTGCCGCCGCAGCTGCGTCGGCGGTGACAAATACGGGTTGATCAATTTTTTTCGAAGAGCGCGGCCGCCCGCTGATTCCAGCGGCGGGTTTCCTTTTGTTTGGGATGGGGAATTTTCCTTGCGGACCGGCGTTTCTTCGGCGGGGCTGATTACGACAAGATAAAGGGGAATGCGGCAGAGGGCCCTAGTGGTTCAAGCGGTAAATTCGGTAACTAAAGCTCACAGCCACAGGCATCAGGGCAAGGCGAAAAAGCGCAGGACTAGCAGGGCTAATTCAAGCTTTTTCAACGCAGCCCTGGGGCCTGTGGCGAAGAGATCGGTTAGCGAATTTACCGCTTGGACCACTAGCGGCCCGCAACTTCGCCGCGGCTTTTTATGGCAAAAGAAAAACTTTGGATTTTCGGTTGCGGCGACCTCGGCGCGCGCCTGGCGCTGCGCCTTAACCGGCAGGAATACGCCGCCTACGGCGTGCGCCGCAATCCGCTGGTGGCGCTGGCGAGCAAGCGCCGCGCGGATGTGGTCAACTGGCGCCGCGGCGACGCCACCAAGAGGGAGAACATAGAGCGCCTGTTGGCCGACGGCGCCGACGTGGTGCTCGCCACCTTCACGCCGGACGAAAACACCCGCAGCGGTTACCACAGGGCCTATATCGACACCGCCACCGCACTGGCTGAGGCGCTGCCGAATCTGCCGCAGCCGCCGCGCATGCTGATCTGGGTATCCTCGACCCGCGTCTACGGCCAGAGCGGCGATCAGTTTATTGATGAGCAGACACCGCCCATTCCCAGCGGTTTCCAGGGCGATATCCTGTTGGCCGCGGAGGAGATCATCCGCGGCGCGGTGCCGACCACCTGCGTGGTGCGCTTCGCCGGCATCTACGGCCCCGGCCGCGACCGGCTGTTGTCGCAGGTGCGCGCCGGCCGCTGCGCCCCGCCGCAACCGCCGCAGTACAGCAATCGCATCCACGTGGACGACTGTATCGGCTTCCTGCTGCACCTGATCGAAAAGCAAAAACAGGGCTGGTCGCCGGAGCAGCTGTATATCGGCGCCGATTCGGAGCCGGTACCCATGCACGAACTGCAGCAGTGGCTGGTCAAGGCCATGGGCTACACCAGCGCCCACCTGCGCGAAATCGTCGAGACCAGCGAGCGCCGCTCGAAAAAGCTCAGCAACAAGCGCATGCTGGCGAGCGGCTACGAACTGAAATACCCGGACTACAAGGCCGGCTACAGCGCGCTGCTGGAGTCGGAGGGCTGAAGGCGCCGCGAATACCTGCAGCGGCCGGACTGGCCGGGCCGGAGTGCGCCCCGGGATGGCCGCTTGAGAAGAATGATCCCGCGTGGGGGCATAACTATCGCGAAAATTTAGTTCCTCCTTAGACCGCCCTCCATGACTGCAAACCACCGCACCATCTGGCAGACCCCGAAGGCCGGCAGTATCGCCAGGCTCCGCCAGAAAACCGAACCTGTGAGTGCCCTGGCGCCGGACCGCGTGCGCGTCGATGTGCGTGCGGTGGGGCTGAACTTCGCCGATATCTTCGCGCTGACCGGTCTCTACTCCGCCACGCCCAGCGGTCCCTTCGTTCCCGGCCTGGAGTTCGTCGGCACGGTAGTGGAGACCGGTGAAAACACCGCGGGCTTCGCCGCCGGGGACAGGGTCATGGGCGTGACCCGCTTCGGCGGTTACGCCTCGGTCATCGACAGCGAGCCGGATTACCTGATGCCGCTGCCGGGGGATTGGGATTTCGCCCAGGGCGCGGCCTGGCCGGCGCAGACGCTGACCGCTTGGTATGCGCTGACCCGACTCGGCGCACTGCGCTCGGGCCAGACGGTGCTGGTGCACAGCGCCGCCGGCGGTGTCGGCCTGCAGGCGATGAAGCTGACCCGCGCACTGGGCGGTATTCCGGTGGCTACGGTCGGCAGTGCCGACAAAGCCGGCTGGCTGGCGGCACAGGGGTTCGATCGGGTGCTGGTGCGCGAGAAGAACTTTGCCCGCCAGCTGCGGCGCGAGGGACTGCACTTCGATCTGGTCCTCGACGGGATCGGCGGCTCGGTACAGAGAGCCAGTTTCGACGCGCTGAGACCCATGGGGCGACTGGTGGTCTTCGGCGCGGCGGAATTCACCCCGCGGGGCAGCCGCCCGGACTACCTGCGCGCGGCCTGGCGCTACCTGCGCCGCCCGCGCTACGACGTAATGGAGATGATCAGCAGCAACCGCTCGGTGCTGGCCTTCAACCTGATCTGGTTGTGGGAACAGAGGGCCGAACTGAAATCGCTGCTGGCGGAGCTGGGCCAGGTGCCGCTGCCGCCGCCCCATGTGGGTCATCGATTTCCGTTCGACGAGGCCCCGGCGGCGCTGGAGCTGCTGCGCTCGGGGCGCTCCATCGGCAAGGTGGTGCTGGAGTGCTGAGCGCGCAATGATGGATGGGGGTGGAGGGCCCGTGCCAGTCGCTGTGGCCGGTGCGGGCCGATCGTCAGATCGCGGCCAACGGCCGCTCCCGCGGGGATGTGCCCGATCGCGTGTTCATCATTCCTCATTCATCGTTTATTAGATGACCATAACCCCTTCCGCCTCGAACAGTGCGCCCTTCGGTAGCTCCTTGACGCCGACCGCCGCGCGCGCGGGATAGGGTTGCTGGAAAAACTCCGCCATCACCTCGTTGACGGTGGCGAAATTGCCGAGGTCGGTCAGGTAGAGGTTCAGTTTGACGATATGATTCAGGGAGCCGTTGGCCGCCTCGCACACAGCGCTCAGGTTGCGGAATACCTGCCGCGCCTGGGCGGCGAAGTCGCCCGGGACTATCTCCATGCTCTGCGGATCCAGCGGAATTTGCCCGGACAGGTAGATGGTGTTGTCGACCTTGACCGCCTGGGAATAGCTGCCGATGGCGGCCGGGGCCTTGTCGGTCTTGATTACGGCGCGGTTGGGCATGGGGTACTCCGTGACTTTGTGAAAGAGTGTTTGCCGAAAAAGAAAGCCGGCAAATATAGCGCCCTTCTGCGCTGATTGGGAGCGGGGGGAATCGAGAAAGCGTCACTTTTGCCGGCCGGGCGGCCTTTGGCTGCCGGCCGTCACAAAATCGTCAGGGCCGCGCGATGCGAATCACCGAGGGCAGGTTGCGCAGCCGCTTCATGACCCGCGCCAGGTGCACGCGGTTGCTGACTTCGAGGGTCAGGGAGATGACGCTGTTGTGCGCGTCCTTCTCGTCCACGTGGATCTGCTCGATGCTGGCGCCCTCCTCGGTGATGCGGGTGGCGAGCCGCGCGATGATGCCGCGCTCGGACTCCACTTCGACGCGCACGTCGCCGAGGAACTCCCCCTTCACGTCCGGCGACCAGTTCACCAGCATGATGTTTTCCGGGTGTTCGCGGAATTCGGTGGTGTTGCGGCAGGTGTCCCTGTGCACCACGACGCCCTTGCCGGAGCTGATATGGCCGATAATGGTATCGCCGGGAATCGGGCGGCAGCAGCGCGCAAAGCTGATCAGCATGCCCTCCTGGGCATCGATGGTCAGCGGCGAGGAGATATGGCTCGCCTCCGCCTCCTCGCTGCCCTCGGGCGCCAGCAGCTTGGCCGCGGAGAAGGCCACCTTGTTGCCGAGGCCTATCTCCTCCAGCAGCTTTTCCAGGGTCGCGCACTTGGTCTCCTGCAGGCCCCTTTCCAGCTGCTCCTCGGTCAGGTCCTCCAGGCGCGTATTGAACTTGCCCAGGGCCTTTTCCAAAAGGCGCCGGCCCAGGGCCACGGAATCGTGGTGGCGCTGGTGCTTCAGGTAGTGGCGTATCGCGCTCCTGGCCTTGGCGGTGACGACGAAGTTGAGCCAGTTGGGGTTCGGCTGCGCATTCTTGCGGGTCAGAATCTCCACCTTCTGGCCGCTCTCCAGCGGCTGCGACAGCGGCGCCAGGCGCTGGTTGATGCGCACCGCGACACAGGAGTTGCCTATGTCGGTGTGCACCGAATAGGCGAAGTCCACCGCGGTGGCACCGGCGGGCAGGTCGACTATCTGCCCCTTGGGGGTAAACACATAGACCTCGTCCGGGAAGAGGTCGATCTTCACGTTCTCGATAAATTCCAGCGAGTCGCCGGCGCGCTGCTGCATTTCCAGCAGGCCCTGCACCCAGCGCCGCGCGCGCACCTGGCTGGTGCCGCCGGTGTTGATCACCTCGTCGCCGGAGGCCTTGTACAGCCAGTGGGCGGCGATGCCGCTGTTGGCCATCTCGTCCATCTCCTTGGTGCGCACCTGTACCTCGATGGGTACCCCGTGCATGCCCAGCAGCACCGTGTGCAGCGACTGGTAGCCGTTGGATTTGGGGATCGCGATATAATCCTTGAACTCGGAGATCACCGGCTTGTACAGGTTGTGCATCACCCCCAGCACCCGGTAGCAGGTGTCCACGCTGTCGACGATGATGCGGAAGGCGTAGACATCCATGATCTCCTTGAACGACTTCTTCTTCGCGCGCATCTTCTGGTAGATGCTGTACAGGTGCTTCTCGCGGCCGATCACCAGCGCATCTATGCCCTCGCGCTGCAGGCGCACCTCTATCGCGTTCTGGATCTTCTCCAGCAGTTCCTTGCGGTTGCCGCGCGCCGCTACCAAAGCCGCGCGCAGGCGGCTGGCGCGCAGCGGGTAGATGGCGAAGAAGGCGCGGTCCTCGAATTCGATGCGCACGTCGTTCATGCCCAGGCGGTGGGCGATCGGGGCGTAGATCTCCAGGGTCTCGCGCGCGATGCGCGCGCGCTTTTGCGGTTTCAGCGCGCCCAGGGTGCGCATGTTGTGCAGTCGGTCGGCCAGCTTGACCAGGATCACGCGGATATCCCGCGCCATGGCCAGGGCCATCTTCTGGAAGTTTTCCGCCTGCTTTTCCGCCGGGCTGTCGGTCTCGAACTGGGTCAGCTTGGAGACCCCGTCCACCAGGTCCGCCACCTCGTCGCCGAACTGCTCCGCCAGCGCCGCCTTGGGAATGCCGGTGTCCTCGATCACGTCGTGCAGCATGGCCGCGGCCAGGCTCTGGTGATCCATATGCATGCCCGCCAGTATCGTGGCGACGGCCAGCGGGTGGGTGACGTAGGGTTCGCCGGAGCGGCGCTGCTGGCCGTCGTGGGCCTGCTCCGCATAGAAGTAGGCGCGGCGGACGAACTGGATCTGGTCGGGTGGCAGGTATGAGGAGAGGCGGTGGGCCAGACTATCGATGGTGTGCAAAGCCGTGCGCGCCTCTCAGTGTGCAATCGGTGGAAGGGATAAATCAGATTTCCTGATCGGACAGGTAGACAGGCGCGGCCATGGACTGGGCCGGGGCCTCCTCCTCTTCCGGCTCGTCGAGGATGCTGGCGTCCACCAGTCCCTCCTCGATCTCGCGCAGGGCGATTACCGTGGGCTTGTCGTTTTCCTCCGGCACCAGCGGTTCTTTGCCGCCGGTGGCGATCTGGCGGGCGCGCTTGCTGCCCACGATAACGAGCTCGAAGCGGTTGTCGACGTGCTCGAGGCAATCTTCAACGGTAATACGTGCCATAAACTTTCGGTTCCATTAACAGTGCGTATAGGGTGCCCCGTGGGCGAATTCGGTTCAGGGGACCGGCTATTTTACCGGACCGCGGAGTGTACGTAAATCGATCAGCCGGCGCCGCGGCGCCCGGTTTACGCGCGCTTCAACAGCGCCTGCAGCAGTTCGCCGTGGCGTTCCTGCTGGTGCTTCAGGCGGTTCCGCTGGGCGCTGACTATGGCGCGCAGCTCGGCCAGCGCCTCGTCGAAGTTGTCGTTGATCACCAGGTAGTCCGCCTCCACATAGTGGGACATCTCGTCGATGGCCTGCGCCATGCGCCTGTCGATCACGCTCTGCTCGTCCTGGCCGCGGCCGGTCAGGCGCTCGCGCAGCGCCTGCTGCGATGGCGGCAGTATAAAGATGCCCACGGTGTCCGGCAGCAGCCGGCGCACCTGGGCCGCGCCCTGCCAGTCGATTTCGAGGATCACGTCGCGGCCCTCGGCCAGTGTCTCCTCGACCCACTCCTTCGAAGTGCCGTAGTAGTTGTCGCCGTATACCTGCGCGTGTTCGAGGAAGGCGTCCCGTTCCAGCATCTGCAGGAACTCGTCGCGGCCGACGAAGTGGTAGTTGACCCCGTCCTGCTCACCCGGGCGCATCGGCCTGGTGGTATGGGACACCGACACTGTGACCTGGCTGTCGCTGTCCGCCAGCGCCTTTACCAGGCTGGTTTTTCCCGCACCGGAGGGCGCGGACACGGTAAAAAGGGTTCCTGTTTGCACAACTGATCCTGTATCCGGGCAAAGCGGTCATTATAACGGAAGCAGTTGGATAGGGCGGGTAAAAGGCTAAACCCCGGCCGGGTTGGGGGGGGAGTGTTGGGATTTTTCAGGGGCGCGGCATCCACCACAAACTGCGTGGCGCCTGCTGCGCCCCCGAGCCCGGCCGGGATCGCCCGGCGGAAGCCGGTCCGGCCACCACCTACAGTCTGTGACCGGGTTCAACTTCCTGTTGCTAATCGCTAACGAGAGCGACTGTAGCGCCTTTGCCCGTAAAAGCCAACCACCACCAGCCGAGCGCGCTGAAAAGGATATAGCAGCCGAGGGCGGCGGACAGCGCCGGCGGCAGCAGGGCGACGGCCGGAACCAGCGCCGCCAGGCGCACCAGTTCCGCGATCCGCGCGAGGCGGTGGCCGTCGAGAATGCGGCCGTTGACGATCAGGCCGAGGGCGAGCAGCGCCACCGCGATCAGCTGTTCGGAGTAGGTCATTTTCTGTGCATACCAGAGCAGTGCCAGGGTCGCGGCGGAGTAACACAGGTGCTGCACCAGCGCGTAGATGCGCCGGCCGCGGCCTATCTGTGGATCGAAGCGCTGGAAGTTGTCCAGGTCGCAGGAGGGCACCGGCATGGCCGCCTCGGCGTCCGCCGGGCGGTAGCCGGTGCGGCGGAACCAGAGGGTGAGCTTGTCCCACCAGCTGTTCGTATACCAGGCATCCAGGGCCATGCGTTTGTAGTGCTGCAGGTTGGCGGCCAGTGGGTCGAAGCTGTTCAACGGCTTGCGCACGCCGTAGATGCACGGCTCCTCCTCCAGCTCCTCCTGGTAGGTCCCGAACAGGCGGTCCCAGACGATAAAGACACCGCCGTAGTTGCGGTCCACATAGATCTTGTTCTGTGCGTGGTGCACGCGGTGGTTCGACGGCGTGACGAAAATCCACTCCATCCACTTCACCTTGGGGAACTTCTGCGTGTGCACCCAGAACTGGTAGATCAGGTCGATGGCGCCGGCGGTGATCAGCAGTTCCGCCGGCAGGCCGATCAGCAGCAGCGGCATATAGAAGATCCAGCCGATCGGCGGCCCGCCGCTGGGCTGGCGCAGCGCCGTGGTCAGGTTGTAGTCCTCGCTCTGGTGGTGCACCAGGTGGTCGGCCCAGAAGATGTTGATCTCGTGGGCGATGCGGTGCTTCCAGTAGTAGCAGAAGTCGTAGGCCACCACCGCCAGCAGCAGGTGCCAGCCGTTGTCCATGGACCAGTTGAAGCCCACCGCCTGATAGTAGGGCTGCAACAGCTCGTACAGCGGGATATAGATCAGCAACAGCACGCCAGAGCGCAGCAGCCCGGTGATGCGGCTCAGGATGCCGGCGCTGAGACTGCCGATGGCGTCGTTGAGCCGGTACAGGCCCCAGCCGCGCCAGCGATCCAGCGCCAGCTCCACCAGTACGGCGATCAGGAAAAAGGGGATGGCGAGGGTGACGAGACTCACGGGCACCTCTTTGAATATTCTTATCGGTCGAATTGTGTCCACTCTGCCACAGGCGGCAGGCGCGGCCCAGGCAATTCGCGGCGCAATTTTGAAATCCGTTAGCCATTTATGGCGCGCGTAAAAAAAGGGCGGCCCGCGGGCCGCCCTCCTGTGGTCGCGTGCGCCGGTTTACGGACTCGCCTGTGCGTCCAGAGTCACGCCGGAATAGGCGTCGTAACCGCGGATGCTGATATACCAGGTACCGGCGGCCGGATTGCTGAAGCTGCAGTTCTCGTTATTACCCCACTTGTACGGGCGGCAGTCGTAGCTGCCGGTGGTGGGCTGAGCGCCGTGGCGCACATAGAGGTCGCCGTCTCCGCTGCCGCCGGACATCTGTACGTCCAGCGTCGCCATGCCGGAGTTCACCTCCAGTGTGAAGTGCTGCCAGGTGCCCTGTCCTCCGGACAGGTTGGTCTCGGTCCAGCCGCTGGCGCCGCCGCTGCCGCCCTCATCGTAGCTGCCCACCAGACTGACGCCGGAGAAGCTGCTGTAGGCGCGCACCATCACATAGTAGGTGCCGGCCTGCACGTTGGAGATGCTGCAGGTCTCGTTGTTGCCGTTCAGATAGGGGCGGCAGTCGTAGCTGCCAGTAGTGGGCGCAGAGCCGAACTTCACATACAGATCCGCATCGCCGCTGCCGCCGGAGATCTGGAACTGCAGGTTGGTCGCGCCCGCCGGTACTTCGAGGGTGTAGTGCAGTTCGTCGCCGGTGTTGCCGGAGAGCCCGCTTTCGGCCACGCCGTTCTGCAGTTCGCCGTTGCCCGGGTTGCCGCCACCGCCGCCGGAGACTTCGGCCACGGCCGCCGCCGCATCGACGATACCGGAACCGCACTGGTTGCAGCTGGCGGGGAAGCTGCGCGCGGTGTTCTTCAGGATCGACTCGACATCGTCCGGCGACAGGGAGCTGTCCACCGCGTACATCAGCGCAACGGCGCCGGCCACGTGGGGCGTCGCCATACTGGTGCCCTGGTAGAAGGCGTAGTTGTCGCTGCCGGGGCCCTGGCTGCCGCTGTTCAGGGTGGAGAGTACGCCGTTGCTGGCCACCGAGGTGTCGCCGCCGGGCGCGGCCACATCCACCACACTGCCGTAGTTGGAGTACCAGGCGCGGCCGCCAGAGCGGTCGACCGAGGCCACGGTCACTACGCCGGAGCAGTTGGCCGGTGTGGCGTTGCTGGCGTTGGTGTTGGAGTTGCCCGCGGCCACCACCACGGTCGCGCCGAGGCTGCGCGCGGTGTTGATCGCGTTCTGGGTGGTGCTGCCGCAGCTGCCGCCGCCGCCCAGGCTCAGGTTCAGCACCTTGGCCGGGTTGGCGTTGGCGGGTACGCCGCTGACGGTGCCGCCCGCGCCCCAGATAATGGCGTCGGCGATATCCGAGGTGTAGCCGCCGCAGCGGCCCAGTACGCGGATCGGCACTACCTTGGCCTTGTAGGCCACGCCGGCGATACCGATGCCGTTGTTAGTGGCCGCTGCGACGGTGCCGGCGACATGGGTGCCGTGCCAGCTGCTGTTGCTGCCGGGGTCGTTGGGGTCGCACACGCCGGCCGGTGCCCAGTCGCCCGGATCGGTGGCGTCGCTGTCGCGGCCGTCGCCATCCTGGGCTACATCTGGATCGGAAATCATGTCGTAACCGGGCAGCAGGTTGTCCACCAGATCCTCGTGTGGGCGGTAGCCGGTATCGATCACGGCCACCACAACACCCTCACCCTGGCTGGTGTCCCAGGCCGCGGGCAGGTTCAGGCCGCCGGTGGATTCGAAGTAGTGCCACTGCTCGTTGTAGCGCGGGTCGCTGGGGGTGGCCATCGGCTTCATCAGCAGGTCCGGCTCCGCGTACTCCACGTTCGGGTCCTGCTGCAGACGGCTGATGATGGCGTCCAGTTCGGCCTTGCTCTTGCGCTTGTTCAGGCGCATCAGCTGCGCGCCGGTTGCCAGGCGGCGCATATGGCGCAGTTCAGTGCCGGCCATGCGCGAGGCGTGCTCCAGCGCCGAATGCGACATGCTGGAAGCCAGCCCCATCTGGGAGGCGTTCTTGTATTTGATGATGATGCGGTCGGTGACGGCCTGCGCACTGGCGGGCACCGCCGACGGCGAGTTGGTTTCGACTGCGTGCGTCGCGAGCGGTGCCGCGCACAGCAGAGAGACTGCACTCAGCAGAGCCGATTGTTGCAGCAGGTTTTTAAACGGTAATTTCATTGTTGCTAGGATCTCCGTAATTATTGTTATCGGGCGCGTCCATGTACCGCGGGGGCGCCTGTGTACCTCTGATACCTCGCTTACTGCTATTTGCCTTGCGGGCGGAGAGCGTTTTCCGCGTGAAGGCCGACAATAGGCCGCCTGGAGTTATTCAGCCGGCGCAAATGCCGTCGTGTACAAAAGGATATTTATCCAAATGTATGGATTTAACGGAGGTTCACTCCTAAGCCTCAACGGTTTGCGGGGACAATATTTGGAATAAGGCGCCAAATGCCAATTTTTTTTGGTGCGTCCGTACCGGTCAAAAAATAAGTGAGAAATACTTCACTGCGGATATGTGAAGACGCAGCGCGGTGCGCTTTTTGGGTGCGTGAGGCCGGTATAAAAAACAGCTCTCGGTGGAGCTGTTTTTATTTTAGGGGGGGCGTGACCTAACTACCCAATTTACTACCCATAAAGATAATTTCATCACTGGATAGTTCGAATGAGTTATTGTCAAATCTGGGTTTCACCACTCATTCATTGATGTCCTTACTGACAATTTTATCGCCAATCCACTTATCGACGTCTGCACGTCTGAAGCGCTATGAGCCACCGACCTTGAACCCTGGCAGCTTACCTTCTGCCGCGAGTCTATAGGCCGTTTTCTCGTTGAGCTTCAGATACTGCGCAACCTCTCGTATGGTCAGCATGTCATCACTCATCACGGCAGCCCTGTTCTGAATGTGGGTGGCCAAAAGAGGCGGGAGAATAGAGGAAAATTACAGAATCAGGGCGTGGGCCATGAAGGGGTACCCAAACGAGTCAAAATGAGCGCTCGCTGTGTTGAGCCTGGCGGCTCTCGGATTTACTGCGGTGGATTGAGCGGCGAAAGGCGACTTGAGCAAGATCCGGTCCCCGGTTCATGGTGTATTGGGGATTTTTAGCTCTTCAAAATTTGTTCAAGTCGGCGGTAAGCCTCTGCATGTTTTTCCGGTGTCATCCTGGCTAGGTTCTGTAGTTTCCAGCGCACGGCTGGTAACTGGTCAATGTCGGAGAGTCCCAGGAGAGTCCCAGGAGAGTCCAATCCGGTGTGCGATTCTTAAATGACAGTAAAAATGTTCGCTCCTGCGGTGTCAGCGAGGTATTGATGAGTCTTACCAGTTGCTCCCGGGTCGCTTCCAGGTCGGCCTGGGGAATGTCTTGATCGGCCATGTTGCGAA
The DNA here is from genome assembly GCF_056160225.1 of Microbulbifer sp. ABF4_143. NCBI lineage: Bacteria > Pseudomonadati > Pseudomonadota > Gammaproteobacteria > Cellvibrionales > Microbulbiferaceae > Microbulbifer > Microbulbifer sp. ABF4_143. The sequence continues at coordinate 266,431 of NZ_JBSWWT010000001.1, forward strand.
ATTCACCTTCGTAGACGCCGGAAATGTCCTTGAAGTGTGGCCTGAGCAGCTCGGCAATGGGCCGAGGATGGCTGATGATGTAAACCAGCAGAGCCTTGCGCAGGTCATCGGTGAGTCCTTCGTTATCGAGTAGCTGCTTGACGTCGAACAGATCTCGCGGGTGTTGGCGATCTAGCGCTGCGCAGATTTTACCAGCATACAGATCCGCGAAGCTCACCACGGCCATCTCGGCAAAGCCAAACTCTTCTTGAACGGCCTCACTGACAGGTATGACCTGGGGCTCGTAAACCGTGCCGCGCAATACGGGGGAGAGTTCTATTTTGATTTGCACACCATCCCGTTCCACCAGTAGGCGCAGGGCATCCGCTCTATCCTGGAAGGAGCGGATAACCCGAGTATTGTCGATGCTGGTCGTGATGGTGGAAGCCAGTGTATCCAGATTGTTCTTGATGGTCTGCAGGGCCTCATGCCGTTCCATCATGGGCAGGAAAACCAGATCGATATCGACCGAAAGTCGGGGAAAGTCACGAACGAACAGATTGATAGCCGTTCCACCTTTGAGGGCGAAGCAGTCGTGCCGGGCAACGAAGGGAATAAGCCGTATCAACAGCTGGACTTGTCGATAGTAGTGGCTTTGTCTATCCATGCTATTTACATGTCCTTCGGCACGGTGATCTGCCAGGTTGGCTCCAGCCTGCCGCCTTTGGCGAGCAGTCGCTTTCCAGTGCCCAGCGCGTATTGATCTGGTGTCAGGTACTTGAGCCAGGCGTGTTGATGTCTTCCTGCCAGCCAGAGAAAGAGCCGTTTCGCTTTGATACTGCGACAGGTTTTCAGCAAGGCGTCCAGCTTGCGTGGCGAGAGGTTGTGCAGCCCCTGCATCAACTGGTCAGCATGTTCAAAGCTGAGGGTGTTGGGCACCGCCGCCAAGAGTTCGAGAATGGCTTTTTCTGGACAGGAGTAGTGCAGCGGGGGGCATGATGCCTGCCAATTGTCTTGCCGGAGGTACTTATTGTCTTGCATCAGCGTTTCTGGCCACAGGCGGCGTGTGCCGTGCCACTCAAACTGTGCCGGAGCATCGATTCGGCTGAGCCATCGGGGGAGCGCTGCATCGGAGTAGAGATGAACCCTTGGCTTGCTTCCTTTGGACAGGTAATGGCCAAGCCCTTCCAACTCTAACGCGGTTAAACCTCCGACGTGAACGGGGGCATCGGACATGCGCTGCAAAGAGGCAACAATACCTTTCCAGGACAGCCTTGCTTCCTGCCTGGCGTAAACACCGGCTACGAGAGGGATCAGGGTCTGGTTGCGTACCGCATTGTCCAGAAAATGCAGATTGAGTCCCTGTGCCTTCAGCCATGATTTGGTGGCTACCATATCCAAAGGCAGCACCTTCTGTAGCTGCTTTCTGGCTTCAGTATTCAGCATGGCTGGCCCCAAGCAGGTTTGTAAAACTCCAAATATACGTTAATTGTTGACGTGATTTAGATATTTATCAAACCAATCTGCTTCAGGCGGTTTGTAAAGTTTCAATTTCACGCCAATTAATGCCGTGAAAATGAGGTTTTTCAAACCCTGTCTTGCCGAGCATAGTTCTGGCGGCACCGCGCAAGTCATGGACCCGGCGCGTATCAAACGAGAGGAAGTACTACCTGAACAGTTTCTTCAGTGCATGTTTCAAGGTGTTCCCACAGATATGGGGGGACGCGCCTGCTTGCTGATCCGCCTGGCTGGGAACACAGAAAGGCTGAAAAGATCATTCTATGTTTTGTACTTGCTCGCGCATCTGCTCGATCAGCACCTTCAGCTCCACCGCCGCCTGGGTGGTGTCGGTGACGACGGATTTGGACGACAGGGTGTTGGCCTCGCGGTTGAATTCCTGCATCAGGAAATCCAGGCGCCGGCCTATGGCACCGCCGCCTTCGAGCACGCGGCGGGTCTCGGCGATATGGGCTTCGAGCCGGTCCAGTTCCTCGTCCACATCGGCTTTTTGCGCCAGCAGTACGATTTCCTGTTCCAGCCGGTCCCTGTCCAGCTCACCGAGCAGTTCCTCCAGGCGCGCGTGCAGTTTTTCCCGCTGCGCCTGCAGTATCTGCGGCAGCAGGGCGCGCACCTTGGCGACCTGTTCCTCGATGCTTTCGAGGCGCGCCTCGATAAATTTGCGCAGTTCCGCGCCCTCGCGCTCGCGGTTGGCCTTGAGCTGCTGCAGCGCCTCGCCGAAGGCCCGCTGCACGGCGGCGCTCAGTTGTTCCGAGTCTGTCTCCGGTTCCGCAATCACGCCGGGCCACTGCAGTATCTGCAGCGGGTTCAGCGGCGCCGTGTCGAGCCCCGGTGCCACCTGTCTGGCGGCCTGTACCAGCGCCTCCGCCAGCGGCTGGTTGATTTCCAGGCCGGTGCTCTCGACGTTGTTGGGTTTCAGGGTCAGGGTCAGTTCCAGCTTGCCGCGGGACAGGGCCTTGCGCAGGGTCTCGCGCAGCTGGGTCTCCAGCGGGCGCGCGGCCTCGGGCAGGCGGAAGTGGGGTTCCAGGTAGCGGTGGTTGACCGAACGCAGTTCCCAGATGGCGGTGCCGGTTGCGTAGGATGCCTCGGCGCGGCCGAAGGCGGTCATGCTGCGCACTGTATTCTGTTCCCGGCGGTTGGCCATTGTCGCTCCCCTGCTGGCGTTGGAAATTGGCCCGGCATCATAGCACAGCCCTGAAGTCGCACCGCTGACCGCGGCGATTGCGCGGAAGTCGGGCGAGGTCTTCCCGCGGGGGATATATAATGCAGAGCTCGCAACCAACAATCAGAGGTGAAGCATGCAGCGACCCAGTGGCCGCGCGCCGGCACAACTGCGCCAAGTCCGAATTACCCGCAACTACACCCGCCACGCGGAGGGCTCTGTACTGGTGGAGTTTGGCGATACCAAAGTGCTGTGCAACGCGTCGGTGGCGAGCGAGGTGCCGCGCTTTCTGCGCGGTCAGGGCAGCGGCTGGATCACCGCCGAGTACGGCATGCTGCCCCGCTCCACCGGCACGCGCATGCCGCGCGAGTCGGCCAAGGGCAAGCAGAGCGGGCGCACGGTGGAGATTCAGCGTCTGATCGGCCGCTCCCTGCGCGCGGCGGTGGATCTGGAACAGTTGGGGGAGCACCAGATCACCATCGATTGCGATGTGATCCAGGCCGATGGCGGTACGCGCACTGCAGCCATCACCGGCGCCTGCGTGGCGCTGGTGGATGCATTGCGCTATATGCAGCGGGAGAAAATCATCACCACCGACCCGCTGAAGAACCTGGTGGCGGCGGTTTCCGTCGGTATCTACGAGGGCGAAGCGGTGCTGGATCTGGACTACCCGGAGGACAGCGGTGCCGATACGGACATGAACCTGGTGATGGCGGAAGACGGCGGCATGATCGAGGTGCAGGGCACCGCCGAGGGGGCGCCCTTTACCGAGAAGCAGTTCGCGCAGATGCTGGGGCTGGGCAAGGCGGGGATCGGCGAGTTGATCGCGCTGCAGAGGAAGGCGTTGGAGGAGTGATGAAAGGTGGATGCGGACAAATCTGCTCCCGGCACATTTGTCCGCATTCGCCGCTCGATCAGACCTCGAGGTCGTAATCCATGATCAGCGGCAGGTGGCTGGAGAAGTCGACGTTCTTGTTGATGGCGCCGTACTCGATGCGGTTTTTCAGGGTCTGGGAGACTATCTGCATGTCGGTGCGCCAGCCGTCGCCCTCGCCCACCTTGCCGCTCGGCCACCAGGTGAACTCGTCCGCGTCCTTGACCACCTTGCGGAAGGCGTCCACATAGCCGATCTCGTTGAACAGCTGGTCCAGCCAGCGCTGCTCGTGGCGCATAAAGCCGGGGGTGTCCTGGTGGTCCTGCCAGTTCTGTACGTCGGCGCGGCGGTGCGCCATGCCCCAGTTGCCGCAGAAGATGAAGTCGCGGCGCTTGCGGCTGATCTTGTGCAGGTGGGCCTGCATGTCGTCGAAGAACTGCACCTTCTTCTCCAGCGAGGCCTCATCGGTGGCCACCGGTGCCAGCAGGGAGCCGACGCTGAGGCGCTCGAAGTCCGCCTGCAGGTAGCGCCCGTACATATCCTCGCCGTTGGCGAAACCCATGCCGAAGATGATCGCCTTCGGCTGGCTGCGGGTATAGATGGCCACACCGTTCTCGTGCGGCGTACCGGAATCGAAGAAGTAGCTGTAATAGCCGTCGGGGTGGAAGATCGGGTGGTCCAGTTCCGGCTCCAGGGAGCGCAGATCCTGCAGGCAGATGATATCCGCGTCCTGCTCCGCCAACCAATCATAGAGGCCGCGCTGTGCCGCCTGATGAACGCCGTCTACCGACAGACTCACTATTCGCATTATTAGCCCCTTACCAGCGGACTGTGTATCATTAATAACATTATGTGCACACTTCTCCCCCTTAGTTCCCGCGGGGGAGGTCTCCCTTCACCTTAGCCAATAGTTAACAAATTGCCATGCAGCAGTATCAGCGCGATTTTATCCAACTGGCCCTGGATCATCAGGTGCTGTGTTTCGGTGATTTCACCCTGAAGTCCGGCCGCCGGAGCCCCTATTTCTTCAATGCCGGCCGCTTCCACACAGGCGCCGCGCTGGCGGCGCTGGGACAGGCCTACGCCGAGGCGATTATCGCCTCTGGAGTGGAGTTCGATGTCATTTTTGGACCGGCCTACAAGGGTATACCGCTGGGTGCGGTAACTGCCGTGGCGCTGGCTCAGAAAGGCGTGGACAAGCCCTTCTGCTACAACCGCAAAGAGGCCAAGGATCACGGCGAAGGCGGAACCTTAGTGGGTGCGCCGCTTGTTGGCAAGGTTTTGATTATCGACGACGTGATTACCGCCGGCACTGCGGTGCGCGAGGTGATGCAGATCATCGAGGCGCACGGGGCCGAGGCCGCCGGCGTGGTGATCGGCCTGAACCGCCAGGAGAGGGCCAGCGAGGACTGTGAACTCTCCGCTATTCAGCAGGTGGAGAGGCAGTACAATATCCCGGTCCTCAGTATTGTGCAGCTGGACCATATCATCAGCTACCTGAAGGAGCAGTCGCAGGACAGCGACACGGTACGGAAAATCGAGGACTACCGGCAGCGCTATGGCGTCTCGGGATCATAATACCGAGAGCGCCGGCACGCCCGATCATTCAGCGAGAAGCGCGATGAAAGTCGTCCCCCTACCAGCACTGATTCTCTCCGCCGCTCTGGCCTGGCCCTGCGCCCAGGCCTGGCAGGGCGATGAATTCAAAGGCAGGGTTCTGTACCGCTACACCGACGAGAAGGGTGTCCAGGTGCTCGACGACCGGGTGCCGCCGCGCTTTGTGGCCAAGGGCTACGAGGTGCTCACGCCCAGCGGCCGCGTGCTGAAGGTGGTGCCGCCGCAGCTTTCCGGCGAGGAGCTGGCCGAGCAGAAGCGCCGCGAGGCGCAGCGGGAGGCGGACCGCCAGCTGCTCAAGCGGTACAACAGCGTGGCCGATATCGAGAGCGCGCGCGCGCGCAAGCTGGCGATCGTCGAACAGGATATGGCCATCATGCGCTCGAACATTACCAGCCTGGGCCGGCAGATAGCGCAGGAGGAGGCGGCGGCCGCGCGCACCCAGCGGGCTGGCCGCGAAGTGCCGCCGGAACTGCTGAAGAGGATTGCCGACCTGCGCGAGGAGGTGGCGGTGTTGCAGGAGCGCCTGAGCCGGCGCGAGACGGAGGCGGTTGCGATCAACGAGGAGTTCGACAGGGCCGCGGCGCGCTACGGGGAGATCGCCGGGAAGTAGACCGGCAACCAGACCCGCCCCTCGATCAATACACCCCGCCCGTCACTGGCTCAGCGCCGTCTCGCGAAAGAATCCCGCCATCAGCACCGGCCACTGTTCCGCCCAGTACTCGGTGGGCTTGCGCTTGAAGCCGCTGCGCACGTACTGGACTATGCGCCCCTCGGCGCTGGCCAGCAGCAGGTTGGCGGCGCCGCCGAGCGGTATGGCCGGGCGCAGCTGCTCGCGCAGTTCCGCCTCGCGCAGTATCTGTTTCAGCTGGGTCTCCAGCCGGTCGAAGAACTGCAGTATGCGCCCGTGCAGCCGCTCCGTCTCGCCGGTCAGGGCGTCGCCGGTGAGCAGGCGGGTGATGCCCGGATTGCGCTCGCAGAAGGCCAGCAGCAGGTGCAGTATCTTCTGGCAGCGGGCCAGGGCCGAGGGCTCCTCCTGCAGTATCAGCGACACGCGGCTGAACACCGTCTCCTCGATAAACTCGATCAACCCCTCGAACATCTTCGACTTGCTGGGAAAGTGGCGGTACAGCGCCGCTTCGGAGAAGCCGACCTCCTTGGCCAGGGCCGCAGTGGTGATACGTGCGCCGGGGCTGGCCTCCAGCATATGGGCCAGGGCCTGCAGTATCTGTTGACGCCGGTTGATTTTTTCGCTGCTCATTCGCTGCCTTTTATAATCCGGCGGCTGGCCGGAAGCTGGTTTTGTTGTTGTGCCTTTCTGCTGCGGCGGCGGAATCCTACCGATTCGCCGGGCCGGCTTCAATTGCCGGGCGTTTGCTGCGCGCGGGTTTGCGCTCCGTCGTCGGTGATCAGTGTGCCGACGCCGCTGTCGGTGAAGATTTCCAGCAGCACCGCGTGGGGCACGCGGCCGTCGATGATATGTGCCGAGGTCACGCCGGCCTTGACCGCATCCAGCGCGCAGGCGATCTTCGGCAGCATGCCGCCGTAGATGGTGCCGTCGGCGATCAGGCCGTCCACCTGCAGCGTGCTGAGGCCGGTCAGCACCTCGCCGTTTTTGTCCTGCAGGCCGGCCACGTTGGTCAGCAGCATCAGTTTTTCCGCCTTCAGGTACTCGGCGATCTTGCCCGCCACCAGGTCGGCGTTGATATTGTAGGAGGCGCCGTCCTCGCCCACGCCGATGGGGGCGATCACCGGGATAAAGTCGCCGTGGATCAGCATGTCGATCACGTCGGTGTTGACACTCTCGACCTCGCCCACATGGCCGATATCGATGATCTCCGAGGCGTGCAGGCCGGCGGCCTCGCTCCTGATCTGGAGTTTTTTCGCGCGGATCAGCAGGCCGTCCTTGCCGGTCACGCCCACGGCGCGGCCGCCGTTCTTGTTGATCAGGTTGACGATCTGCTTGTTCACGGTGCCGCCGAGCACCATCTCCACGACGTCCATGGTCTCGCTGTCGGTCACGCGCATGCCGTCGACGAAGCGGGACTCGATGCTGAGTTTGTCCAGCAGCGTGCCTATCTGCGGGCCGCCGCCGTGCACCACCACCGGGTTCATGCCCACCAGCTTCATCAGGATGATGTCGCGGGCGAAGCTGTTTTGCAGCGCTTCGTCCACCATCGCGTTGCCGCCGAACTTGACCACGATGGTCTTGCCGGTAAAGCGCTGGATATAGGGCAGCGCCTCGTTCAGTACCTGGGCGACGCGCAGGGCGGATTTGCTATCCAGTGACATAAATCGGGCTTCCTTTATACAAGCTGCCAGTCTGGCACTACGAGTTTCGGGTTCACTTTCTTGAGTTGTGCCGTCACCTGCGCGCGGATACGTTCCAGCGCTTCATCGCTCTCCGCCTCGAAGCGCAGCGTCAGCGCGGCACTGGTGTTGGAGGCGCGCACCAGGCCCCAGCCGTCGGCGTATTCGATACGCAGGCCGTCGGTGGTGTTGATATCGGCATCGCCGAAATCGCCCTGCTCCCTCAGTTTTTCGATGACCGCGAACTTCTCGCTCTCGTCCGCCGGCAGCAGTATCTCCGGGGTGCTGACCATCTGCGGCAGTGAATCCAGCAGCTCGTCCAGGCTCTGCTCGCGCAGCGCCATGATTTCGAGGATGCGCGCGGCGGCGTAGATGCCGTCGTCGAAGCCGAACCAGCGGTCCTTGATAAAGATGTGCCCGGACAACTCGCCGCCGAGTATGGCCTTTGTCTCCAGCATTTTTGTCTTCATCGGCGCGTGGCCGGTTTTCCACATGACCGGACGTCCGCCGTACTGGTTGACCAACTGCGCCAGCGCGCGGCTGCTCTTGACGTCGAAGACGATATTCTCGCCCGGGTTGCGCGCGAGTATGTCGCGGGCCAGCAGCATTACCAGCTGGTCCGCCCAGGCGATGCGCCCGGAGGCGGAGACCAGGGTCACGCGGTCGCCGTCGCCGTCCAGCGCCACGCCCAGATCGGCGCCGGTTTCCGCGACCTTGTCGATCAGCGCCTGCAGGTTTTCCGGGCGCGACGGATCCGGGGCGTGGTTGGGGAAGTTGCCGTCTATCTCGCAGAAGAGCGGCGTCACCGCGCAGCCGAGCTGTTCGAACAGCCGCGGCGCCAGCAGTGAAGTGGCGCCGTTGCCGGCATCCACGACCAGATGCGGCTGCCCGGCGAGGGCCACGTCGTTGAAGATCTCGTCGATATAGGTGTTGCGGATATCCTGCTCGCGGTTGCTGCCCTGGCCGCTCTTGAAGGGGCCCTTCTGCATCAACAGGTGCAGCCGTTGCAGCTTGTCCTCCGCCAGCGGGCGGCCCTTCATCACTATCTTGAAGCCGTTGTATTCGGCGGGGTTGTGGCTCGCGGTCACCATAACCCCGCTGCTGGTGTTCTTGCCCTTGGCGCAGGCGTAGTAGAGCAGCGGTGACGGTACCAGCCCCAGGTTCACGCTGTTGCAGCCGCTGTCGATGATGCCTTCCACCAGGCAGTTGCTGAGCAGTTCGCTACTGTTGCGGCCATCGCGCCCCACCAGCAGTATCTCCTCGCCGGCGTGCAGGGCCAGGGTGCCGAGGGCGCGGCCGAGCTGGTAGGCGAAGGGCTCGTTGATCTCACTGCCGGCGATACCGCGAATATCGTAGGCGCGGAATACCTGCCGGGGAAATTCCACCCCGACCTGCAGCTCGGACTTGCGCGGCATTTGGTTGTCTTCAGCCACCTCCTCGCCGGCGCTGGGCGCCGCCGCCACCGCCTGCAGGGCCGGCTCGCCTGTGCGCCCGGGCTGGAGTTCCGGGTAGTCGGAACTGCCGCGGGCCTTCGCCCCGCCCTGTGTTTTTTGTCCGCCGCGATCCCAGGGGGCCGGGATTTTGCGCGGCAGGAAGCGCAGCAGCAACAGGAGGGTGATCAGCAGGCCGATAGCCGCACCGATGTAGACCCAGTGCGCGGACAGGGCGTGTGCGCTGGCAAAGGCCGCCGAAGGGCTGAACTCCACCGTCAGGTAGCTGCCGTCCACGGTCGCGCTGGCCGCACTGCCGCTGCCCTGCCCCCCCTGCCACAGGGGCTGCGGCGGCGCGTCGGGGAATTTTTGTACCAGTCTGATCCGGCCACTATTGCTGTCGAGCTTTTTCAGCTCCGCTTCGAAGACGGAGAAGGGCTGGCTCACCAGCAACAACTGCCCGCCCAGATCCAGCGCGCTGTGCAGTTGCCAGCCGTTATCGCTGCCGGTGCGCAGGAACTCCACCGGCTGCCCACCTTCCTCGCCGCTGCGCTTGAGCAGATCCACCAGGGCGAAGTTCAGCGCGGGGTTTGCGCCGGCGCCCACGCGCACCTGGTCGGCGGTAAAGGCCTGGGCGGAGGCGCCCTCCGGCAGCGCGGCGCCGGTCAACAGCTCGGCGGCGGGCTTGTTTTGGCCCTGAATACGGCGCAACTGCCGCTCGCGGGTGGCGAGGTATTGCTGCAGCTCGGCGGCGTAGGCCTGCGCCTTCTGCTGTGCCGCCTGCTCCACCTGCGCAGCGCTGCGCGGTGCAATGATATTGCTCGCTATATAGTAGGCCCCGCCCAGCCAGGCGACGGTGGCCAGCAGGGCGGGCAACAGCAGGCCGCTGTGAAAGAGCGGCTGGCGATGGGCATCGTTGCGGGAAACCACGGGATTTTTATTAACCTTTTAACCTTTCCAGTAACGCGGGTTGTTATCGTTTCTGCGCTTGGGCGGCGACCATTTCTATCAGCCGTTCCGCGAGTTCGGTTTTCAGTGCCGGCGGCAGGGTTTTGCTGCCCGCGGCATCGATCACGGTGACGGCGTTGCGGTCGCTGTTGAAGCCGCTGTCCGCGGCGCTGACATCGTTGGCGATGATCATGTCGAGTTTTTTGCGCGCCAGCTTGCCCCGGGCGTGCTCCATGACCTTTTCCGTCTCCGCGGCAAAGCCGACGGTGAAGGGGCGCCTCTCGCTGCGCGCGGCGATTGCGGCGACTATGTCGGGGTTCTTGACCAGTGCCAGTGTTTCTTCGCTGTTGTCGTCCCGCTTCTTGATCTTCTGCTGCGCGACCGTCGCCGGGCGGAAATCCGCTACCGCGGCGGCGGCGATAAAGATGTCGCACAGGTCGGCGGCGCGCTCGGCCGCGTCGCGCATCTCCAGGGCTCCGGTCACGTCCACGCGCTTGACGCCGGGGGGCGTCGGGAGGTTCACCGGGCCGGCGATCAGCGTCACCTCGGCACCGGCGCGCCGGGCTGCCGCGGCCAGAGCGAAGCCCATCTTGCCGGAGCTGTGGTTGCTCAGATAGCGCACCGGATCCAGCGCCTCGCGGGTGGGGCCGGCGGTGATGGCGACCCGCTTGCCGGCCAGTGACTGGCGCGGGCGGAACAGGGCTTCGGCCTCCTGCACCAGCGCGTCCGGCTCCAGCATGCGCCCGGGACCCACATCGCCGCAGGCCTGGGGGCCTCCGGCGGGGCCCCAGAGCAGGGCGCCGCGTTCCCGCAGCGTCTGCACATTGGCCGCGGTGGCGGCGTGGCGCCACATGGCCTGGTTCATCGCCGGCGCCAGCGCCAGCTTGGCCTCGCTGGCCAGGCACAGGGTGGTCAGCAGGTCGTCGGCGAGGCCACAGGCGAGTTTGGCCAGCACCTGGGCGCTGGCGGGGGCGATCAGGATCAGCTCGGCCCATTTGGCCAGTTCGATATGCCCCATGGCCGCCTCGGCGGCCGGGTCCAGCAGATCCGTGTGCACCGGGTTGCCGGACAGCGCCTGGTAGGTCAGCGGCTTGACGAACTCCTGGGCGCCGGCGGTCATGACCACCCGCACCTCGGCGCCGCGCTCCTTGAGACGGCGCACCAGGTCGGCGCTCTTGTAGGCGGCGATACCGCCGCTGATACCCAGCAGTATGCGTTTGTCGGCCAGGGAGGACATAGGCGCTGTACCCGAGACAGTGTTTCCGAAATTGGGAGAGCGGGTAAGATTAGCATTTCTGCGCCTGTTCAATAAGGCAATAGCCGATTGGCATACAAACTTCAGGGAGGAAGGGATGCGGATCAAGGACTGGCCGGCGGCGGAGCGGCCGCGGGAGAAATTGCTCGAGCGGGGCGCCGGGGCCCTGTCGGATGCGGAGCTGCTGGCGATCTTCCTGCGCACCGGGGTGGCCGGCATGTCGGCGGTGGATCTGGCGCGCCAGCTGCTGGCGGATTTCGGCAGCCTGCGCCAGCTGCTGGAGGCGAGCCGCGAGGACTTCTGCGCCGGCCGCGGCCTCGGCGACGCCAAATACGTGCAATTGCAGGCGGTACTGGAAATGGCCCGGCGCCACCTGGCGGAGACGCTGCGGCGCAGCGATGCGCTGTGCAGCCCCGGCGCGGTGCGCGACTACCTGTCCGCGCAGCTGCGCCACCGCCGGCGCGAGGTCTTCTGCTGCCTGTACTTGGACAGCCAGCACCGGGTGATCGCCTTCGAGGAGCTGTTCGAGGGCACCCTCAACGCCGCCAGCGTCTATCCCCGCGAGGTAGTGCAGGTGGCCCTGCAGAAGGGCGCCGCCGCGGTGATCCTGGCCCACAACCACCCCTCCGGCGTCAGCGAGCCCAGCCAGGCGGATATCTGGATCACCGAGCGCCTGACCCAGGCGCTGGAACTGGTGGATATCAAGGTGCTCGACCATATGATCGTCGGCGAGGGTGCGGCGCTGTCTTTTGCCGAGCAGGGGCTGATTTAGCGCCGGCAATGGCGCTAAGACGCTGTGGCGGCCCTGATGCCGGTAGGCCTTTGCGGGACACGCCGTGAATCCATCCCTGGAGGCTTGTCGGCGAGGTCCCTCTCGCCGACAGTCCCGCGCCTACCGGCATCAGGGCCTCAGCATCTCGCTGGCTTTCCTCGAACGCCGATAATCGCTGTACAAAACTTGCCCCGCAGGGGCGCTTCTGGTATAAAACGCCGCTCTTTGCGGCCGGGCCAGATTCTGAACAGTTTCCGCCGCCGCCCAGGAACCGGATTAGAATCCCGAATTGATGTCCCCGCATCCCCTGACGCGGGCACGAGAGAGTTTTGAAGAGGCCAACAGATGTCCAAGGTATGTCAGGTAACCGGTAAGCGCCCGGTCACCGGTAACAATGTATCCCACGCCAAGAACCGCACCAAGCGCCGCTTTGTGCCCAACCTGCACAGCCACCGTTTCTGGGTAGAGTCCGAGAAGCGCTTCGTGAAGCTGCGGGTTTCCGCCAAAGGTATGCGCGTTATCGATAAGAAAGGTATCGATACCGTACTGAGCGAGCTGCGCGCCCGCGGCGAAAAAGTGTAACTGGCGGCGAGCCGCTGAGAGATCGGAGACAGAACAATGCGTGAGAAGATTCGTCTGAACAGCAGTGCCGGCACCGGCCACTTCTACACCACCACCAAGAACAAGCGCAACATGCCGGAAAAGATGGAGATCAAAAAGTACGATCCCGTCGTTCGCAAGCATGTGATGTACAAGGAAGGCAAAATCAAGTAATTGCCCTCCCTGAACGTTCGAAAAAGCCCGGTAAAAACCGGGCTTTTTTGTGGCTGGATGATCGGGGCTCGGATAAACAGCGTAAGCCAAATGCGAAGGCCCCGCAAGCAGCTACCGGCAGCGGCGTCGCCACTGAGCAAAAAACCAAGAACAAATGCCTGAACTACCAGAAGTAGAAACCACCCGCCGCGGTCTGGCCCCGCACCTGGAGGGCCATACAGTGCGCACGGCCAAAGTGCGCCAGCGCCAGCTGCGCTGGCCGGTGGAAAAAGACTTCGAGAAGCGCATCGCCGGCGCCGAGATCCTGCGCCTGGAGCGCCGCGCCAAATACCTGCTGGTGCACACGGATCGCGGCTGCGCCATCTGGCACCTGGGTATGTCCGGCAGCCTGCGCCTGGTGGGCCCGGAAGTCGCGGCGGGAAAGCACGACCATATCGACTGGGAACTGGATAGCGGTCTGATCCTGCGCTATCGAGATCCGCGCCGCTTCGGCGCCCTGCTGTGGACCGACGCCGATCCCGCCGCCCACGACCTGCTGGTCCACCTGGGCCCGGAACCCCTGTCGGAGGACTTTGACGGCGACTACCTGTTCGAGAAATCCCGCCGCCGCAGCCAGTCGGTGAAGACCTTTATCATGGACGGGCGCATCGTCGTCGGCGTCGGCAATATCTACGCGAGCGAATCCCTGTTTCTCGCCGGTATAGATCCCGCCAGGGCCGCCGGCTCCCTCTCCCGCGCCCGCTACGGGCGCCTGGCCGACGCCATCAAACAGGTGCTTGCGCGGGCCATAGAACAGGGCGGCACCACACTGCGCGACTTTATCGGCGGCGACGGCCAGCCCGGCTACTTCGCCCAGCAGCTCAATGTCTACGGCCGCGCCGGCCAGCCCTGCCCCAACTGCGGGCGCCCGGTGCGCGAGCTGGTGCTCGGCCAGCGCAACACCTTCTTCTGCAGGCGCTGCCAGCGCTGAGACGCCGCTGGGGGCGGCCGCCTCGCCACACTAGCATCACTGTGTCGCCAGCCCCGGAAGTCGAGGAGCCCTGCCGGCCCATGATCATGATGCTGCCCTTTGTCACCGCCTCCCTGTCGGCCTGGTACGCCTGGCGCGGCAAGCGCGGCGCCTGCACCGCCTGGTGGTGGGTCACCATGGGGATCTTTATCGCCTGGTGCTTCTATCACATGACGAGCCCGCTGAATATCTCCCTGTAGGAGGTGCGCCATGCTTTCGCTTCTCGGCCGCCACGCCCGCTGGCTGGACAGTCTGGCCCTGTTGGCGGTGAGCGCTACCCTCTGGTTCGCCTTCGCCTGGCAGCTGGTATTGAAGGAGCTGCCCTGCCCCCTGTGTCTGCTGCAGCGCGCCGCCTTCGCGATGGTCGGTATCGGCCTATTGATGAATCTGCGCTTCGGCACCCGGCCCCTGCACCAGGGCATAGTGCTGCTGTCCGCGCTGGCGGGCGTCGTCGCGTCCACGCGCCAGGTGCTGCTGCATATAGCGCCGGGCGATCCGGGGTTCGGCTCGCCCTTTCTCGGGCTGCACTTCTATACCTGGGCGCTGCTGGCTTTCCTCGCGCTGCTGCTCTACTGCGGGCTGATGCTGATGAGCGACACCACAGCCGGCAGCGCTGCCCCGCGCAGGCTGACGCCCCTGGCCCGTTTCGCCGCGCTGGCGTTCCTCTCCATCCTGCTGATCAATCTGGTCTCGACGACTCTGGAGTGCGGCCTGGGTCCCTGCCCGGACGACCCGACCCGCTACCTGTGGCTGCCGTAGCCGGCACCCTTTCTATACTTTGGGCAGAGTCTGGATCTGAGCCGCGGAGGGAATATGAAAATCGTCTGGCTGGTTTGCGCCGCCGCACTGCTGGCCGCCTGCGAACGCCCGGAGCCGGAGGCGGCCGGGCGGCGCGCGCCCGAGCCTTCCGTGGAGGCGGCGGCACCGCCCGCCGAGTCGCGCAGGCCCGAACCGCAACGTGAACTGCAGCAGGAGCCGCTGGAACTGCCCGGCGTGGAGCGGCTGCTGGACTTGCGCGCGGGGCGCAGCGCGGCGGACTATGTGCGGGCGGTGGAGACGTTTGTGCGCGACAATCCAGATCTGCAGGTGATCGTCGGCAAGGGCTGGGACGCGGCCGCCTTTGGCGCTGTGCCGCCGCACAAGGAGCAGCTGGACCAGGTGAACGACCTGATTCCCATCGTCCTCTTCTCCCGCGATCACCGGAGCGTCTGGACCAACTCGGAGGGGATCGCCGCGGCCGGTATCGACAGCGACACGCCGAATCCCGAGGGCGGTGTGATCGAAAAGGACGAAAACGGTATTGCGATCGGCGTGCTGCGCGGAGAGAGCGCGGTGCAACTGCTGGAAAGAATTATTCCGCGCTCAGGGGGAGGTCAGCTTCAGGCCGATGATACCCGCCACGATCAGACCGATACACGCTAGCCGCGGCAGCGCGGTGGACTCGGAGAAGAGCACTATACCGAGAATCGCCGTGCCCACCGCGCCGATACCGGTCCAGACCGCGTAGCCGGTGCCCACCGGAATCACCTTCAGCGCCTGGGCGAGAAAATAAAAGCTGCCGATCATCGCCAGTACCGTCAGGCTGCTGGCCAGCGGGCGGGTGAAGCCCTGGGTGTACTTCAGGCCCACGGCCCAGCCTATCTCCAGCAGCCCGGCAACAAACAGCAGGAACCAGGGGCTTGTCATTCCGGGCAACTCTCTACCGCCTAGCGTCGGTCCAGCGCCAGCCGGTCCTCGGCGCGGAAGGCCCACAACACCAGGCAGCCGGCAAAGATAATCAGCGATGGGTAGAAGAGCACATTGCTGCCCTCGAGCACCCAGCCCCAGGGATCTACGACGGACTGCCAGACCCCGAGCAGAGTCGCGCCGTTGATCAGTGTCTGCAGCGGATAGGTCCAGCGGCGCCAGAGCCCCAGTACCACCGCCAGCCCCAGGGCTATCTGTACCGCGCCGAAGACTTTCCACAGGGCGGGCGCGGTGATCAGGCCCAGGTAGAAACGCTCGGACACCGCCACCGCGTGGGCGACGTTCACCAGCTTGTCGAGGCCCCAGATCACCAGCAGCAGGCCGAGGCTGATTCGCAGCAGAAGCAGGGAATAGGCGCGCATGATTTTTCCTTGAATAAACCGGTTTACTTGCCGGCGGCACTGCCCTCGCGGCGCGGATCGGCGCCGCCGTGCAGGCGGCCGTCGATCAGTGCGATGGCGTGGATGCCGCTGTTCAGATCGCGTTGCACCACCTTATGTCCGAGTTCTTCCAGTTTTCTTACAGTATCCGCGCTGAAGAAGCCCGGCTCCAGCTCCACGCGCCCGCCGATGGCGCCGATATTGCCGGCCGCAATGGCCTCCGCAATCGGCGTGCCCAGCCCCAGGTGATAGAGGATGGTGCGCGCGGTGTAGTTGATAATCCGAGAGCCGCCGGGGGAGCCCACCAGCAGGCGCATGCTGCCGTCTTCGTTGAACACTATGGTCGGCGCCATCGAGGAGCGCGGGCGCTTGCCCGGCTGGATGCGGTTGGCCACCAGGGCGCCGTCGGCGTGCCTGGGGGTAAAGGAGAAGTCGGTCAGCTGGTTGTTGAGCAGGAAGCCCTTCACCAGCAGGCGCGAGCCGAATCCGGTTTCGATACTGGTGGTCATGCTGACGCCGTTGCCGTAGCGGTCGACGATGACCAGGTGGCTGGTGTTGGGCAGCTCCGGCGACTGGGCCATCAGCCTCTTCTGTGCGAAGGCCACCGGATCGCCGGGCACGGCCTCGGTGGCGGCGTCGGGGTCGATCAGTTCCGTGCGCTCGTTCAGGTAGCCGGCCGCGACCATGGACTCGCTCGGCACGGCGACAAAGTCCGCGTCCGCGGAATAGGTGTTGCGGTCCGCAAAGGCCAGCTCCGAGGCCTCGATAAACAGGTGTGTCAGTTCGCCGCTGCCGATTTCATAGTCGCGCAGCGGGAACTGCTGCAGCATGCCGAGGATCGCGCCCACGGTGGTGCCGCCGGAAGAGGGTGCGTTGGCGCCGCATACGCGGTACTCGAGAAAGGACGAACACAGTGGCTCGCGCACCTTGGCCCGATAGGAGGCCAGGTCCTCCTCGGTGAGCAGGCCCGGGTTGAGGGGATCCCCGGTGACGGCTTCGACGATGGCCGCGGCGATTTCGCCCTTGTAGAAGGCGTCGGCGCCGCCCTCGGCGATCGCCCGCAGTGTGCGCGCGTATTCGGGGTTTTTCAGCCGGTGCCCCACCGGCAGCGGCTCGCCCTCGGCATCGAAAAAGTAATCGCGGATCGCCGGGCGCGCGGCCACCTGCGGCAGTCGCGCCAGCAGCTGGTGCAGGCGCGGCGAGATCGCGAAGCCGGACTCCGCCAGTTCTATCGCGGGCTGGAACAGGCTCTTCCAGGGCAGGCGGCCGTCGCGCCTGTGCGCCAGCTCCAGCATGCGCACCACGCCGGGCACACCCACCGAGTAGCCGCCGATCACCGCCTGCAGGAACGGGCGCGGCCCGCCGTCGACCATAAAGTAGTCTTCATCCACGCCCGCCGGCGCCGTCTCGCGGCCGTCGTAGTACTGCAGCTGCTTGCGCGCCGCGTCGTAGCTGAGCATAAAGGCGCCGCCGCCGATGCCGGAGGACTGCGGTTCCACCAGTCCCAGCACCAGCTGCGCGGCGATGGCCGCGTCCACGGCGCTGCCGCCGCGGGCCAGAATCTGTACCGCGGCGCGGGTCGCGTGCGGATTGGCGGTAACCGCCATATATTCGCTGGCGGTTGCGGACTTGATCTGGCCGCGGCCGGTGGCGACTTCCGGCTGCACTTCTTCGGCGATGGCCGGCGTCAGGGCGATGGAAAATGCGAGCAGGGCGGATTGAAGGTAGCGCACGAAACACCCCGTGAACTTTGGGTAAATCCGCCCGAGTGTATCAAATTTCGCCAGTGTTCGAATCAGGCGAACTTTTCCTCGAGGGCCCGCTGCACTTCGGGGGGAACGAATTTGGTCACGTCGCCGCCGAGGGAGGCGATCTCGCGCACCAGGGAGGAGGAGATGTAGGACAGGTGCTCCGCCGGGGTCAGGAACAGGCTCTCCATGTTCGGCGCCAGCTGGCGGTTCATATTGGCGAGCTGGAACTCGTACTCGAAGTCGGACACGGCGCGCAGGCCGCGCAGTACGCCGTAGGCGTCTACTTGACGCACCAGGTCGGCGAGCAGGATATCGAAGCCGATCACTTCCACATTCGGCAGGTGCCCCAACACCTTCTGCGCCAGCTCCACCCGCTCGTCCAGTGTGAACAGCGGGTTCTTGCGCGTGCTGGCCGCCACCGCCACGATCACATGGTCAAACAGCCGGCAGGCCCGCTCCACCAGGTCCATATGGCCGTTGGTGATGGGGTCGAAGGTTCCGGGGTAGACGACTTTTTTCATAAGTCAGGGCTCAATGCGGGCCGAACGGGACGCGCATGGTAAACAATTTGCCCCACAGGCTCAAAATCGCGGGATAGACGCCGGTGTCGGCTCAGCAGGTAAGAGCGGCACAGGGATGTGCCGCCATTGGCCGCAGGCCAATGCGAGCGGCCGGCAAGCCAGCGAGTCCGCGCACTCGCGCCAGCCTTGCGGGCTCGCGACGAGCCGGAGAATTCAGGATGAATTCACCGGTTCAGTAGGTAAGAGCGGCACAGGGATGTGCCGCCCGGGCATTGACAAGCCCCGCCCCTTTCCCAATCAGGCGCGGTGGCGGCGAAGCACTAGGACGAGTATTTCGAAACGCTGTGAATACATCCCTGTACGCTCCGGCGGCGACGTCCTGTCGCCGACGGTTCGAAATACTCGTCCTAGCACTTCGCCTTCAAATCTTACTGCAGAGCTTTGCCATTGGCCGCAGGCCAATGCGAGCGGCCGGCAAGCCAGCGAGTCCGCGCACTCGCGCCAGCCTTGCGGGCCGCGACGAGCCGGAGAATTCAGGATGAATTCACCGGCTCAGCAGGTAAGAGCGGCACAGGGATGTGCCGCCATTGGCCGCAGGCCAATGCGAGCGGCCGGCAAGCCAGCGAGTCCGCGCACTCGCGTCAGCCTTGCGGGCCGCGACGAGCCGGAGAATTCAGGATGAATTCACCGGCTCAGCAGGTAAAAAGCCGCATACACACCTGCCCCGCCCGCTTCTCCTTCTGCAGCTGCCAGCCGTCCGGAGTCTCGATGGGTTTGTCGCGCGGCGTCTCCACATAGACCAGCGCGCCCTCCGCCAGATGGTCCGCCAGCGCGCTCAGGGACTGCTGCCACAGGTCGCCGGCGAAGGGCGGGTCCACAAAGACGATATCGTAGCGGCCCTGCGCCCGCGCGAGGAAATCGGCGGCGCCGCAGTGGTGCACCCGGCCCCCTTCCGCGCCGAGCAGCCGCAGTTGCTCTGTCAGCGTCTGCGCCGCGCTGCGGTTCAGCTCGACGAAATCCACCTCCGCTGCGCCGCGGGACAGGGCCTCCAGGCCCAGCGCGCCGGAGCCGGCGAACAGGTCCAGGCAGCGGGCGCCGGGCAGGTGGAACTGCAGCCAGTTGAACAGCGTCTCGCGCAGCCGGTCGCCGGTGGGGCGCAGCCCCTCTAGCGGGGCGAAGCGCAGTTTGCGCCCGCGCCAGCGGCCGCCGATGATGCGCAGCTGGGACAGGGGTTGCGGGGCGCTTGTGCGCGGGGAGCGTCTGGCCAAGGTAATTCTCTACTGGGGGCTTGAGCGGTGCTAAGATTAGCGCCTTTCTGCAAGCGGTACACCCGGACTCAAGAATGATCTTTGACTTCCTGCGCAAGAAGAAGCCCAAGCCCGAAGAAGCCGAACCCGATCAGGCGGCGCCTGAATCGGAGCCCGCGGCACCTGAGCCGGCGGAGGCGCCCGCCGCCGCCGAGGCGGAGCCGGCTGCGGAAAGCGCGCCCGAGCCCGCCGCCGCGGCGCCGGCAGAGGTGGAGAAGGAGAAGCCGGCAAAGAAAGAGGGTTTCTTCGCCCGCATCCGCCGCGGCCTCAGCCGCACCAGCAGCCAGTTCGCCGAGGGGATGGGCAACCTGTTCCTCGGCGCCAAGGAGATCGACGAGGAGCTGCTGGAGGAACTGGAGACACAACTGCTGATGGCGGACGTGGGCGTCGAGGCCACCAGCGAAATCGTAGAGCGTCTGACCGACCGCGTTTCCCGCCGCGAACTGGCGGATGGCGACGCCCTCTACCGGGCGCTGCAGCAGGAGCTGGCGGAGCTGCTCGACGCGGTGGAGGCGCCGCTGGCCGTAGACTGCGCCAAGAAGCCCTTCGTGATTCTGGTCGTCGGTGTCAACGGCGTCGGCAAGACCACCACCATCGGCAAGCTGGCGCACCGCTTCCTCGGCGAGGGCAAGTCGGTGATGCTGGCGGCCGGCGACACCTTCCGCGCCGCGGCGGTGGAGCAGCTGCAGGTCTGGGGTCAGCGCCACGGGGTGCCGGTGGTGGCCCAGCACACCGGCGCCGACAGCGCTTCGGTCATCTTCGACGCGGTGCAGTCGGCCCAGGCCAGGGGTGTCGACGTGGTGATTGCCGACACCGCCGGGCGCCTGCACACCAAGTCCAACCTGATGGAGGAACTGGCCAAGGTGCGCCGGGTCATGGGCAAGCTGGATCCCTCGGCGCCCCACGAGGTGCTGCTGGTGCTGGACGCCGGCACCGGACAGAACGCCATCAGCCAGGCGGAGCAGTTCCGCGACGCAGCCGGTGTCACCGGTCTGGTGCTGACCAAGCTGGACGGCACCGCCAAGGGCGGTGTGATCTTTGCCCTGGCGCGCAGGTTCGGCATTCCGGTACGCTTTATCGGTGTCGGCGAGCAGGCCGATGACCTGCAGCCGTTTGTGGCGAAGGACTTTGTCGCGGCGCTCTTCGGTCGCGAACCGAGCTGATTTCCAACTCTGTGCAGGGGCGGCCAACGGCCGCTCCTACAGTGAATAACAACAAAAATATTGCCCCGATGATCACCTTCGACAACGTCAACAAACGCTACGAATCCGGCCAGGATGCCCTGGTGCGCGTCAGCCTGGAGATCGAGCGCGGCGATATGGTGTTCCTGACCGGGCACTCCGGCGCCGGCAAGAGCACGCTGCTGAAGCTGCTCACCGCGATAGAGCGCCCCACCCGCGGCAGCATTCTGGTCGCCGGGCAGAACCTGAACCGGCTGCGCAACGGCCAGATCCCCTACTACCGCCGCAATCTCGGCATCGTATTCCAGAACCACCAGCTGCTGTTCGACCGCAGCGTCTTCGACAATGTGGCCCTGCCGCTGGCGGTGTCCGGCTGCAGCAGGCGCGAAGTCGGCCGCCGCGTGCGCGCGGCGCTGGACAAGGTGGGCCTGCTGCACAAGGAGAAGCAGAACCCGATAGTGCTGTCCGGCGGCGAGCAGCAGCGCGTCGGTATCGCCCGCGCGGTGGTGAACAAACCGGCGATACTGGTGGCCGACGAGCCCACCGGCAACCTGGATCCGCAGCTGTCGGCGGAAATCATGCGCCTGTTCGCCGAGTTCAATGCGGTGGGCGTCACCGTGCTGGTGGCCAGCCACGATCTGGAACTGATCGCGCGCATGCAGCGCCGGGTGCTGACCCTGCAGGCCGGTCAATTGATCTACGACGGAATCCCGAGCCGTGAAACAGCCAGCGTATAAATCGCCGCAGTCGCCCCGCAGAGCGCAGAGACCCGAGCCAAAAGCCCAGCGCGGCGCCGGCGCCGTGGCCGCGCGCACCGGCTTCGGCGACCGCTGGCGCAGCTGGCTCGGCCACC
This sequence comes from Microbulbifer sp. ABF4_143, assembly GCF_056160225.1. Taxonomy (NCBI): domain Bacteria; kingdom Pseudomonadati; phylum Pseudomonadota; class Gammaproteobacteria; order Cellvibrionales; family Microbulbiferaceae; genus Microbulbifer; species Microbulbifer sp. ABF4_143. The sequence goes on from NZ_JBSWWT010000001.1 coordinate 287,815, forward strand.
ACCGGGAGATGGCCGCGGAGTCTCTGCGCCGCTTCTTCGCCACTCCGCTCGCCAGCGCCATGACCGCGCTGGTGATCGCGATCGCGCTGGCCCTGCCGGCGGCGCTGCAGCTGGGGCTGATGAATCTCCAGCGCGCGCTGGCGGGCTGGGACGGCCAGCCGCAGATCTCGGTGTTCCTGCACAAGGGTGCCCGCGAGGCCGCGGTGCAGTCCTTCGCCGACAGCCTGCGCGCGAACCCGGCCATCGCCGAGGTCACCTATATCTCGCCGGAACAGGCGCTGGCGGAATTCCAGCAGGCCTCGGGTCTCGGCGACGCGCTGGCCGGACTCGACAGCAACCCGCTGCCGGCGGTCTTGCTGCTGCGCCCGCGGGATATCTCCGGCGAGCGGCTGCAGAGCCTGGCGCGCGAGCTGCGCGACAGCGCGCTGACCGACTCGGTGGTGCTGGATATGGCCTGGGTGCAGCGCCTGGCGCAGCTGACCGAACTGGGGCGGCGCCTGTCCGCCGGCCTGGCGCTGCTGCTGGCGCTGGGGGTGCTGCTGGTGGTGGTCAACACGATACGCCTGCATATCGAGAACCGCCGCGAAGAGATACTGGTGGTCAAGCTGGTGGGCGCCACAGACGCCTTCGTGCGCCGGCCCTTCCTGTACAGCGGCCTCTGTTACGGCTTTTTCGGCGGCCTGCTGGCCTGGCTTCTGGTGGCGCTCGGCGTCGCGCTGCTGTCGGGCCCGGTAGCCGGCCTGTCTTCCTCCTACGGCAGCGGTTACACGCTGCAGGGGCCCGGCCTGCGCTACCTGTTCGGCCTGACCGCCGGCGCCGCGCTGCTGGGGCTGCTCGGTGCCTGGCTGGCGGTGGCGCGGCATATCAGGGCGATAGAACCGCGCTGACCGGCCGGTCCGATAAAGAAGCGTAAAGAGCGCCCGAACGCGGAACCCGACCTGTGGATAACCCCTCTAAAGGTCCGGTTTTTCAAGGTGTTGGAACGGATTGCGGCATCGGCGTGCGGACTTCCTATTCCGTTTGCGCTAGTGCTACACTGACCCCGATTCCCGCCCGTCCCACAGACGGCGCGGCCGCCGGCGGTGCCGGCCATTGATTTGAGAGGAGAGATCTACATGGGAACCAGCCTACAGCCAGCACAAGTGCTGTCTCCGGGCGCTAATCTGGGTGCCTACATCCAGACGGTCAGCAGCTTCGAGGTACTGACCGCCGAGGAGGAAAAGCGCCTGGCCGAAGACCTCTACTATCGTCAAGATCTGGACGCGGCGCGCCAGCTGGTGCTCTCGCACCTGCGCTTCGTGGTGCATATCGCCAAGTCCTACTCCGGCTACGGCCTGAACCAGGCGGACCTGATCCAGGAGGGCAACGTCGGCCTGATGAAGGCGGTCAAGCGCTTCAACCCCGAGAAGGGAGTGCGCCTGGTGTCCTTCGCGGTGCACTGGATCAAGGCCGAGATTCACGAATTCATCCTGCGCAACTGGCGCATCGTCAAGATCGCCACCACCAAGGCGCAGCGCAAGCTGTTCTTCAATCTGCGCGGGCAGAAGAAGAAGCTGGCCTGGCTCACCAACGAGGAGGCCAAGGCCGTGGCCGCGGACCTGAATGTCGACGTGGCCCAGGTGCACGAGATGGAGGGGCGCCTGGCCGCCCACGACGCCGCCTTCGATGCCGGTGTCGATGACGACGACGACAGCGCCTGGCAGGCGCCGGCCCACTACCTGGAGGACCGCCGCTACGACCCGGCCGCGCAACTGGAGCAGGACAACTGGCAGGAGACCAGCCTCAACAGCCTGGCCGCGGCGCTGGAGCAGCTGGACGACCGCAGCCGCGATATCATCCAGGCGCGCTGGCTGTCCGAGGAGAAGTCCACCCTGCACGAACTGGCGGACAAGTACGGCGTCTCCGCCGAGCGTATCCGCCAGCTGGAGAAAAACGCGATGAAGAAGGTGCGCGCCGTCATGGAAGCCTGACGGGGAGCAGCTTCACCTCCGGCAAAAACCGCGCACCCGCGCGGTTTTTTTATTGCGCGGAGCGCCGCCATGCCGCCATGTAGGAGCGGCCGCTGGCCGCGATCGGACTATTGGAAAACCCCGGCATCGTTCGCGGCCAACGGCCGCTGCTACAGGTGAAGGTCAAAAAGAACGACAATGGCAAAAATTTATTTACTGATCGCCGCCTTCCTCGGCGGAACCGGCGTTGTGCTCGGCGCCTTCGGCGCCCACGGCCTGCGCGGCCAAGTGGCGCAGAACCTGCTCGAGGCCTACAAGACCGGCGTTCACTACCAGATGCTCCACGCGCTGGCGCTGCTGGGTGTTGCGCTGCTGATGCAGCACTGGGGTGAAAAGACCGCGCTGCTGGCCAGCGGCGCCCTCTTCGCGCTGGGCGTGCTGCTGTTTTCCGGCAGTCTCTACGGCCTCACCTTTGGCGGCCCGCGCTGGCTGGGCCCGGTCACACCGCTGGGCGGGCTGATGATGATCGCCGGCTGGGCGGCGCTGTTTGTCGCCGCGCTGAATTTCTCCAGATAATTTCTACCCTTGTAGGAACGGCCGACGGCCGCTCCTGCAATAAAATTCGCAGCAGAGGTCGCGAATAATGCAAGAAGAGTCCCAGGAAGACTTTCCCTACCGCACCGAGTACAAGAAAAAGTCCATCCGCAGCTATGTGATCCGAGCCGGGCGTATGACCGAGGGGCAGCGCCGCGCCTTTGACAACTACTGGGGCCGCTACGGCCTGTCGCTGTTCGACGGGCCGCTGGACCCTCAGGCCGTATTCGGCCGCGCCGCGCCGCTGGTGCTGGAGATAGGCTTTGGTATGGGCGACTCGTTGCTGGCCATGGCCGAGGCGGAGCCGGACAAGGACTTTATCGGCATCGAAGTGCACCCGCCCGGTGTCGGCCGGCTGATCAACAATGCCGGCAAACTGGGTGTGGAAAATCTGCGCGTCTATATGGCCGATGCGGTGGATGTGTTGAACGACTGTATCGCCGACGCCTCGCTGGACCGCTTCCAGCTCTACTTCCCGGATCCCTGGCACAAGAAGAAACACCACAAGCGCCGCATAGTGCAGCCGGAGTTCGTGCGCCTGGTCTGCTCGAAGCTGAAACCCGGCGCTCTGCTGCATATGGCCACCGACTGGGAAAACTACGCCGAGCACATGCTGGAGGTACTGGAGGCGGAGGCGCAGCTGCAAAACACTGCGGGTGAAAAGCAGTATGCGCCGCGCCCGGATTTTCGCCCGGAGACGAAATTCGAGCGCCGCGGCCAGCGTCTCGGCCACGGCGTCTGGGACCTGCTCTACCGCCGCGTGTAGGCCTCCGCGGCGCGTTCACCCCCGCTTGTGCCGCGCCATTGTCTGCTATCTTCAATCCAATACAGCGCCGGCCATCGACCGGCGCCGGCCCTGGACGCGCAGTGGCGCCGCCATTTCAGGCGACAATCACCCCGGTGAAGGATCACCCGTTGGATTGCCGGGTTGAGAAAAGGACCTTCCGGAGCAGACAATGACAAACCGCCGCCCTTCCCCAGCGCTTATTTCCATCATATTGCTGTCACTCGGCCTGTGCGGCGCAGAGGCTTCCGCGGATGAGGAGGGAACCCTGACCCTGTATCTGAACGGCGGCCAGTACTGGTTCGACCGCGACCGCCTGGACGGCACCCCGTTCCAGGGGCTGGAGCTGCGGGACAGCACCGGCGGGGGCGGCGGTTTCGGTTTTATGATCACCGACCGCTGGGGCATGGAGGGCGCGCTCGACTACTTCAGCGTGAGTCTCAAGGACATCGACGACAAGGTCGATGTCTACAACTACCACCTGGATCTGCTGTATCAGTTCGGCGGCCGCTTCTGCGGCAACTATTGCTGGCAGCCCTATGTGGCCTTCGGCGCCGGTGAAATACGGACCGAGTTCGACGATTCCCCCGACGACCTGTTCAACTGGCACGACCGCCAGACGATGGTCAACCTCGGTCTCGGGGTCAAATACCGCCTCGGTCCGCGCTGGCAGGCGCGCGCCGATGCGCGCGCGTTTCAGGGGGTGGAGGAAGGTGGCCTGGACGGCTTCGTCAGCGTGGCTATCGGCTACCAGTGGATCGAGTACCCGGATGTGTGGCTGGATCTGGATGCGGACGGTATTCAGGACGGGGCGGACCAGTGCCCACAGACGCCCCCGGGTATCGGTGTGGGCGCCGACGGCTGCCCGATCGACTCGGATCGCGACGGTGTGCCCGACTATCTCGACCGCTGCCGGCACACCCCCTTTGGCACCGCTGTGAACGAGGACGGCTGCCCGCTATAGGGGAGAAGCCCGTGTTCGCTTGCCTGGTCGCCTGTGCGCAATCCGGCCGTCAGTTTCCCCGGGCCGCCTCCAGCTGTTCGGAAATCTCCAGCCACTGCATCTCCAGTGCCTCGAGCGTTTCGCGCTGCTGTGACTGCTCGCGGTTCAGGCGCGCTATCTCCTCCTGCTGGCCGCCCTGGTAGAGGCTTTCGTCGGCGAGCCTTTCCTCCAACTCGGCCAGTTTCTTTTCCGCGCGCGCCATCTGCTGTTCGACGCTCTTGAGTTTGTTGTTCAGCGGTTTCAGCTGCTCGCGCAGGGCCGCGGCGGCGCGGCGCTGGGACTTTTTGTCCTCGGCGGGCCCGGCGGTTGCGGAGGCGGGCTGCGCGGCTTTTTCGTCCCGCCTGCGCTCCCGGTTGAAACCCAGCAGCCACTGCTTGTAGTCCTCCAGATCGCCGGCGTAGGGCTCGGCGCGGCCGTCGGCCACCAGGATGAATTCGTCCGCGGTGTTGGCGAGCAGGTGGCGGTCGTGGGAGACCAGCACCAGGCTGCCGGGGAACTCCGCCAGCGCCAGGGTCAGCGCGTGGCGCATCTCCAGATCCAGGTGGTTGGTGGGTTCGTCGAGCAGCAGCAGGTTGGGCTTCTGCCAGGCCAGGATCGCCAGCGCCAGGCGCGCCTTCTCGCCGCCGGAGAAGCCCGCCACCCGCTCGAACACCCGGTCGCCGATAAAGCCGTAGCCGCCGAGAAAATCCCGCAGCGACTGTTCGCTCGCCTCGGGAGTCAGCCGCTGCAGGTGCAGCAGCGGCGAGGCGTTGCCGTCCAGCGCCTCCAGCTGGTGCTGGGCGAAGTAACCGATCGCCAGGTGTTCGCCGCACTGGCGCTCGCCGCGCAGCGGCGCCAGCTCGCCGGCCAGGGTCTTGATCAGCGACGACTTGCCGGCGCCGTTGGGCCCCAGCAGGCCGATGCGCCGCCCGGGCTGGATACCCAGCTGCACCCGCTCGACGACCGCGCGGCTGTTGCCGGCCTCGTCGATATAGCCGATATCCGCATCGCGCAGGTCGATGAGCGGGTCTGAGGTCTTGTCCGCGGCCGGCAGTGTAAAGCGAAACGGGGAGTCGACATGGGCGGGGGCGATGGTCGCCATGCGGTCCAGCGCCTTCAGGCGGCTCTGCGCCTGCTTGGCCTTGCTGGCCTTGGCGCGGAAGCGGCGCACGAAATCCTCCATATGCGCGCGCTCCGCCTGCTGCTTCTCGTACTGGGCCTGCTGCTGCGCCAGCCGCTCGGCGCGGGCGCGCTCGAAGGCGCTGTAGTTGCCGCTGTACAGGACCAGCTTCTGTTGCTCGAAGCTGACGATGCCCTCCACCACCGCGTCGAGAAAATCCCGGTCGTGGGAGATGATCAGCAGGGTGCCGGGGAAGCGCTGCAGCCACTGCTCCAGCCACAGGGTCGCATCCAGGTCCAGGTGGTTGGTGGGCTCGTCGAGCAGCATCAGGTCCGCCGGGCACATCAGCGCGCGGGCCAGGTTCAGGCGGATGCGCCAGCCGCCGGAAAAACTCCTGACCGGGCGGCTCTGCTCCGCGTGGGAGAAGCCGAGGCCGTCGAGCAGTTGTGCCGCGCGCGCCGGGCCCGAATAGCCGTCGATCGCGGCCATGCGCTCGTGCAGTTCCGCCAGCCTGTGGCCGTCCGTCTCACCGCCCGCCTCGGCGCGCTCCAATTGCTGCTGCAGCTGGCGCAGCTCGGCGTCGCCGTCCAGCACATAGTCCAGTGCGCTCTGTTCGCTGGCCGCCACCTCCTGCGCCATATGCGCGATGCGCCAGCCCGCGGGCACTTGCACCCGGCCGCTGTCGCTCTCCAGCTGTCCGAGCAGCAGTTTGAACAGGGTCGATTTGCCGCAGCCGTTGGCGCCGATGACGCCCACCTTGTGGCCGGGGAAGATGCGACAGTCCGCATGCTGCAGCAGTTCGCGCCCGCCCCGCTGCAGGGAGACGCCTTGCAAATTGATCAACGGAAATAACCTCTTGGACCCAGCTGGTGCTAGGCTATCCGATATAAAAACGCCGGAATTCTATCGTGTCGAAAAGCGCACCTCCATCTTCTCCCCTCGACAATCCCCTGTGGCGGTTCAGCCTGGATTTCTACGGCCGCGGCGATGTGGCGGCCTTCCTGCTCGACTGCCAGGACCGGAAGGGGGCGGATGTGTGCCTGCTGTTGTGGGCCAGCTACGTCAGCGCCTGTGGCCGCCAACTGAGCGAGGAGAGCTGGCGCGTGGCCGACCGCGGCCTGGCGCCCCGGCGGCGCATGATCTCGAGCCTGCGCCGCCTGCGCCGCTGGCTCGGGCGCATGCGCCCGCGCACCCGTCGGGTGTACGAATTCTGCAAGCGCTATGAGCAGAAACTGGAGCAGCGCCAGCTGGCGGCGCTGTGGAAGCTGCACAGCGAGGGCTGGCCGGAAGACCGCTCGGCGCTGGAGCTGGCGGGGCAGCAATACGGGCTGCTGCAAAAAGATCAGGCCCGCTGGGCGGGCCTGATCGAGAGTTACAAAGCTGGAGTCAACAGGCCCTAGGGCCCGGAGATTACTCGTCGCCGGGATTCTCCATCGGAAACAGGCTGTTTGCCGGCGTGACCGGGGTGATGCTCGGCTTGGGCGCTTCGGCCGGCTTGGTTTCAGCCTGGGTCGGGGTGCCGAAGGGGCGCGACTCGGGCGTCTTGCCCATGATCGGTGCGCCGCTGGCGGGGGCCGCTTCCGGCTTTTTCTCCGCGGCCTGCGCTACCGGCGCGGCGGGTTTCGCTGCGGGCGCCTTGGCCTCTTTCTCGGGTGCGGGTTTCGCCGCAGCGGCTTTTTTCACTGCCGGCTTGGTTGCCTTGGTCGCGGTTTTGGCAGTGCCGGCCTTCTTCACCGGGGCTTTCTTTGCCGGGGCTTTCTCTGCAGCCGCTTTTTTGCCTGCGGCCTTCTTGCTCGGGGCTTTTTTCACTGCCGGTTTCGCCGCCGGCTTTGCAGCCGCCTTCCGCGTCGGTGCCTTGGCCGCGGTCTTTTTCGCGGCTGAGGTTTTCACCTTCGCTTTCTTCTTGGCCTTGCCGCCCGCCGCGGCCTTCTCCGCCTTGGCGGCTGCCTTGCCGATGGATTCCGCGAGCTTCAGTTCCATCTTGGCCGTCGCCTCCGCCTGCTTGGCTTCGGCCACGGCATCCTTGGCCTGCTGAACCGCTTCGCTCAGCTTGTCCACATTCGCCTTGGCGGTATCCACGCGTTTCTGTGCCGCCGCGGTTTTGCTCTTCTTGGCCGCGGCGCGGGCCTGGGCGAGCTTGGTCTTGGCTTTGGCGAGTTTATCCTTGGCGGCGGTCAGGGCCTTTCCGGCTTTTTGAACAGCCTTGCCGGCGTCGGCGACCTGCTTGGCCCGAGCCTTGTCCAGTTTAGCGGTAAGCTTGGCGATTTGTGCTTCCAGTTCTGCGACCGGATTGACAGCTTTTCGTTTGGCAGCCATGAGTCAATATCCTGAGGTTTATTATCGATAGGCGCACCCGGGCAGTGCATATACCCGGCGTTAGTGCGGTCGACGCCGCTGAAACAGATTCATGCACTGATCGGTTGCTCCGGAAGCGGCAGACCACCCCTGAAGACTCCGGAACAACAACCGGTGGAGGGCCGATAATAGCGCTGTTTTCCTGAAAAATGTATGCCGCCACCGGCGAAAAAAAGCGCAGCCCGCCTGTTTTGTCGAACTTAAGGTGTAAAGGTGATGTCTTGCACAGTGCGGGCGCGTCGGTATGCAGTGTCAGTCGCCATGGGGTAGACTTGCTGGGCACTGGCGAATGCGGCGGCCGGGCAGGATAGCCGCAGGCCCTGGAAGAGAAGCCTCTCGAGGCGCAGGCCTCTGGTCAGGCGCGATTCAACAAATGCAATACGGATAAAGAGACAACTCCCATGAATAAATATCCTTTGGCTGCAGCGGTTGCCCTTGGCCTCGCGCTGGCTGGCTGCAACAAGCAGGAATCCAAGCAGGCCTCCGAGGTCGCGCTGGATTCCCAGGAGAAGAAGGTCAGCTACATCATCGCCGAAGATATGGCCAAGCGCCTGGAGACCCAGGACGTGAAACTGGATCCCCAGGTGGTGCTGATGGCGCTCGACGATGTGGCCAACGGCCGCGAGTCGCGCCTCTCGGATGAAGACAAGCAGCAGGTCATCGCCGTGTTCCAGGAAAAGATGCAGGCCAAGCAGCAGGAGATGCTGGCCAAGCAGGAGGAGGAATTTAAGGCGACCGCGGAGAAGAACCTGCAAGAGGGCAAGGCATTCCTGGAGGAAAACGCCAAGAAAGAAGGCGTGATGACCACGGATTCCGGCCTGCAGTACAAGGTCATTACCGAGGGCAGCGGGGATACCCCGAGCGCCGACAGCACCGTCGAGGTGGACTACAGGGGCACCCTGATCGACGGTACCGAATTCGACAGCTCCTACGCCCGCGGCGAGCCGGTACAGTTCCCGGTCAACGGTGTGATCAAGGGCTGGACCGAGGCGCTGCAGATGATGAAGGAGGGCGCCAAATGGGAGCTGTATATCCCGTCCGACCTGGCCTACGGCCCGGGCGGTGCCGGCGGCCTGATCGGCCCCAACGCGACCCTGATCTTCGAGGTGGAGCTGCACAAGGCGAATGTGGGCGCAGCCGAGGACGAGAAGAAAGAGGAAAAGAAAGAAGAGAAGAAGGAAGAGGCCGAGCGGGAATAAGTATTCCGCTCACGGCTGCAAACAAAAGGGGCGACCTCGAAGGTCGCCCTTTTTCGTTTTGGCCCTATAGAGAAAGGTTGCCTAGGCCAGCTGGTTTTTGTGTGCCGTGTGGAGCACGGCGATCATCTTGTCCTCGGAGCTGAAACGGGTCTCCAGCGCCTCCCCCAGCAGGGACAGGTCCTGCACCAGGCTGGATAGATCGTCGGTCTCCTGGTACTTGTCGTTGAAGTCCACTGCGATATCGGTGGTCTTGTCGATGTCCCTGTAGAGTTCGCGGGCCTGTTCCAGCCCCTGCTTGTCGTCAAAGGCCTGACCCTCGCGGATCAGCTGGTCGTAGACTTCGAAGTGGCCGGCGGAGACATAGTCCACTAGAAGCTGGCACAGCTGGCGCACATTTTCTTCCGTTTCGGCGTCGCCGTCGGCGATCTCCTTTTTCTCCGATAGACTGCAGAAGCGCACCAGCAGTGATTGTCGCGACTGCAACCAGCGGTCGATGATTTCACTCACGCCGCCCCAACGCTCGCGCGCCGACTTGCAATTTTCCAGCATCTCCAAGCTTCCTTTTGTTTCTGTTACCGCTCTCGCCAGAACATTCGTTGTTCTTCGGATAGCCCGGCCATGGATGGCCGGGTCGCAAATCAAGCACTTAAGTGCTTGATTTGTCGTGGAGGGTTTGCGGACATGCGCCGCAAACCCGGGCTGAAAAAACCAAGAATGGTTTTTTCAGCAACCTGCTATGCAAGATAGGAGATTACCCCGCCTGCGGCAAGGCTCAAGGCGCAACGGGCGCCAGCAGCAGCGGTAGCAAGAGTGCCGTCAGCGCGCCGCACAGCCCCATGGCCAGCGCGGCGAAGGCGCCGCACAGGGCGCTGATTTCCAGCGCGCGGGCGGTGCCCACCGCGTGGGCGTTGATGCCCAGCGCAAAACCGAGTACGCGGTGGTCGCTGATATTCAGTTTCTGCAGCAGCGGCGGTCCGGCTACGGCGCCGACCACGCCGGTAAACACCACTATGCCCGCGGTGAGGCTCTGAGCCGCGTGGATCTTGTCCGCCAGTGCCAGCGCGATCGGCGTGGTGATGGACTTGCCGGTGAGCGCCAGCAACACCGGCTCTGCGGCGCCGAACAGCAGCGCGATCACCACCGCCACCACCGGCGCCAGCAGCGCGCCCACGGCCAGGGTTACCGCCAGCGGCCAGCCGGCGCGGCGGATGAGAGCGAGGTTCTGCCGCAGCGGTACCGCCAGTGCGACCACCGACGGCCCCAGCAGTGCGTACAGCAGTCCGCTGGCACTGCGGTAGTCCTCGTAGGAAATATCCAGGCTCCAGAGCAGTGCGGCCACCAGCAGTGTGGCGCCGACGATCGGGTGCAGCAGCGCGGTGCCGCTGCGGCGATAGAGGGCGACGCCGAACAGGAAGGCGCACAGGTTCAGGGGCAGGATAAACAGCGGGCTCAGCAGCAGTTCACTCATCGCCGCCCTCCCCGCGGCGCTTGAGCAGCCGCGTCAGCAACAGCGCGCACAGAATCAGGCTCAGCAGGGTGCCGAACACGGTCGCGGCGAGCAGGCCGAGCCAGTCGGCCGCGGAGAGGTCGCGCAGGTAGAAGACGCCCACCGCCGCAGGCAGGAACAGCAGCACCAGCAGGCGCAACAGCTGCCCGCTGACTTGCGCCAGCCCGCGGGGCACGCCGCCGTAGGCGATCAGTCCACACAGCAACAGCAGCATACCGAGCACCGAGCCCGGCAGCGGCAGGGAGAGGGCCGCGCCGATTTTGCCGCCCAGCCAATTGCAACCGAGCAGTACCGCCGCGCCGCCGAGCCAGTGCGCGGTGTTCCGGAGAGGGGCCCGAAGAGCGTTGCGAAGAGAATCCATTCCGAATGACTATAAGCGTGCGCGACGCAGGCTAACCGATAGGAGTCTGAAAGACTTTCAGTGTTTGCGGAATGCCTGCCAGCCGCCGAACAGTATCAGCCCGCCGAAACCGATCGCGGCCCAGCCGGGAATGCTGAGCCCCATCATGGTCCACTGCACCTCGGCGCAGTTGCCGTCGCCGGTGAGCAGCGTCTTGATCACCTCGGCCATCGGAAAGGTCTCCAGCATATAGGTGATACCGGGACCGCAGGCGGGCACCTGGTCTTCCGGCAGGCTCTGCAGCCACAGCTGGCGGCCGGAGAAATACAGGCCGCCGATGGCCCACAGGGAGATCAGCAGGCCGTAGAAGCGCCGGCCGATGGTGGCCGGGTTGTGCAGGAAGGCGATCAGGGACACCAGGCCCACGCCCAGCAGCATCACCCGCTGGGTGATGCACAGCGGGCAGGGTTCCAGGCCGCGGACATATTCCAGATAAAAGGCGGCGCCGAGCAGAAAGGTGACGCCGAGGAAAACCAGCAAAAACGTAATACGCGGGTTGGGTAGACTCATGATTGTTCGGGTCCGGCTATTTATTCGCTAATTCGTGCTGTCGAAACCGGGCGGCTTCGCGATCCAGGTCGGCAAACAGCGTGTCAAAATTGCGCTGCAGCGCATCCCGGGCGGCGGTCAGTTCCGGCAGTGCCTCGTGCAGTGCGACCGGCCGGCGCAGCCGCTGGCCGACGCGCTCGAGGGTGCGCGCGATCACCTGCGCGTCGCCGTAGCTCTGCAGCAGTCCAAATTGCCGCGCGCGGTCGATAAACGCCTGGGCGCGCGGCGGAATATACCGGCTGCGGGCGTGAAAGTCCCGCCAGCATTGGTCACAGAAGGCGTCCAGTGGCTGCGCGCACCAGCGCGACCAGTCGCGGCTGAGCAGGTGGTCGAACCAGATATCCAGAATAACGCCCGCGTAGCGCCGCCAGCGCGGGTCCAGCCTGGTCACGGAATCCCGGTAGGCGGGGTGGTCGTCGGTGCTGGCATCGATGCGCCGGTGCAGGCGGATGCCGGCCTCTATCGCCGCCGGCCTTTCGCCCCTGAGCGGCCCCTTGACGAAGTCGCCCAGCAGCCCGCCCAGACGCCAGTCCGGGTCGGGCCCGGATAGCAGCAGGTGGGCCAGATAGTTCATCGGTGTCTCTGATCTGCGCGTGCGCTCGCCGCGGGCTTCTGCCGGCTACCTCTGGCAGAAGATGTACTGCGCATAGTAGTGGCCGAGAAAATCCTCGAAAGTTCCCCTGTCGGCGTCCTCGACCTGTTTCTGCTTCTGCAGCGACACTTCCGCCTGGCGTGCGAACTCGCGCTGGGTGGCCGCGTCCAGAGGCCGCTCGAGGAAATACTGGCGGTGCTGTTCGGCTTTGTCCGAGGCCCACTGGAAGAAGCTCTGTCCGTGCGCTTTCATCTCCGCGAGTAGATGCGCCGCGGGCGTCGGTATCTCGCCCTTCAATTTACCGCGCTGTGCGCCGACCGCGCGGCGGTAGTCATCGCCGCCCCAGGCGCTGTCGAGCAGCGCCGCGATCGGCTCCATCTCGACCAGCAGGCGCTCGGCCCAGTCGGTCAGCTTCATCTCGCCGCCGTTGTGGATCAGCTGCAGCTGGGGGTCGCGGCCGCGGTAGACGATGCGGTTCTGGTTCTCCTGAGTGGCGCGGTAGTCGGCGTCGTCGGTCTTGGGGCTGTCGTGCAGCAGGCAGTGCAGCAGGAAGCTGTCGAGGAAGCGCATCTGCTGCGCGTCTATGCCCAGCGGCGCGAAGGGGTTCAGGTCGAGGCAGCGCACCTCGATATATTCGACCCCGCGGTTGTCCAGCGCAGACAGCGCCGTCTCGCCCATCCTGGCCGGGTTTTTGGGCCGGATCGGCGAGTAGAATTCGTTCTCGATCTGCAGCAGGCCGGTGGACAGCTGCTGGTAGTGGCCCGCGGCGTCCTTCACGCCCAGCTCGTGATAGGGGCCGTAGGGGCGGCTGATGGCCGCGCACAGGGTGGAGAGGTAGCTGGGCAGGTCGTTGTAGCAGACGATCAGCGACTGCTGCGCGTCGCTGTTGTAGCCCAGGTCGCCCATGCGCAGCGAGGTCGCGAAGGGGGCGTGCAGGCTGTGCTCGTCGCCCTCGAAGGGCTCCAGGTTGTGCTGGCGCCCCTCGACGAAAGAGGCGCACACCGCCGGCGCGGCGCCGAACAGATAGATCAACAGCCAGTAGTTGCGGCGGAAGTTGCGGATCAGGTCGAAGTAGCGGCGTGTCTTGAATGCGCCCAGGTCCTCGTCGCTGCCCTCGTGTTCGTGCAGCCACTGCCAGAGCGCGTCGGACAGCGAGAAATTGTAGTGAATGCCGGCGATGGTCTGCATCGCGCGGCCGTAGCGCAGCCCGAGGCCGAGGCGGTAGATGGTCTTCATGGTGCCGCTGTGGGAGCGGCCGTAGCGGGCCACCGGGATGTCCTCGTCCGCGCCGATACGGCAGGGCATGCTGTTGACCCACAGGCGCTCCTCGCCGATCTGGCTGTAGGTATAGCGGTGGATGCGATCGAGGATCTGCAGCGCCTCCTCCGGTGTCGCCACCGGCGGCGTGATGAATTCCAGCAGCGCCTCGGAAAAATCCGTGGTGATACTGTCGTGGGTCAGCGCCGAGCCGAGCGTCTCGCCGTGGGGCGTCTGCGCCAGGGTGCCGTCCGGCGCTACACGCAGGCTCTCCTTCTCGATGCCGCGGCGAATGCCCTTCAGCAATTGCAGTGTTTGCGGCTGGGCCAGTGCGGCCAGGTGGGAAATGGGCACTCGGGACTCCTTACTGAGCTGTAGGCACCGTACAACTGCCGGAACCTTTGGATAGCGGCCGCGATTGCGGAGGATATGGGGCCGGCGGCGCTTTTCTCAAGCTGCGCTCGGGATCGGTTCAGCCGGCGGTGGCAGCGGATCCGGCGCCGCCCTCGTCGGGCTGCTCGGGCTCGATTTCCGGGGTCTGTTCTGGCGTGACCTCCGGTACCTGTTGCGGCTCCGTCTCCGGCGCCTGCTCGGGGGGCACTTCGGGATTGCTCGCGGGCGGCATCTCCTCCGGCGCGCCGGGCTCGATTTCCGGCTCCCCGGCCTGCGCGGTGAGCGCCATTTCACCCGGTGCCGCTTCGGCCAGGGCTTCCCTGGGTATCTGCGGCTGCCCCTTGCTGTTCAGCTCACAGCGGAGCAGCTCGATGCGCAGGCTTACATCGCGGGTGTTGGCCTCGAACATCTGGTTGATGGCGACATCCTTGTGCTCGCTGCGGAACAGGCGATTCGCCTCGCGGCCGTCGATCCACTCGTTGCTTTTGCTCAGAAACTGCTGGTGCTGGTTGGTCAGCACGTAGACGTGGCTCATTCGGTAGGGAACTTTTAACACTGTAACAGAGGGGCAGTGTAGCGACGGCTCGAGCGGTGCTCAAGCCGTCGCGGTGACGAGTGCAGGGCGAGCCGGGGCGACCCACCAGCCGTTCGATCAGAGGGGCGCCAGCGGGTAGTGCGCCGGATAGGGCAGCCGCGCGGCGCCGCTGTCCACCGCGGCCTTCGCCACGGCCGCGGCCACCTCCGGCAGCAGGCGCGGGTCCGTGGGCTTGGGCAGGATATAGTCGGCGCCGAAGCGCAGCTCGACGCCGCCGTAAGCCGCGCGCACCGAGTCCGGCACCGGCTGGTGGGCGATCTTGCGGATGGCCTCTATCGCCGCCAGCTTCATCTCCTCGTTGATGCGGGTCGCGCGCACGTCCAGGGCGCCGCGGAAGATGAACGGGAAGCAGAGCACATTGTTGACCTGGTTCGGGTAATCCGAGCGGCCGGTGGCCATGATCAGGTCGTCGCGCACGCTGTGGGCCAGCTCCGGGGCGATTTCCGGATTGGGATTGGAACAGGCGAAGACCACCGGCTTGTCGGCCATGCGCTTCAGCTGCTCGGCGGACAGCAGGTCCGGGCCGGACACGCCGAGGAACACATCGGCGCCCTCGATGGCGTCGTCCAGCGTGCGCATTTCGGTATCCCGCGCCCACTCGCCCTTGTAGGCGTTGATATCGGTGCGCCCGGAGTGGATCACGCCGCGGCTGTCGAGCATGGTGATCTGCTCCTTGCGCGCGCCGGCGGCCAGCATCAGCTTGCAGCAGGCGGTGGCGGCGGCGCCGGCGCCGAGGCACACCATGCGCACCTCGTCGATCCTCTTGCCCTGGATTTCCAGCGCGTTGAGCATGCCGGCCACGGTCACAATCGCGGTGCCGTGCTGGTCGTCGTGGAAGACCGGCACCGGGCAGCGCTCGATCAGTGCCTCCTCGATATGGAAGCACTCCGGCGCCTTGATGTCCTCGAGGTTGATGCCGCCGAAGGTGTTGGCGATGGCCGCCACCGTCTGGATAAACTGCTCGGGGCTGTTCGCGTCCACCTCGATATCCACCGAGTTGATATCGGCGAAGCGCTTGAACAGCAGCGACTTGCCCTCCATCACCGGCTTGGACGCCAGCGGGCCCAGGTTGCCGAGGCCGAGGATGGCGCTGCCGTTGGAGATCACCGCCACCAGATTGCCCTTGCCGGTGTACAGGTAGGCGGCCTCGGGATCCTTGGCGATCTCGCGCACCGGCTCGGCGACGCCCGGGCTGTAGGCCAGGGACAGGTCCTCCTGGGTCTGGGCGGGGGTGGTCACTTCTACCGATAGCTTGCCGGGGGTCGGCAGCGCGTGATAGTCGAGCGCGGCCTGGCGCAATGATTCCGTCATCTTGGGGTAATTCTCTCGAATACTGCGGGGGAGTCTCTGCGGATTCCGCCCTGATTACTGCGGGTCGGAGAGCATAACCGACAGCGACTCGTCGCCACAAGCGCAAAAATCGAGCGGGACCGCTAATTCCTACTAATTTTGACGGATAATTTTGAATCGCCTGCAATAAAAAGGCGTTTATTTTGGGTGAGTTGGGATGCTTGTTTCGCCTTCCTGCCCGCCGACCGGCCTTTCACCCCTATCTGCGCCCTTGCCAATCGCGCCGGGCCGGCTGGCCAGAATCGCCGAATGGGTGCGGGCTCGGGCCCGGGAGTCGTTCCTCCCGGAGGCGGTCAGTGGTCGATGATTTCCAGGGTGTGGTGTGAATCCACCGCGATAAACCAGCGCTTGTTGTGCGGAGCGCGGGAGGCGTATTCCGCTCCCCTGTCCACGAGCCAGCCCTTCACCAGCACTTGCGCACCGCGCCAGTCGCGCCGCTCCAAGCCTCCTTCGGGGTCGAGGCGCAGGGCCACGGGGCCGTCCAGCTCCAGCCACAGGTGGCGCTTGCGCGCCACCTCGCGCACGGTGCCGCGCAGCAGCACGAAGCCGCCGTCGCCGGGGCGCAGATCCGCGGCGTTCACGACCGGCCATACGCCCGGGGCCCAGACGCCGAGGCCGCGGCGCCGCGCCTGCCGCTCCCGCTCGGCCAGGCAGTCCGCCAGGGTCAGGTTCGGGGCTATGGCGATATGGAACGCGAGTCCGGCGGACAGCAGCGCCGCCTCGAGGCTGTCGCCGCGGTGGTTGTAGACGTGGGCGAGCAGGCGCCCGTAGCGGTCGCGGCGCTCGCGGTCGTAGGCGATCCGCAGGTCGCCGCCGGCCAGAAAGCGCTCGGTGAACGCTTTCGCCTCGCGCGCCAGCGGCTGCGCCGGGCGCCCGCGCCCGGCCAGTTCCGGCGCGTTGACGCCGATCAGGCGCAGGTGGCGGCCGTCGCGCAGCACCAGGGTGTCGCCGTCCTGAACCCGCGCCAGCGCCGCCAGTTCGCCCGCGCCGCCGGGTGTGCAGTCGGCGGCCGCTGCCAGAACCAGTGCCGGCAGCCAGAAAATAAAAAAAGCACCGAGGACAAGCCAGGGTGCTTTTTTCGAAGTCATGGCGCTGCGCTCCGCGAAGCGCGGGGCGGACTTACTTGCCGATACGGCTGCCGAAGCGCTTCTTGAAGCGGTCTACGCGGCCACCGGTGGTCGCCTGCTTCTGCTTGCCGGTGTAGAAGGGGTGGCACTGGGAGCAGACGTCGATCTGCAGGTCCTTGCCCAGGGTGGAGCGGGTCTTGATCACATTGCCGCAGGAGCAGGTGGCGGTAATGTCTACGTAATTCGGATGGATATCTGCTTTCATGATGGCCTCTTTTCGAATCCGCCACCCGGTCTGTTGCCGAGCACGGAGTCGTCGTTGGTGCAGGAATTGCCAGCTGGGTAGCCGGTATTCCGGGCTGTGTAAAAAGTCGGCGCATACTATCAGATTAGCGCGGCGGTTCAAGCACAAAGTGCCCGAGGCCGCCGCGCCGCCTACTCCGCCGCGGAGATCAGCTGGCGCAGCGCCGCCAGGTGCCGCTCCAGCGCCTCGCGGCCGGCCGCCGTGAGCCGATACCAGGTCACCGGCTTGCGCTCGACGAAGTCCCGCCGCAGCGCCACGTAGCCCTGCTCCTCCAGTTTGCGCAACTGGGCGCCGAGATTGCCGTCGGTCACCGGCAGCTGTTCCTTGAAGCGCGAGAAGCTGATCTCCTCGTGTTTGGCCAGCAACACGCAGATGCCCAGGCGCACCCGGTGCTCCAGCAGCGCATCCAGGCCCGCCAGCGCCTTCATGACGGCGACTCGCCACGCAGGGCTGCGCGGCGGCAGATACCTGCCAGCAGCAGCGCTGCGCCGACTACCAGCCCGGTCAGGGTCCAGGCGTAGGGCGGTGCAAGCAGCGTCATCACGCCGTAGGCGGCCAGCATCAGCAGCCCGCTGTACAGCAGCGGCCGCTCCAGGTGCACGCCCGCGAGGCCGTAGCTGAGGCCCGCCACCAGCAGGAAGTTGCTCGCGCCCAGCTCCGCCGGCACGCGGCCCGCCAACATCGGCAGGAAGCAGAGCGCAAAGGCGATACCGGCGATGATCCAGTGCAGCCCGTAGCGGCGCCCGAGCGCCGTGTTGTTGACGCCCCGGCGGCGGTCGCTGCGCGCCCCCAGCCACCAGCTGAACAGGCCGCCGCCGACGCCCGCCAGCAGCCAGTAGGGCGCCGCCAGCTGCGGCGCGAAATCCGGCAGCGCGAAACCGACGGCGATCAGCGCAGCCCACAGAAAATAGAGGGCCGGTATGCCGCCGGGTGAATCGTTGGCGCGCACCGCAGCGCTGACGTAATCCAGGTTCTCCCTGAGTCTCTCTACATCGGTCATGGTCATATTCCCGTTTCCTTGGTTGGTTCAGAGTGCTCTAATTTATAGAGTGTGGGCAGAGTACTCTAAATTTCAGAGTTTGCAAGCACATTTTGTTCGCGCTGTACCTTGCGGCGCCAGCCAGTACACTAGCGCGATTTGGCGAATGCAGACGGAGGTGCGGTGCAACAGGCGCAGACACACGGCGCAATACTGCGGCTGGCGGTTCCGGTACCGCTGCGGCGCCTGTTCGACTACCTGCCCCCGGAGGGTGTGGATCCGGCCACGCTGGCGCCGGGTCAGCGCCTGTGGGTGCCCTTCGGCGGGCGCAAGCTGGTGGCGGTGCTGGTGGATATCGTCAGCGAGTCCCCGCTGGCGCAGCTGAAACCGGCGCTGGAGCTGATCGATCGCACGCCGCTGTTCGACGCCCGCAGCCGCGAATTCCTGCACTGGGCCGCCGACTACTATCAGGCGCCGGTGGGCGAACTCTACGCCGCCGCCCTGCCCGCCGCGCTGCGCAAGGGCAAGCCGGCGGATCACTGGGCCGAGCAGTGGCTGCAGCTGACCACCGAGGGCAAGGGGCTGCCGCAGTCCGCGCTGGCGAGGGCGCCGAAACAGCAGGCGCTGCTGCAGCTGCTGCTCGCGCGCGGGCGCCAGAGCCGCACCCAGTTGAAGGCGCAGGGGCACTCGACGACCACCGCGCGTGCGCTGGCCGAGCGCGGCCTGGTGGCGTGGAGCGCCGGCCCGACGGTCCCGCCCCCGATCCCCGCCGCCGAGGCGGCGGCGCCGCCGGAACTGAACGAAGAGCAGCGGCAGGTGCTGGACGCGATACCCGCCGACGGGTTTTCCGCATCCCTGCTCGAGGGCACTACCGGCAGCGGCAAGACCGAGGTCTACCTGCGCCTGATGGCCCAAGTGCTCGAGCGCGGTCGCCAGGCGCTGTTGTTAGTGCCGGAGATCGGCCTGACCCCTCAGACACTGCGCCGCATCGCCGCGCGCTTCCCGGATCACTGTATCGCCGCGCTGCACTCCGGCCTGGCCGAGGGCGAGCGCGCCCAGGCCTGGCTGTCCGCGGCCGCGGGCACTGCGGATATCGTCATCGGCACCCGCTCGGCGATACTGACGCCGCTGCCGCGCCTCGGCGCGGTGATCGTCGACGAGGAACACGACGGCTCCTTCAAACAGCAGGACGGGGTGCGCTATTCCGCCCGCGACCTGGCGCTGGTGCTGGGCCGCAACGCCGGCGTGCCGGTGTTGCTCGGCTCGGCCACGCCGTCCCTCGAGAGTCTGCACAACGCGCTCTCGGGCCGCTACCAGCACCTGCGCCTGCGCAGCCGCGCCGGCAATGCGCGTCCGCCGCAGATCCATATAGTCCCGACCCTCGGCCAGACGCTGGAGGAGGGCTTCGCGCCGCAGGTGCTGCGCCATATCGGCGACACATTGGCGCGCGGCGAACAGGCGCTGGTGTTCGTCAACCGGCGCGGCTTCGCCCCGGCGCTGACCTGCGACGACTGCGGCTGGCTGGCCGACTGCCCCCACTGCTCCAGCAAGCTGACCATGCACCGGCGCCAGCGCCAGCTGCGCTGCCACCACTGCGACTACCGCAGAGCGCTGGTGGACAGCTGCCCGCAGTGCCACAGCCGCTCCCTCAGCGCCCTCGGCGGCGGCACCGAGCGCAGCGAGGAACTGCTCGCCAGGCGCTTTGCCGATTACCCGGTGATCCGCGTCGACCGCGACACCACCGCCAGCAAACAGGCCCTGGACCGGCTGCTGGCCACCGCGCGCGACGGCGCGCCCTGCCTGCTGCTCGGCACCCAGATGCTGGCCAAGGGCCACCATCTGCCGAAAGTGACGCTGGTGGTGATCCAGGACGCCGACGGCGGCCTGTTCAGCGCCGACTTCCGCGCCCCGGAGCGCACCGGCCAGCTGCTGGAACAGGTGGCCGGTCGCGCCGGCCGCGGCGATCTGCCCGGGCGCGTGCTGGTGCAGAGCCGCTACCCGGAACACCCGCTGCTGCAACTGCTGCTCGAAAAGGGCTACGGCGCCTTCGCGCGCCAGCTGTTGCGCGAGCGCGCCATCGCGCAGCTGCCGCCGCACCGGGCCATGGCGCTGGTGCGCGCCGAGTGCGAGGAGCCCAGATGGGCGGAGGAATTCCTGCAGGCCGCGCGCGACTGTATGCAGGCCCTGGCGCCGCCGTCGCCGGAACTCGCCTACCTGGGCCCGGTGCCGGCGCTGCTGGAGCGCAAGTCCGGCCGCTTCCGCTTCTATGTGCAGGTCACCGCGGAAAGGCGCGGCCAGTTGCAGCCGCTGCTGGCGCGCCTGTGCCAGTGGGCCGAGGGCTACAGGAACCGGCGTTTGCGCTGGGCGGTGGATATGGACGCGCAGGAGCTGTCCTAGGGAACCTCTGATTAAGTCCGTAATGTCTCTGCGGGGCTTTCAGAGCGATTCACACTCTGCGTTGCGACTTCTTGAAAGGTCTAGACATTCCTGCGAAGCCGCGCCTTGATTGTGAACCGCTCTGAAAGCCAGAGGCATCATGGAGTTATTCAGAGGTTCCCTAGCCGTGCCCGCAGCGGCCGGATTAGCGTTACAATCCCCCGCCAGCCCAGTGAATGAAGGAAAGTGAATTCCATGAGCCGTCGCAACGCCAGCCGCCGCCGCAGCAGTTCCGCGGGCAAGCCCGCCTGGGTCTGGTTTGTACTGGGCAACTTTGTCGGCGGATTCGTGGTGTTTATGATCTTCCTGCACGGCCTCAAGGAGGATGGCAAGCCCGCCGCCGGCGCCGAGCGCCGGCCCGCGGCCCAGCAGCGCGAGGACAAGCCCGCGCAGCCGCGTTTCGATTTTTACACCCTGCTGCAGGAAAACGAAGTGGCGGTGCCGCCGCCGAAGGTCCCGCGGCCGGCGCGGCGCGGCGGCGACCGCGCCGAACCGGCGGCGCAGGAGCCGGAGCTGGTCTACATACTGCAGGCGGCCTCATTCCGCGAGGCGGCGGAGGCGGAGCGCCTGCGCGCCCAGCTCACCCTGGCCAACCTGGACGTCAAGGTGGAGACCGCGAGCGACAGCCGCGGCACCTGGCACCGGGTGCTGGTCGGCCCCTACACCAGCCGCTCCCGTGTCGCCAAGGCGCGCGAGGTGCTGGCCGACCACAAGCTGATGCCGCTGGTCCTAAAGCGCCCGGCCCGTTAGCTCCTCGTCTTTACCAGCCTGCGCGTCAGCCGGTGCGCCAGCGGCGCTATCAGCGACACCAGCGGAAAGGCCACCACCCAGGCAACGGCGAAGGCGCGCAGCCAGCGCAGCGGGAAGCCCGCATCTAGCCCGGTATTGATAAAGGTAATCACCCCGGACATCAGCAGCGACATCAGGCAGGACATGATCAGGGCGAATACCAGGGTGTAGTAGCGCGAGGACAGAGAGGCCAAAACATTCTCCGCGAGATTACAGCAGCGCGCATTATAGCCGCCCCTGTTGAAATCCCGCCCCGCTGGCCTCACTTACTGAATTCAGAACAGAATCTCTCTTGCTGTAGGAGCGGCCCATGGCCGCGATCGGACTGGGATTCCAGCCACCATCGATCGCGGCCATGGGCCGCTCCTACAACAGAAGACCCGGACAACCCAAGGGGGCCCCAGTGGAACAATATCGCGGAACCACCATTCTCTCCTGCCGCAGGGGCGGCAAAGTCGTGATCGGCGGCGATGGGCAGGTCTCCATGGGCAACACCATCATGAAGGGCAACGCGCGCAAGGTGCGCCGTTTGCACAACGACAAGGTGCTGGCCGGATTCGCCGGCGGCACCGCCGACGCCTTCACCCTGTTCGAGCGCTTCGAGGCCAAGCTCGAGGCCCACGGCGGCCAGCTGACCCGCGCCGCGGTGGAGCTGGCCAAGGACTGGCGCACCGACCGCGCCCTGCGCCGCCTGGAGGCGCTGCTGGCCGTGGCCGACGCCACCGCCAGCCTGATCATCACCGGTAACGGCGACGTGATACAGCCGGAGGACGACCTGATCGCGATCGGCTCCGGCGGCCCCTTCGCCCAGTCCGCGGCGCGCGCGCTGCTCGACAACACCGACATGGACGCGCGCTCCATCGTCGAGCAGGGATTGAAGATCGCCGGCGATATCTGTGTCTACACCAACCAGAATCACACCATCGAAGAGCTGAACTTTTAAGTTCTGTTGAATGCATCCTGCATTCAACAGAAAACGCCGGGTCGGCGCATGTCCGCCCCGACTCCCGCAAATCTTGCGATTTGCGCGCAGGCCATCCATGGCCCGCGAGTGCCACTAGGTAGTGAGAATTTCCATGACCCAATCGCAAATGACCCCCCGAGAAATCGTCCACGAACTCGACCGCCATATCGTCGGCCAGCACGACGCCAAGCGCGCCGTGGCCATTGCGTTGCGCAACCGCTGGCGGCGCATGCAGGTGAGCGAGGAACTGCGCGCGGAAATCACCCCGAAAAACATTCTGATGATCGGCCCCACCGGCGTCGGCAAGACCGAAATCGCCCGACGTCTCGCCAGTCTCGCCGGTGCGCCCTTTATCAAGGTCGAAGCCACCAAGTTCACCGAAGTGGGCTATGTGGGCCGCGACGTCGAATCCATAGTGCGCGACCTGGTGGAGACGGCGGTCAAGCTCGAGCGCGAGAAGGCCAAGTCCGGCGTGCAGCAGCGCGCGCTGGACGCCGCCGAAGAGCGCATCCTCGACGCCCTGCTGCCGCCGGCGCGCGCCGCCGAACCCGGCGACAGGGACTCCAGTACCCGCCAGCTGTTCCGCAAGAAACTGCGCGAAGGCCAGCTGGACGACAAGGAAATTGAAATCGAAGTGTCCGCCGCGCCGGTGGGGGTGGAAATCATGGCGCCCCCCGGCATGGAGGAAATGACCAGCCAGCTGCAGGGCATCTTCTCCAATATGGCCCAGGGCAAGACCAAAAAGCGCAAGCTCACGGTCAAGCAGGCGTTGAAACAGCTCGCCGACGAAGAGGCGGCCAAGCTGGTCAACGACGAGGAGGTCAAGGCGCGCGCGATACAATCCGCCGAGCAGAACGGCATAGTGTTTCTCGACGAGATCGACAAGATCGCCAAGCGCCAGGAGAGCGGCGGCGCGGACGTGTCCCGCGAGGGCGTGCAGCGCGACCTGCTGCCGCTGATCGAAGGCTGCACCGTCACCACCAAGTACGGCATGATCAAGACCGATCACATACTGTTTATCGCCTCCGGTGCCTTCCACCTGTCCAAGCCGTCGGATCTGATTCCGGAACTGCAGGGCCGCCTGCCGATCCGCGTCGAACTGAGCTCGTTGACCTCCGAGGACTTCCAGCGCATCCTGACCGAGCCCAAGGCGTCGCTGACCGAACAGCAGAAGGCGCTGATGGCCACCGAGGGCACGCAGCTGGAATTCACCGAGGACGGTATCCGCCGCATCGCCGAGGTGGCCTACGAAGTGAACGAACGCACCGAAAATATCGGCGCGCGCCGCCTGCACACGGTGCTCGAACGGCTGCTGGAGGAGGTCTCCTTCGACGCGGACCGCAACAAGTCGGTCACCATCGACGCCGCCTATGTGGACGACCACCTGGGCGAGTTGAGCCAGAACGAAGACCTGTCCCGTTTTATTCTCTAAGGAAGCTCTGATTAATTCGCATGAGCGCTGTAATTGGTTCAGGGGCGCTCAAGCAATGGAACGGACATTTCGGAAACGCACGAGTACGTCCCTGTATCCGACGGTTTCGAAATGTCCGTTCCATCAATTGAGCTTTTCATCCGGTTGAGGAGTCTAAAAGCTGTTTCATAACGTGGCGAGCGGGTGGCTGGTGGTGGCCGCCGGAGCGGAGGCACCGCAGTGTACAAGTAGTACATGAGGATGCCGAGCACCGCCGGACGCCGCTAGGCGCCCGCGCAGTAGTTATGAAACAGCTTCTATACAAAGCCGGGGAGCGAATTAATCAGAGGTTCCCTAAAGCTTCACTCTCCCGTTTTCGGGAGGGTGGTTGGGAGAGGGGGTATCAATGAAACCGAAAAAAATCCGACTCAACCGCGCGCAGAAAACCCTGCAGATAGCGTTCGAAGACGCCGAATACACGCTGCCGGCGGAATATCTGCGCGTCTTCTCCCCCAGCGCCGAAGTGCGCGGCCACGGCGCGAGCGAGCCGGTTCTGGTCAGCGGCAAGCTGCACGTCGGCATCGACAGTGTCGAAACCGCTGGCCGTTACGCCCTGAAAATAAATTTCGATGACGGCCACGACAGCGGCATCTACACCTGGGAATACCTGCGCGAACTGGGGCAGAATCAGGCGGCCAACTGGGAAAATTATTTGCAGCGCCTCGCGGCCGCGGGCAAGGGACGCGACCCGGACGAGAGTGCGGTGAAAATTATCGGCTGAAAAGCGCCGCGACCCCGCAACAGACTCCACACCCGATCCAATAAATTAATCGCACCGTAACGCCCCCGTCATATTTCCGGACTCTAATGCGCGCCAGACAATTGAGTACCGGAGACCCACCATGGCAAAACGACTTGCCCGCGCGCTCGGCGCCTGCTGTTTTATTCCACTGATGCCCGCAGCGCTGGCTGCCGAGCTGCCGGATTACCAGCGCAACAGCCCCTGGTTCACCGACGGAGAGACCCGCATCGAAGCCAGAGCGGAAACGCCGAGGGAACTGAAGCGTGCGAAAAACGTGATCCTGTTCGTCGGCGACGGCATGGGGGTTTCCACCCTGACCGCGGCGCGCATTCTCGAGGGCCAGCTGCGCGGCGAGAGCGGCGAGGAAAACGCGCTGTCGTTCGAGGAGTTTCCCCACAGTGCCCTGATCAAGACCTACAACACCAACCAGCAGACGCCGGACTCCGCCGGCACCATGACCGCGATGATGACCGGCGTGAAAACCAGAGCCGGCGTGATCAATATCGACGGCGACGCGCTGCGCGCCGACTGCGCCGGCAGCAGGGGCAGGGAACTGAACACCTTCCTCGAGCTGATGGAGAGCCGCGGCAAATCCACCGGTATCGTCTCCACCGCGCGCATCACCCACGCGACTCCGGCGGCCACCTATGCGCGCAGCCCGGAGCGCAACTGGGAATACGAAGCGGAAGGCGATTGTGCGGACATCGCCGCGCAGCTGGTGGAACTGGAAGTCGGCGACGGCATAGACGTGATACTCGGCGGCGGCCGCCGCAACTTCATCCCCGCCGATGACGGCGGCAAGCGCACCGACGGCCGCGACCTGACCGCCGAGTGGCTGGCCCGCTACGACGGCGAGCAGCGGGCGCAGTATCTGCAGAGCGGCTCTGAGCTGGCCGCGCTGGATACTTCCGCAACCGACAAGCTGCTGGGCCTCTTCACCAGCAGCCATATGAGTTACGATGCGGACCGCGTCGCCAAGGGCGCCGACGAGCCGAGCATCGCCGAGATGACCGCGGCGGCGATCGAGATGTTGCAGAAAAACGACGACGGCTATTTCCTGATGGTGGAGTCCGGCCGCATCGACCACGGCCACCACGCCGGCAACGCCTACAACGCGCTGCACGATACCATCGCCTTCGCCGCCGCGGTCGAGACCGCGCTGCAAAACGTGGATCTGGACGAGACCCTGATCCTGGTGACCGCGGACCACAGCCACGTGATGACCATCGCCGGCTATCCGACCCGCGGCAACCCGATTCTCGGCAAGATGGTCACCAACGACGGCAGCGGCGCGCCCAAGGCGGAGGTCGCCGCGGCCGCAGACGGCCTGCCCTATACGACGCTCTCCTACGCCAACGGCCTGGGTTTTGCCGACCTGGGCGGCGAGACGGACGCGGATGCGCGCTACGATCTCGCCGCGCACAGCGGGCGCGTGGATCTGAGCGGTGTGGACACCGAGGCGCCGGGCTTTCACCAGGAGGCACTGGTACCGCTCGGCTCCGAGAGTCACGCCGGTGAGGATATCAGCCTGCACGCCACAGGCGCCGGCAGCCAGCTGGTGCAGGGCACGCTGGAACAGAGTGCGGTTTTCCACCTGATGGTCGGGGCTACCGGCCTGTCGGTGACCGCGGAATAATTTGGGGGTAATTGACGATGAACAAATTCAATAAACTGGCCCTGGCCTTCTCCGTCGCCCTGCTGGCCGCCGGCTGCAGCGACGACAATTCCGGCTCCGACGAAGTCGCGGTGCTGCCGCAACCGCAGCCGAAAGCACTGGGTCTGTCCGAGGCGCAGCGCGACAGCAGCTGGTTCAAAGACGGCCAGCAGGCCGTCGAGGCGGCGCGCGAACGGAAAATCGACAACACCCCCGGCGCGGCGAAAAATATCATCCTGTTTGTCGGCGACGGCATGGGCATCTCCACGGTCACCGCCGCGCGCATTCTCGCCGGCCAGCAGCAGGGGCTCGACGGCGAGGAGTACCAGCTCAGCTTCGAGAAGATGCCCTTCGCCGGCCTGGTCAAGACCTACAACACCAACCAGCAGACCCCGGATTCCGCCGGCACCGCCACCGCGCTGATGGCCGGCGTCAAGACCAAGGCCGGCGTGATCAACGTGGACGAGACCGTCGCCCGCGGCGACTGCGCGGCCAGTCTCGAGCGGCCGCTGACCACGGCGCTGGAACTGGCGGAGGCCAGGGGCAAGAGCACCGGCATTATCAGCACCGCGCGTGTGACCCACGCGACCCCGGCGGCCACCTACGCCAAGGTGCCGGAGCGCGGCTGGGAGTACAAGGCGCCGGACGGCTGCGTGGATATCGCCGCGCAGCTGGTGGCGCTCGCCGCCGGCGACGGCGTGGACCTGGTGCTCGGCGGCGGCCGCCGCAACTTCCTGCCCAACACCGTCACCGACCTCGAGGGCAAAAACGGCAAGCGCGAAGACGGTCGCAACCTGGTGGAAGAGTGGCGGAGCCGCTATAGCGACGGCGTGACCAACGCCGCCTATATCGAGGACCAGTCCGGCTTCGACGCGCTGGATGTTGCCGCCACCGACAAGCTGCTCGGCCTGTTCAACGCGTCGCATATGCGCTACGAGGCGGACCGCGGCAACGACGTCGCCGGCGAGCCGTCGCTGTCCGAGATGACCGCCAAGGGTCTGCAGCTGCTGCAGAAGAACGACAAGGGCTACTTCCTGATGGTGGAGTCCGGCCGCATAGACCACGGCCACCACGCCGGCAACGCCTACAACGCACTGAACGACGCGGTGGAATTCGCCAGGGCGGTACAGGTCGCGATGGACAACACCAGCGCCGAGGACACGCTGATAATCGTCACCGCCGACCACAGCCACGTGATGACCATCGCCGGCTACCCGACCCGCGGCAACCCGATTCTCGGCAAGGTGGTGGCCAACGACGGCAGCGGCGAGCCGGAGACGGCCCCGAGTCTGGCCGCAGACGGCCTGCCCTACACCACTATCACCTACGGCAACGGCTTCGGCTATGCGGACTTCGCTGACGAGACGGACGCGGACGAGCGCTACAAGCACGATATAAAGGCGGGCCGCGTGGATCTGACCCACGTCGACACCACCGCGCCCGGCTACCACCAGGAGGCGCTGGTGCCGCTGGCGTCCGAGTCCCACGCCGGCGAGGACGTGGGTGTCTGGGCCCGCGGCCCCGGCGCGCATCTGGTCAGCGGTACCAACGAGCAGAGCTACCTGTTCCACGTGATGGCGCGCGCGGGCGGCCTGCTGGACTGAGCCGTTTCCCACCGCTGGAATTGGCCGGTATCCCCCCTGTAGGAGCGGCCCATGGCCGCGATCGGTGTCCGTTCGGAGTCCGATCGCGGCCACCGGCCGCTCCTACAAAAAATCCCCGAATAGCCCGCCCTTCGACTCTTCTGCTATTATCCCGCCCGCAAAACCTAAGGGGTGGCCCAGGCCTGAGATGCTCCGCGAGCGAACCCTTGAACCTGATCCGGTTAATACCGGCGTAGGAATAGGTAGTCCCTAAACAGCTCTCCTCCGTCGCACCCGGGTCTCTTTCACTTCGATTTCCTGCGAGAGAGAACCATGAATCATCCAGCGAAACTACATCCGATCGCCTGGTCAATCGGCCTCTGCCTGTCTGCGGCCGCGGCCGCGCAACAGAACGCCGGCCTGGAAGAGGTCGTAGTCACCAGCCAGCTGCGCGCGATAGAGCAGCTCGATCTCCCCGGCAGTGTCAGCGTGCTGGACCGGGAGGCCATCGGCGCCCGCGGCGCCGGCAACCTGGAACAGCTGCTGGGCATGGCTCCCAACGTCAACTTCGCCGCCGGCGCGTCCCGCGGCCGCTTCGTGCAGATCCGCGGTATCGGCGAGCGCAGCCAGTTTATCGACCCGGTCAATCCGTCGGTGGGCCTGCTGATCGACGGTATCGACTTCACCGGCCTGGGCCTGGCCGCCAGCACCCTGGATATCGAGCAGGTGGAAATACTGCGCGGCCCCCAGGGTACCCTCTACGGCGCCAACGCCCTGGCCGGCCTGATCAGCATGAGCAGCGCCGCGCCCAGCGCCGAACCCATGGCCAGGGTGTCCGCCGAGGCGGCGCAATACAATGGCCGCACCCTGTCCGCGGTCGGCAGCGGCGCCCTGACCGAAAAGCTCAGCTACCGCCTCGCCGCGCGCAAGCAGCAGTCCGACGGCTTTATTGAAAACCAATTTCTCAACCGCAGCGACACCAACAATATCGACGAGTCGGTCGCACGGGCCAAGCTGCGCTACAGCGCCGGCGAAGACCTGCAGCTGGACTTCACCGCCTTCTATCTCGACGCCGACAACGGCTACGATGCCTTCTCCCTCTACAATACCCGCGAGACACTGTCCGACCAGCCCGGCCACGACCGGCAGGAGACCCTGGCCGGCTCGGTGAAGGGGCAGTGGAGCGGCAGCGAGCTGTTCACTCTGGAGGCCACCCTGAGTGCCGCCCGCTCGGATACCGAGTACGGCTACGACGAGGACTGGACCTATGTCGGCTTCCACCCGTGGGAATACAGCTCCACCGACAACTACCTGCGCGACAGGGACAACCTGAGTGCCGACCTGCGTATCCTGTCGACCGACGCCTCCGCCCTGTTCAACGGCCGCGGCAGCTGGGTCGCCGGCGTCTACTTCCGCGATGAGAGCGAGCGCCTCGAGCGCAACCGGAGCTTTACCAGCGAGTTCGATACGCAGAATGCCGCCGTCTACGGCCAGCTGCGCACGCAACTGGGCGAGCGTTTCGCCCTGGTTACCGGCCTCAGGTTTGAGCAGCGCGATGCCGACTACGCCGACTCCCTCGCGGTGGATTCCAGCAAAAAAGAAGACCTCTGGGGCGGCAACGTCTCGCTGGAATACAGGCCCGGCGACAACACCCTGATCTACGCCAGCGTCTCCCGCGGCTACAAGGCCGGCGGCGTCAACGGCAGTATTATCGCGGCCTCGGCGACAAACCCGAATATCGGCAGCGACCAGTTCGAATTCGACACAGAGCAGCTGCTCAACTACGAACTGGGCCTCAAGGGCGCCTGGCTCGATAACCGTTTGCAGGCGCAGCTGGCGGCCTTCTACCAGGACCGCAGCGATGTGCAGGCCAAGCAGTCGGTGTTCGATCCGAACGATTTCTCCTTCGACGACTTCCTGACCAACGCCGCCGGCGGCGAGACGACGGGCATCGAAGTCGAACTGAATTACCTCGCCAGCGACTCCCTGCGCTTCTTCGCCGCCGCCGGCTGGCTGAATGCGGAGTTCGAGGATTTCGTAAGCAGCGCCCACGTCGACGCCCGCGACGACTACAACGGTATCGCCCTGGCGCCGGTGGACTTCGACGGCCGCGACCTGGCCCACGCGCCCAACTACCAGTTCTTCACCGGCGCGGAAATTTCACTGCTGCCGGAACTGATTCTGCGCCTGGAAGTGGAGGGCAAGGACGACTTCTATTTCTCCAACAGCCACGACGAGAAGTCACAGGCCTACGAACTGCTGAACGCCCGCCTGACCTACCTGGGTGAAAACTGGGAGGTTGCACTCTGGGGCAGAAACCTGACCGACGAGGACTACTACACGCGGGGTTTCTACTTCAGCAACCAGTTCGGCAACAACCCGGAAAATTTCTATGCGCCGGAAGCCTACTACCAGTTCGGCGAGCCGCGCGTGGCGGGTATCAGCGGCAGCTACACCTTCTAGAATCTCTGCGCGGCTACCAGTCCCTGTAGGAGCGGCCCATGGCCGCGATCGATATCCGGCCAAACGCGCAAGCCAGATCGCGGCCATGGGCCGCTCCTACAGAGAAACACCGGTTTAATCGGAAGAGCAGTGAATTCTGAGGAACAACACCCATGCAACTCTCGGTAGAAATCAGCATGTACCCGCTAAAAGACGAGTACATCCCCAGCATCCAGGACTTTATCGAGCGCCTGAACCGCCACCCGGATCTGCGCGTAATCACCAATACGATGAGCACCCAGGTGTTTGGCGACTACGACCTGCTGATGGACCTGCTGAAGCAGGAAATGCGTACATCCTACGAAAAACACGGCCGCGCCATCTTCGTGTGCAAATTTATCGACGGCGACCTGGCCCCGGAAGCAGGCGATGTTTAATCAGGATATCGCCGGCGCCGTAATTGCGTCTCTCGCCGCCATGTCGGGCTGGGAAATTATCGCGGTCATCCTCGCCCTGGCCTACCTGCTGCTGGCCATGCGGGAAAATATTCTCTGCTGGTATGCCGCCTTCGCCAGCACCGCGATTTACCTGTTCCTGTTCTGGGATGTCAGCCTGCTGATGGAGTCCGCGCTGCAGCTGTTCTACCTGGCTATGGCCGTCTACGGCTGGTGGCAGTGGCGGCACCACCGCGACAGACAGCGGGACCTGAAAATCCACCGCTGGCCGCTGCGCACGCACCTGATGGTTTTTGCGGGCGTCGGCGCACTGACACTGGTCTTCGGCTATCTGCTGGATACCAATACCGACGCCGCCCTGCCCTATTTGGATTCCTTTACCACCTGGGGCGCCGTGATCACCACCTATATGGTCACGCGCAAGGTGCTGGAGAACTGGCTCTACTGGATAGTGGTGGACGGTGTCTCCATCTATCTGTATCTCGACCGCGAGCTCTACCTGACCGCGCTGCTGTTTGTGCTCTATGTGATTATCGTGATTGTGGGTTTCTTCCAATGGTTGGCCATCTACAAAAGCGAGGCGGCAACCGGTGAAGGCGCAGCGGTACCCGCATGAGCGCC
Organism: Microbulbifer sp. ABF4_143; assembly: GCF_056160225.1. Classification (NCBI taxonomy): domain Bacteria; kingdom Pseudomonadati; phylum Pseudomonadota; class Gammaproteobacteria; order Cellvibrionales; family Microbulbiferaceae; genus Microbulbifer; species Microbulbifer sp. ABF4_143. The sequence continues at coordinate 318,948 of NZ_JBSWWT010000001.1, forward strand.
ACCGCTGCCGACATTATCCCGCCCGACTGGCAGCGCTGGAGCGCCACCGAGCCCTCGGTGATCGGGTCACTGAGCGGCGGACTGACCAACCGGAGTTTTCTGATTGCCGCCGGCAAAGACCTGCTGGTACTGCGCAAGAACTCCGCGATCAGCGCTGCGCTGGATCTAGACCGCACCGCCGAACACCAGGCGCTCCTCCACGCAGATCGCGCCGGCCTCTGTGCGCCGCTGATCCACTGCGATCCGAAGCACCGATATCTGGTCACCCGCTATATCGACGGCGAGCCCTGGCGGGCGACCGGCGCTGATAAATTGCGGCAACTCGCCCGATTGGTCCGGCGTATTCACGCGCTGCCGGCCATCGATGCCCAGCTGGAAATTGAAGCCAAGGCCGCCAGTTACTGGCGCTCGATCGACGAGCGCGCGGATTTCTATTCTCCCTTGTGCGCACTCGAGCAGAAAGTCCGGCGGCATATCGCCGCCGCCAAATCGCTGAACAGCGGTGTCTGTCTCTGTCACAACGACTTGCTGGCGACGAATTTGATCACCGCGAAAGACGGCAAGCTGTACACGATAGACTGGGAGTACGCCGCCATGGGCGATCCCTTCTATGAACTGGCGGTGATTGTCGAAGAGTTCGGGTTGGAAAAGCGGCAAAAGCAGTTGTTACTCGCGGAGTATCTGCAACGCCCGACGGTACAGATCGACTGGCAGCGGCTCGATCGCTGGCGGGTGATCTACGGGTATTTATGCGTGCTGTGGTATGCGGTGCAGTCGTGCAGCGGGGCCATGACCGGCCCCTGTATCAACGATGAAATTCGCAACAGAATCCTCGCCTTATCTGTGCTGAGCTGCACAATCGGATAGTCTGGGTGGTGTGACTGTTATTGTCTTCCCGGGAGTCGTTTAAACCGAGGACGAAGGTGCGGCAGCAGGCTGCCACTAGTCCGGCTTGGTACATTCGATAAAAATTAGACCTGTCAATCCAGCTCCCTCGTACGCCTGTTTAAACTCATTGGTTGAAAACAGCATGTTTCGTTGGGTTTCAGGTGTTTGGAACAGACTTTTTCGCCAATCCTGGAAAGATCTATCGACGGCTTAAGCAGGCGACCTATATTGCCATTGCGACGGATGTTGTATTGAGAAGTCGACACATCCAGGCAGTCCTGGACACTAAGGGGATTAAAAGCCATTAATTTATCCCCTTCCACCTCAATAGGCAGAAGCTCCCCCGCAGCCTCCAGCAATCCGCCCAGAGCTTCAATGGCCCTCTGACTAAATGTGAAAAAACCCGGCCCTAACCAGCTGACATCGGCAATAGAGTCCTTAGAGCTTTCCGGTATTGAGTAAGCCAGTTCAGGCGGATACCAGGATTTAGCCTTGCTCTCACGATTCAACCAAAGTAAATCCGAATCCAGATCGGAGGGATTTAATGGCCCAATTCCTCGGAACCGGTTAGCGTCAAATTCCAATTTGTAGGCATTCATCGTTCTGCTTATTTGAACAAGTCGCCCACGTCGCAGCGTAGACTTTTCGTGATCTGATCCAACGTCTTGAGGGTGGTATTTTGGGAGGCGCTTTCCAGGCGCGTCAGAGTGGCCCTGCTAATACCTAGTTTGCGGGCGAATGCATCCTGCGTTTGCTGGCCTCGACGGGCTCTCAGGTTTCTGGCCAATTTTTCTGATAAATTCATAGTTCACATGTGAACACGCCTGCATGTTCACATGTGAACGGGGCTCATCAAGGAGATTTGGGTTATGGATAAGTATAATGGGGCAGCCATCGATTCGAGGATGTTAGGTGAGCGGGCAGATAAAGGCCGACCCATATTCCAGCTTCGACCAGGGTTACCTGTTGATGTATTGCAAGAAGCCATCTGTCACCGGCTGGAGATGCTGTCCGGTGTGGTACAGATAATGTCCAGGGTAGAGTTTACATCCGCCGATGTGTGGCAGCTTCAACGCTACGGTTGGGCTATGAGTGAAATGGTCGACGAGCTAAAGGAATTGTTCTATTCCGCATGGGAGAAGAGCCATGCCGAATCGACATGAGAAGCCGCCGACTTTTGGGTGTGATCCCATGACCGGCTCCATGCCCAATGTCTTGTGGACTTTCACGCCACATTGGTTCTTGTGAACTACTGAATTAAGCTGGCACAATCTCTTCCGGTGCCGTAGGTATCCCATTTGGACGGCTACATAGATAAAAGGAGTTTCAAGTGGATCGGATTCTGTACCATTACACTAATGAGGCCGGATACACAGGTATTCTGGAAAGCATGTCTATCCGCCCGTCGTTGAAGGCGAACAACCCCAAAGACGCCCGCTTTGGCGACGGTCAGTATTTGAGCGATATTGTTCCCGGATCTAAACGCCCGGGTCAGTTGTCAATGATATTCTTTAATATCCCTTGGGCAGGGCATCGCTTTACTCACCACATAAATATAAACGTCAAGGGATTGAGTGTGATATGTGGTAGGAAACACGTTCATCTTGTCCCCAATTCAAAACCCTTGGACATAACTGAGAGACTTACAGGTCACGGCAGGAATTAAGAGAGGTCACGCCATGCCTTCCTACATTTACTCGAAGTGGCACAACAGCCCAGCAGACAGTCCCGTTGAGTTTTACAGCGAGCTCAACAATGACCGTTTCGAAACTCGTAAGGTAGAGGTTTTTAAAGATGGGTCATTGGGGTTTGCTTCTGAAAAATCGTCGTCTAAAACCACCAAGCTTGGAATTGCAGCTGTTCCATCAGTAGCGGAAATAGCAAAACAGCCTGAATTCGATATACGAACTATCACGCAGCAACAGTTTGAAGAAAAATGGAAGGAAGCCACTGCTAAGTGAGCATACATTACGTTAAAGGTGATGCAACCGCCCCTCAGACTGATGGTAATGCAGTAATTGCCCATGTGTGTAATGACATTGGAAAATGGGGGCGTGGTTTTGTTCTTGCTATCAGTAAGAAATGGAAAGAGCCAGAACGGCAGTATAAAGCCTGGTTTGATAGGCAAACGAAGCCGGGCCTTGGAGAAGTCCAGTTCGTTGAAGTCAGTAAGACGATTACAGTAGCGAATATCATCGGTCAGCATGGAATTCGCTCGCCGAAAAATAAAACTGCTCCAGCGCCCATCCGTTATGGCGCCGTTCGCGACGGACTCGCTAAAGTTGCCGATTTTGCGCTGTCGAAAATGGCTTCTGTTCATATGCCGAGAATCGGCTGCGGGCTTGCGGGCGGTACATGGGAGGAAATAGAGCCCATCATCAAGGAGTGCCTAGTTTCCAAAGGGATCGAAGTGTTCGTCTACGATTTTTAATCTCAAGCCCGAACAAACTGGATCGGCGGTAATCTTCCAGGCTGCAGTTGGAATAAGTGGGGCCAGAGTAACATATTGTCGTGCTGGTCATTGGGGGTGGACACCAATATGTTGCTCTGACGCCTGGGTTTCCCAGACTTTACCCTTACAGGTATCCAGTTGCTATTAATCTGTTCGCTTTTTCTTTTAGAGCTTCGGTTCTCAAGCGAATAAAGTCATCGAATTCTAAGTTTCCATCACGTGCCTCGTCAGGTATGAGGGCCGCGTCAAAAATTGCAGATTTATGGTCATATGGAATCTCTTTGAAATAGTCGGCTGGGTCTTTGTCGCTTATTTTTTTGTTTTCAGAGGCTGCTAGAAAACATATGTTAGATATTACATTGGCTTCGTGAAATGAAACGCCTTTGGATGCCAGAAATGCTTTCGGATATATATGATGAAACTGTCTGGCATTATAGGCAGATAGAACAGTTCCTAAATCTACTTCTGAACCTGTTAAGAAAGAGCGTGGGCGTAGCTGAGCCATTAGACATAAGGCTGCTTTTGCGGCAGTTGAATTTATTCTCCATGTACCATTAAATAAGTCATTCTTAACCGTCACTACGTTCGCGTCGAATGGTTTTTCACCATCGGCTATTTTTTTTACTCTATCTAGGTCTTCTAATACTAAGCGATTAGTGCCTGCTTTATATCTGAGAGTAAACGCACACTGCCAAAACCATTTTCTAAGTTGTGTAAGCTGTCCCGCATTGGGGTGAGATATGATTGAGTAGAACTTTACAATCGGTATAAGCATGATCGGAAAGGGTAGAAAAATAACATTCTTTATCTTGAGCTGCCCTTCAAGGAAGTCTACTGCAGACATAATAGCTTTTTTTAGCGACCCCATGCCCTCAACTAAGACATCTGGATCTACGTCAACAAGATCATCAGAATCTATTGAGTCGCAGGTTAGGGAAGCTAGCATCCTCATTAAAAGTGTCTGATCTATTTGTTCATACCCTTTATCAGACAAGGTATCTAATAGTTCGTCTATTTCTCGGCGAAGATCAAATTGATCTGACCAAGTCCATGCTGTCAACAGCTCAATATTACTCAATGGCGTTCCAGATGAATTAATTCTCTGGAAAATGCTGCACACTTCCTTGTTGCTTCTTTCTCTGATTGTAACCACAGGAAATTCATAGTCCTTAAATGATTCGGTTACTTTAGCAATTTTCTGTTTTTGTTCATCGTTGAATTTTGGCAGTTCTACTAGGAGTTTTGTTGTGTCAAGAATTGTGTTCAAGTGTATTTTATTTTTTCCGCCAGCAGCAGAGTGATGGACGAAGACATCGTCATCAGGTATGTAGCAAATATTGAAGCGATCTGCTAAAGCGGCATCTGATGTATTCTTGTCAGAATGAAAAACGCCATAAAGAGTCGTAAGTCGTTGCTGGCCATCAAGAATATAGTTAACGGGATAGTCCTCCGGAGTTTCTGGTAATTTGAATCCTCCAACATTACGTTCATGTTTTAGCTCTTCTTTAGTTGACCACATCAAGAGTGACCCTACGGGGTATCCGCGATATATTGAGTCCAGCAAGCTAATTATCTGCTCGTCGCTCCATATATATTGCCGTTGGAATACTGGTATTTTTATATTGCCACGGTCAACATCTGACAATAGTGATGCTAGCCTAGGACTAGAAGGCGTAATCTTGTTCGATGCACCCATCTTTAATTCCTTTTTTCGATTCCTGAAGTGGCTGTTTCCTATTTGGGATGGGTGTCCAAAGAAATGGAGCACCCATCATATGGTGTAATTGTGGATCTATGTTTAGTATTGGTGTCGACGCTCACCAAGTTGCTTCATAACGATCTCTTGCAGGCCGAGTCATACCGTGTCAGCCCTTGGGCTTTGTTATACGGCCTACCGATTCAGTAGCCCCTTCACCGCCTGCGGCAAATCCGCCGGCAAAATCACATTCTTGGCATTATCGGATTGGGACAGTTCCGACAGCGCGCCGATATAACGCTCGCCCAGCAGGTACATGACCGGCATTTCCTTGTCGCCGATCGCGGAGGAGACGCGCTCGATGGCCTCGCGGCTGGCGTCGGCCAGTACTACCTGGGCCTTGGCGTCGCGCTTGGAGGCCTCCAGGCGGCCGTCGGCTTCGAGGATCGCGGCCTGCTTCTCGCCCTCGGCGCGGGTCACTGTGGCGCGGCGCTGGCGTTCGGCGGCGGCCTGTTCTTCCATCGCCTTCTGCATGGTCGGGGACGGGTTGATATCCTGGATCTCGACGGTCTTCAGGTTGATACCCCAGTCGGCGATATCGTCGGAGATACCCTCCTTCAGTTTGGCCTTGATCAGTTCGCGGGAGGACAGCGCCGAGTCGAGCGACATCTCGCCGACGATGGAGCGCAGCGCCGTCTGCACCAGGTTCTGGATCGCGATTTGGTAGTCCTCGACACCGTAGACGGCCTTTTCCGGCGAGACGATATTGATATAGGCCACGGCATTGGCAATGATGGTGGCGTTGTCCTGGGTGATGACTTCCTGGGAGGGAATATCCAGCACTATGTCCTTGGTGGTAACTTTGTACGGGATCTGGTCGATATAGGGGATGACCACATTCATGCCCGGCGACAGAGTTTTGTGGTATTTGCCCAGGCGCTGCACTATATGCTTGGAACCCTGCGGCACTATGCGCACACCCTTGGCGATGGTGATAACCACTAGCGCGACCAGTGCCAGAACTACATATAAACCTTCCACTACTGTTCCCTCTCGGATAAAAGCTCGCTAGAGCTGGATTGAAATTAAAATTTGAGAATCTTGAATTGCGCGGGCCCGCCACTCCGGCGCATGCCGGAATGGCGATCTGTTGGCTCTCTCAGATGCGGGTGACGATCAGCGAGTTGCCGGAGATATCCGTCACCTTGACCCGGTCGCCGATGGCCACTTCCTCGGTGCAGATAAACAGCCACTCCTCCTCGCCGAGAATCGGCGCCGGGAACTTGAGTCTGCCGCGGCTGCGGCCGGCGTTGGATTCGAGCACCAGCCCCACCTGTCCTTTCAGCGCCTCGGCCCCCATGCCGGATAGGCTGCGGTCTTTCCAGCGGGGTTTGATGCTCTTGACCCAGATCACGACGAACGCGACTGAAGCGGCGGCCCACAGGATCAGTTGCAGCGTGAAGGGTATGTCCACCGCCAGGGTCAGCACACCCATCAGCAGCGCGGCGAGGCCGAACCAGAAGAGGACGAAGCCGGAAACGAAGATTTCTGCGGTGACCAGCAGCAGGCCGAGTACCAGCCAGTGCCAATAGGCGATATGTGCGTTCAGCCATTCCAGCATCGGCGCAACTCCCTGTCGTTTTGTATCGGGAGGACGATTATGCCAAAGATTGGGCGGCGCATGTGGCACTTTAGCCGGGGAGGCGGGATGGTTCGCGTGGAGGCCATCCGCCTACGGCTATCCCGCTCGCCGACGGCTTGACCGCAATTCCCCGGCCAACAGGTGGGGCACTGGCTGCTCTCTCCTATGTATCGCGATGCATCCGCACACCGTGCGCCTGTCGGTATTTCACATCAGCCACTCAACTGTAGTGGCTGACAATGAAGTCGCGTAGCTGTTCGAATAACAGCTGGTGCCCGGCGGGATTCGCGTGTAGCCCATCTTCGGCCAGCAGGTCCTGCCAATCCATGGCGGACCACAGGGAGAAATAGTCGAGCAGCGGCACGCTGTTGTCGCTGCACACCGCGCGCACTATTTGGGTGAATTGCTCGGCATCCTCTTTCAGGTAGAACGCATCGGACCCCGGGTAAGGCGTTGTCCGCGTCTCGTCAAACGGAAAGCCTGTCATCATCATTACCGGGGCGACGGATTCCGCTTCGGAAATCAGTGATGCCATGGACGACCTGAACCTGTCCGGCGACGTTATCCTCTCAGAATTCACGCCGCCGTCTCGGCGGATGTCGTTGAACCCGGGATACAGCGCGATCAGGTGCGGCCTGCGAACGGATGCCTCGGCAGCCAACCTGGCGATCAGGGACTCTGTGGACTCGCCAAACACACCGAGCTCATAGACAAAATTCTTGGGGCCACAGGATTCATGCCAAAGCCGAAACCGATGCACAAACCCGCCGAGCTCGCTGTCTCCGCGCCCGTGCACCGAGCTGGAGCCGGCAAATACCATTCTCCGTGGAATCATGTTTCACCTTTGATCAGTCGGGGACTTCAAACTTTTTGCCCGGGAAGAGCCTGCCGCCCAGTTTCTCGATATCCCGATGCAGTTCCTGCAGACGCCGCCCGGCGTCGTCCAGCAGCGGAATCAGTTCACCGGAAAACGCCTCGCTGTACTGGCCGAGCAGGCGGCACAGCAGGCGCAGGTCGCGCCAGTCGCCGAGGGCCTGTGCGAGCTCCTTCAGCGGCCTGCAGCGGGGTTTGGCGGTCTCCGGGTGTTTTTTCGCCAGCAGGCGGCTGTGGTACCAGTGGTCCTTCACCCGTTTGCGGAATTCGTGAAAGCTGGCCGGATCGTCACCGGCGAGGGCCTCGTTCATCGCCCTGAAGGCCCGCCGGTAGTAGCTTTTGTAGCCCTTGCGCGCCTGCTTCCATTTCAGCTGCGCCAGCGGCCAGTCGTCGATGCGCTCGCCGCCCTGTATCAGCAGCGCCCGGGTATCCTGCAGTGCGCCCGGAGCCCGGTGGCCGTGGGCGCGCGCCTCGAGGAATTGTTGCACCTGTGGATAGCCGCCGGCGGGCGCCAGTGCCAGCAGTGCATCGCGCATCGACACGGCGTCGCGGCTGCCGGCGAGGCTGTTGGCCAGGGTGCGGTAGTGGGCGTTCTCGTAGCGGTAGAGGTCGCCGATCTCGGTGCGCACCAGGCGCAGCAGCGCGCGCTGTTTCTTGCAGTGCTTGCGCAGCTGGTGCACCGCCTCCTCTTCGGGCAACTGCTCCAGCTCCGCCAGCGCGGCGGCGACTTCCCCGCGCGCTGTGTCGCGCAGGGTTTCCGCCAGGGGTTTCTTGTCGCTCAGCCGGTAGGCCATGGCCACTCCTCGGTTCTTCCTGCCAATTTTAGTGAGCGGCGGTGCCGGCGGGGGCGGGTCGATGTACAATACCGGCCCTCAAATTTGACTAAACGGGGCCGCACAGGGGCCCGGCGGGCACAGCATGAAGGAACGCAAGACCACCCACTTCGGTTACCAAGAGGTACCGGTGGAAGAGAAGGCGGGGCGCGTGGCGGAGGTTTTCCACTCGGTCGCGGCGCGCTACGACGTGATGAACGACCTGATGTCCGGGGGCATTCACCGCCTGTGGAAGCGCTTCACGATAGAGCTGTCCGGAGCGCGCCCGGGGCAGACGATCCTGGATATCGCCGGCGGCACCGGCGACCTGACCGCGCGCTTCTCGCGCATCGTCGGCAGCCGGGGCACCGTGGTGCTGGCGGATATCAACGAGTCTATGCTGAAGGTGGGGCGCGACCGGCTGCTGGACCGCGGCATTGCCGGCAATGTGGTGCCGGTGCAGGCGGACGCCCAGTACCTGCCCTTCCCCGACGATACCTTCGACTGCATCACCATCGCCTTCGGCCTGCGCAATGTCACCGACAAGGACCTGGCGCTGCGCTCGATGCTGCGGGTGCTGAAGCCCGGCGGCCGCCTGCTGGTGCTGGAGTTCTCCAAGCCGCAGTCGAAGCTGCTGGAGAAGGTTTACGATCAGTACTCCTTCCGCCTGCTGCCGTTTATGGGCAAGCTGGTGGCCAACGACGCCGACAGCTACCGCTATCTGGCGGAGAGCATCCGTATGCACCCGGACCAGGAGACCCTGAAGCAGATGATGGGCGACGCCGGCTTTGTGGACTGCGAGTACCACAATATGACCGGCGGCATAGTGGCACTGCACAAGGGCATCAAGCCTTAATAGTGGGGCGGAGTTTCGTGGCGGCGCCGCTACCGGTAGCTGTGCGCGAGACACGCCGTGAATCCATCCCTGGAGGCTTGTCGGCCGGGGTCCAGCCGCTGCATGTTTTCGCGGCGCCTTCGGCCCCTCCGTCGACAGTCTCGCGCACAGCTACCGGCATCGACGCCTTCGCACCGGCGTTTCGGAAGAGCCAGAACAAATAGATGACCGACCCGACATTTCGCATCGGCTTCGACGCCGCCCTGGAAACCGCGATCAACACCGCGTTGAAATACGACCCGGGTACCCGCGCGCGCCTCGAAAAACTCGACGGCAGCGTGCTGGAACTGGACCTGACCGCGCCGCGCATGCACCTGCTGTTGTGTATCGAGGGCGAGCAGGTGCGCGTGCGCCAGCACTGGGAGGGCGAGATCGCGACGCGCCTGTCCGGTTCCGCCATCGCCTTCCTGCGCCTGCTGCGCGATCCGGCCGCGACGCCGGCCGGTGTGGGCGTCAGCGTCGGCGGCTCCAGCGCGCTGTTGGCGGAGCTGCAGTCGATACTGCGCGACCTGGATATCGACTGGGAGGCGCCGCTGGCGAAGCTGGTCGGCGATGTGCCGGCGCATGCGGTCGGCGAGACGCTGCGCTCCGCGAGCCGCTGGCTGCGCGACAATTTGAGCCGCGCGCCGGTTGCGGCCGCCGAGGCGGTCAGTGAGGAGTGGCGCCTGACGCCGCCGCAGGCGCAGTTCGAGGCCTTCGTCGAGGATCTGCAGGATCTGTCACTGGCCACCGAGCGCCTGGAGGCGCGGATCAATCTGTTGAAAGAGCGGCTGCGCCCATCCGGAAACGGTTTCTCCCGGCGGGAGGCGCAGTAACCTTGCCGATCTCGCGAAGCTTCACCATAGCGCGGGTCGTACTGCGCTACCGCCTGGACCAGCTGCTGCCGCTGTCGCGCCGGCCCCTGTGGCTGCGCGGCCTGATGAGCCCGCTGAAGCTGCTGCCGAAGTCGAAACTGGCCCGCGGCGAGCGGCTGCGCCGCGCGCTCGAGGAACTGGGGCCGATTTTCGTCAAGTTCGGCCAGCTGCTGTCCACACGCCCGGACCTGCTGCCGCCGGATATCGTCGAGGAGCTGGACCGGCTGCAGGACCGGGTGCCGCCCTTCCCCAGTGAACACTGTATCGCGCTGATCGAAGAGGCGCTGGGGGACAGTGTCGAGGCGCTGTTCGCCGAATTCGAAAAGGCGCCACTGGCGTCCGCGTCCGTGGCCCAGGTGCACGGCGCCAGGCTGCACTCCGGCGAGTCGGTGGTGGTCAAGGTGCTGCGCCCGGGGATCGACCGGGTGATCGCGCAGGATCTGCGCCTGCTGAATATGCTCGCGCGCTGGGTGGAGCGCTGGGTACCGGACGGCCGCCGCCTGCGCCCGGTGGAGGTGGTGGAGGACTACCGCCACACCATCGAGGGGGAACTGGACCTGGTGCGCGAGGCCGCCAACGGCACCCAGCTGAAGCGCAATTTCGCCGGCTCGCCGCTGCTGTATGTGCCCGAGGTCTACTGGGACTACACGCGCGCGAATGTGCTGGTGCTGGAGCGCATCGACGGCATTCCGGTCACCGACGTGCGCCAGCTGCGGGCCCAGGGCACCGACATGAAGCTGCTGGCCGAGCGCGGCGTGGAGATCTTCTTCAAGCAGGTGTTCGAGCACAATTTCTTCCACGCCGACATGCACCCCGGCAATATCTTCGTGTCGCGCAAGCATCCCGAGCGGCCCCAGTACATCGCGATAGACACCGCCATCGTCGGCAGCCTGTCGCGGGAGGATCAGTACTACCTGGCGCGCAACCTGCTGGCCATGTTCCGCCGCGACTACCGCATGGTCGCCGAGCTGCATGTGCAGAGCGGCTGGGTGCGGCGCGATACGCCGGTGAGCAGCTTCGAGGCGGCCATCCGCGCCGTGTGCGAGCCTATCTTCGAGAAGCCCCTCGGTGAGATCTCCTTCGCGCGGGTGCTGATCAGCCTGTTCCAGACGGCCAGAAGGTTCGATATGGCGGTACAGCCGCAGCTGGTGCTGCTGCAGAAGACGCTGCTCAATATCGAGGGCCTCGGGCGGCAGCTTTATCCCCAGCTGGATCTGTGGAAGACTGCCCATCCATTTCTGGAGCGCTGGATGCGCGAGCGCATCCACCCGAAGACCATCGTCGGCGAGATCAGGCGCTACGGCCCCGAGTGGCTGGAGAAGTTCCCACAGCTGCCGCAGCTGGTCTTCTCGTCGCTGGAACAGGCGCGCGAGCTGGCGCCGCAGCTGGACAAAATCGGCGACAAGCTGGCCCAGAGCCACCGCCGCGGCCGCCGCCAGTACCTGCGCCGGATCGCCGGTGTGGCACTGGCCGTCGGCGCCGTGGCCGCGTCCGGCACACTGGCCCAGCTGCCGCCGGCGGCCTGGATCCTGGGCACGGCCGCGCTGGCGCTGCTGCTCTGGCCGTAAACCGGGCAACGAAGTTTTGTAGGCTCGGCAAAAGCGCGTAGCGACGCGCCCATCCACTGCGACATGGTGGACACGCTGCGAGCCCGGCCGCTGCATGTTTTCGCGGCGCCCGCGGCCCTACAATGTGACAGACTGAAAAGGCGAAACAACGGTTTGAGTGACGCAGACTTTATCGACCAGGTCAGTTGGAACGGCGACGGTCTGGTGCCGGCCATAGCGCAGGATTTCAAGACCGGGCGCATACTGATGATGGCGTGGATGAACCGCGAGTCACTGGCGATCACCGCCAGCGAGGGCTACGCGGTCTACTGGTCCCGCTCGCGCAACAAACTGTGGCGCAAGGGCGAGTCCTCCGGGCACCTGCAGCAGGTGCGCGAGATACGCCTCGACTGCGACGGCGACACAGTGCTGCTGCTGGTGGAGCAGCAGGGCGGTATCGCCTGTCACACCGGACGCAGCAGCTGCTTCTACCGCCTGTTGCAGGACGGCGAGTGGCGGGTGACGCAGCCGGTGATCAAGGATCCGGGTAAGATTTATGAGTGACCTGCTGAAGCAACTGGACGCGGTGCTGGAAAGCCGCAGGCGCGAGGGCGACGCCGGCAGCTCCTATGTGGCCAGTCTGCACGCGAAGGGCCTGAACAAGATTCTGGAAAAGGTCGGCGAGGAGGCCACCGAGGTGATCCTCGCCGCCAAGGATGTGGAGCGCGGCGGCGAGCGGCAGGCGCTGATCGGCGAAACCGCCGACCTCTGGTTCCACTCCCTGGTGATGCTCTCGCACCTGGGCGCGGACTCACAGGACGTGCTGAACGAACTCGCGCGCCGCTTCGGCCTCTCCGGGCTGGAGGAAAAGGCCAGCCGCACGGAATAACTGTTGGATAGGGCGGCGGCCGCCCCGTCAATTGTGCAATCTGGAGAAAACTATGGGATTCGGTGGAATTAGTATCTGGCAGCTGCTGATCATTCTCGTCATAGTGCTGCTGCTGTTCGGCACCAAGCGCCTGCGCAACCTGGGCAGCGACCTGGGCGGCGCCCTGAAGGGCTTCAAGAAAGCGATGAAGGACGAGGACAAGGAAAAGGAAGAGGAGAAGGAGCCGGAGAAGCTGGAGCACGACGAGCAGGAAAAGCCGCAGCAGAAAGAATCCGCGCGGGACAAAGACAAACAGTCCCAGGACAAGTGACTCTGAACCCAAACCAGAAACAGCCAGCGCGAGTAACAGTCCGTGTTTGATATCGGCTTTTTTGAGCTTCTGTTGGTTGCCATAGTGGGCCTGCTGGTGGTGGGCCCCGAGCGGCTGCCGGATGCCATCCGCACCACCGCGCGCTGGTGGTCCGGTATCAAGCGCACGCTGCAAAGTGCGCGCGAGGAGCTGGAAAAAGAGGTGGGTGCAGACGATATCCGCCGCGAGCTGCACAACGAGCGCATACTGCGCGAACTGGAGGAGAGCCGCCGCGAGATGGAGCAGGCCTTCACCGAGGTGGACCGGAAGGAGGAGTTGCAACCCCGGCCCGAGCCGACCGAGGAGCCGCCCCGCGACCCCAAGCACCCGACGGCGGACGCGGACGACTACCTGCCGGAACAGGACGAGAACGCCGAGGAGCTGCAGGACCCGGAATACCCGGAGCACTGGCACGACTACGGCGATCCGGAACTGAACCCGCACCACCCGGACCGCGCTGCCCACTCCGCCGGAAAAGACCTGGCCCCGGAAAAAACGCCGCAGGAAAATGACAGGCAGCCTTGAGCTAAGGTAGCAGTGACATGAGCGACCAGTCGCAACAGAGCCCTCAGCCCAATGAGGAGGAGAGCCCTCAGCCCAATGAGGAAGGGAGCCCTCAGCCCTCCCAGGAAGACAGCACCCAGCCGTTTATCGACCACCTGATCGAACTGCGCGACCGCATATTGCGCACCCTGCTGGTGGTGGTGGTCATCTTCGCCTGCATGGTGCCCTTCGCCGCGGAGATCTACGACTTCGTCGCCGACCCGCTGCAGGCGCGGCTGGTGGAGGGGGCCGGCATGATCGCCACCGAGGTGACCTCGCCCTTTTTTACCCCGTTCAAGACCACGTTTATCCTGGCCTTCTTTGTCGCCATCCCCTATGTCCTCTATCAGGCCTGGGCCTTTATCGCCCCGGGCCTGTACCAGAACGAAAAGCGCTTCGCGGCCCCGATTCTGATCTCCAGCGTCATCCTGTTTTACGCCGGCATGGCGTTCGCGTACTTCGTCGTCTTCCCGATCCTGTTCGATTTCTTCGTCAGCTCCGCCCACTCGGATATCAAGGTACTGCCGGATATCAGCCGCTACCTGGATCTGGTGCTGAAACTGTTTTTCGCCTTCGGCTTCGCATTCGAGATTCCCATCGCCACGGTGCTGCTGATCTGGAGCGGCGCCGTGGACGCCAAGACCCTGGCGAGCAAGCGCGCCTATGTGATCGTGGCCTGCTTCGTGATCGGCATGCTGCTGACCCCGCCGGATGTCATCTCCCAGTCGCTGCTGGCGATCCCGATGTGGCTGCTGTTTGAGGTGGGGATACTGCTGGGGCGCTGGATAAAGTCCGCACCGAAGGAGCGCAGCGCCTGACAGCGCGCCTGTAGGAGCCTGCTCGCAGGCGAATAATAAGGTTGAACAAGGCCTGGAAATATTCGCCTGGCAGATTTCTGCTCCAGCCCTTTGCAAGAGCTGCAACGCCGCAGATGCATGCTTCAGGGCCCGCCCTACGGGGCTTTCAGAGCGATTCACACTCTGCGTTGCGACTTTTTGAAAGGTCTAGCATTCCTGCAAAGTCGCGCCTTGATTGTGAACCGCTCTGAAAGCCAGAGAGGCCATGGAGTTATTCAGAGGTTCCCTAGAAACCTCGCCGCAAAGCACCACCCTGTATCTGGCGCTGACCGGCGCCGGCCGCCGGCGACGATGCCGCGCTACACTTGGCCCGGTATAGTGATCTGCTCCTGGGCTGATCCCGCTCCGGGCAGGAGCGGGAACTCAAGTCGGTGCGCTTAAGAGTGGTTTTTTGAATCGGCCTCGATATTGCGCAGTGTCAGGCGGATCAGATAGGCCGCCATCACGCAGATAAAGGCGATCACCCCCAGGCTCAGCAGGCCGGAAAAGCTGGTAAACAGGTCAATGAGCGCGTCCATTTCAGGCTCCGTCTTTCACATCGGTTACGGAGCCAGTCTAGGGGGCTGCGTCGGGCGCGGCTTGATCTGGATCAAGGTTGGGGCCCGCCGCGGCGCGGAGGAGGCGGGTGCGGCGGCTAGAAGATCCCGGCTATGCTGATAAAAATCAGCGCCGCGGCGGCCAGCGCGAAGAGTTCGCGCTCCTCTTCCCAGCGCGGCAGCAGGATCAACAGGGCCAGGGGCGGCAGGAAAACGGCGATCAGGCCCAGCAGCAGGTGCTGGCGAAAACAGACGCGCAACAGGCGCAGCCAGCCGATGAAAGCGAAGACCAGCGCAAAGACGGTCAACACGGCGGCGACCGGCGCCATACCCGGCCCTATGGCTGTCGACTCCATGCAAACACCTCACGCGAACGATGGTTAGAGTGTATATCAGCATTCGGCGTTTTTTCGTGCCAGTGGCGGCGGCCGCGCTGGGGCTGTTGTTTTTGGGCGGCTGCGAGACGGCGGGCTACTACGCCCAGGCCGCCGGCGGCCAGTGGCGCATACTCGCCGCGCGGGAGCCCATCGAGGAAGTGGTGGCGGCGCCGGGAACGGAGGAAAAGCTGCAGCAACGGCTGCGCCTGGTGCAGTCGATCCGCGCTTATGCCGGCGCGGAACTGCGGCTGCCGGTGGGCAGGGCCTACGGCGCCTATGTGCAGCTGGATCGGGACTACCCGGTGTGGAATGTGCTGGCGGCAGAGGAGTTGTCCCTGAAGCCGAAGCGCTGGTGCTACCCGATCGCCGGCTGCGCCAGCTACCGCGGTTATTTCAGCAAGGCGGCCGCGCGCGCCAAGGCGCGGGCGCTGCTGGCCCAGGGCTACGACGTCTACCTGGGGCCGGTGCCGGCCTACAGTACCCTCGGCTGGTTCGACGATCCGGTGCTGTCGAGCTTCGTCAACTGGTCGCCGGAGCGCCTCGCCGGACTGCTGTTCCACGAACTGGCGCACCGGCGCGTGTATATCGCCGGCGACACCCGCTTCAACGAGAGCTTCGCCACCGCCGTGTCGGAACTGGCACTGCCGGACTGGCGCCGCCGCTACGGCATAGAGGGCATGGGCGCGGACGCCCGCGCCCAGGCGCTGGCGGTCAACCGGCTGATGACGGCGGCGCGCAAGCGGCTGGAATCGATCTACGCGGCGGAAATTCCGGACGACGCCAAGCGCGCGCGCAAGGCCGAGACCCTGGCGCAGTTGCGCCGCTGCTACCGCGTCCTGTCCGCGGACTGGCCCAACCCGGAGCGCTACCGCGCCTATATCGAGAAGACCAACAACGCGACCCTGGCGCTGGTGGCCGAATACCAGTCCCTGGTGCCGGCCTTCAAGCAGCTGTACGCAGAGAGCGGCGGCTGGGAGGATTTCTACCGGGCCGCGGAGCGGTTGGGGGAGGAGAGCGAGGAGCTGCGCAAGCGGCGGCTCGCGCAGCTGGCGGCTCGCTACCGGGCGTCCGGTGTTCAGGTCTCGAGCAGGAAGGTCACAGGCCCGTCGTTCAGCAGCGACACCTGCATGTCCGCCGCGAATAGGCCGCAGGCCACCGGCGCGAACTGAGCCCGCGCCCGCTCGACGAAGTAGTCGTAGAGCGCCTCCGCCTGCTGCGGCGCAGCGCCGCGGCTGAAGCTGGGCCTGAGCCCTCTGGCCGTGTCCGCCACCAGGGTGAACTGGCTCACCACCAGTAGGCCGCCGCCGGCCTGCTGCACATTCAGGTTCATGCGTCCCTGCTCGTCGCCGAATACCCGGTAGTGCAGCACCTTGTGCAGCAGCTTGTCCGCGCTCTCGCGGTCGTCCCGCGCCTCCACGCCCAGCAGCAGCAACAGGCCGCGGTCGATGGCGCCGACCGTCTCACCATTTACCTCCACCCGCGCGTGGCGCACGCGCTGAATCAATCCCTTCATCGCAAATAAACCGCCCTGGAAGCCAACGAGGAAATGCCCTAGATTAGCCAACTGTCTGCGGCGAATAAACCGAAAGAGCAGCGCCCCTCTCCCGCTTGCGGGAGGAGGACGGGGAGGGAGGAATAATAATGCACGCATTCGTTACCGGCGCTACCGGCTTCCTCGGCGCCAACCTGATCGAACAGCTGCTCGCCGAAGGCTGGCGGGTCACCGCGATGCACCGCGGCGGTTCGAATACGCAGCTATTGCGGAAGATGGGCGCTGAGCCGGTGCAGGCGTCGCTGACCGATATCGGCTCGCTGCGCGCGGCCCTGCCGGAAAATATCGATGCGGTTTTCCATGTTGCCGCCAACACCAATATGTGGCGCGGCGGCAATGCGCAGCAGTGGTGTGACAATGTCGAGGGCAGCGGCAATATCGCGCGGGTGGCGCGGGAGAAGAACGCCGGCAGGCTGATCCTCACCAGCTCCATCTCCGCCTACGGCTACCACCGCGAGACCATCACCGAGGAGAGCCCGCAGCTGGCGGACGACCCGCGCCACCACTACCTGTTCACGAAGAAGCGCGCCGAGCAGGCGGTGCGCGCGGAAATTGCGCGCGGGCTGGACGCGGTGATCCTGAATCCCTGCGCCATCGTCGGCAAATACGATACCGGCAGCTGGGCCCAGACCTTTTTTATGATCGACAAGGGGCAGCTGCCGGGCGTGCCGCCGGGGCGCGGTTCCTTCTGCCACGCCGGGGCCGTGGCGCGCGCCCATATCAGCGCCTATCACCGGGGCCGCTGCGGCGAAAACTATATCCTCGCCGGTGTGGATGCCAGCTTCCTGGAGTTCTTCGGCCAGATAGCGACGCTGCTGAATAAACCGGTGCCGAAACGCACTGCGCCGGCGGTCGCGATCCGCGCGATCGCCCGCCTGTCGGATCTGTGGTCGCGGGTCAGCGGGCGCGAGCCGGTGATCACGCCGGAGAAGGCCGCGCTGATCACCCGCCGCGTCACTGCGAGCAGCGCCAAGGCCGAGCGGGAGCTGGGCTACGACCCGGG
Source organism: Microbulbifer sp. ABF4_143 (assembly GCF_056160225.1). Lineage (NCBI taxonomy): Bacteria > Pseudomonadati > Pseudomonadota > Gammaproteobacteria > Cellvibrionales > Microbulbiferaceae > Microbulbifer > Microbulbifer sp. ABF4_143. The sequence goes on from NZ_JBSWWT010000001.1 coordinate 336,713, forward strand.
CGTGAAACTCGAGACCATGCTGCGCGAGTGCCGCGACTGGCTGATCGAACAGAAACTGCTGGAGGCGCGGGCGTGAATCGCGGCAATATCGTTTTCGTGTTGGTTATGCTGCTGTTGGTGCTGCAGCTGATACAGCACTATTTCTTCTCCGGCGCGTGATAACCCCGCTTTGTAGGAGCCTGCTGTGACCGCCATGGGGGGCGGTCACGGCAGGCTCCTACAGGACGCTTTTGCCCGCCAACACGGGAAAACATAGGGACATTTGTGGAAGACAAACGCTGCGCTTGGTGTCTCAGCACACCGCTCTATCAAAAATACCACGACGAGGAATGGGGCCGTCCGGTCACTGACAACGGCAAGCTGTTTGAGTTTCTGATCCTCGAAGGCGCCCAGGCCGGACTCTCGTGGATCACGATACTGAACAAGCGCGAACACTACCGCCGCGTCTTCGACAATTTCGATGTGGAAAAAATCGCGCGCTACACGCCGCGCAAGATCGAAAAACTGCTGCAGGACCCGGGCATAGTGCGCAACCGGCTCAAGGTGGAATCCGCGGTAAAGAACGCCCGCGCGACCCTCGCCCTGCGCGAGCGCGGCATCGGCCTGGCGGAATTCCTGTGGCAGTTCACCGACGGCCGCGTAATGGTGAACGAGCGCCGCAGCCTGAAACAGGTGCCGGCCACCACGCCGGAATCCGATGCGATGAGCAGGGCGCTGAAGAAGGCCGGCTTCAGCTTTGTCGGCAGCACCATCATGTATGCGCATATGCAGGCCACCGGCATGGTCAACGACCACCTGATCGACTGCCCGGCCTATCGGCAGTGTGTGGACGAGGCGGCGGCAAAGAATTTACTGTAGTTCCCCGCCCGGGCGGCAAAATTTCGCGCAAGAGGTGACGTGCAGATGGATTTAAATGAACTGATGAAAGACTACGGGCCGCAGATCCTGAACGGCCTGTTCAGGCTCGGCTCCGCAATTCTGGTGCTGATCCTGACCGTCGTCGCCGCAAAGCTGGCGCGCCGCGGTGTGCGCCGCCTGTCCAACCGGCTGGACGCGACGCTGATCCCGGTGTTGAGCAATATCGCGGTCTGGTCCGTGTATATCGTCGGCGGGCTTGTGGTCCTGGACAAGTTCGGGGTCAATACCACCAGCCTGATCGCGCTGCTCGGCGCCACCGGCCTCGCCGTGGGCCTGGCCCTGAAGGACACGCTGCAGAATATCGCCGCCGGTTTCATACTGCTGGGCCTGCGCCCCTTCCGCGTCGGCGACACCATTCAGTTCGGCAGCACCATGGGCACGGTGCGCCAGGTGGGCCTCTTCACCACCGAGCTGGACACCGTCGACGGCCTGCGCGTCAGCGCCCCGAACAGCGCCGTCTGGGGCGAGACGCTGATCAACTACAGCCGCAACGCCACCCGCCGCCTGGAGATAGTCGCCAGCATCGCCTACGGCGACGATATAGAGACCGGCATGGAGGTGCTGCGCCGGCTGGTGGCGGAGGAGCCGCGCATCCTCGCCGAACCGGAGCCCAGCTACGCGGTGCGCGCACTGGCGGACAGCTCGGTGAACCTGCACCTGCGCGCCTGGACCGCTAACGCCGACTACTGGGACGTGCACTGGTCGCTGATGAAGCGGCTGAAGCCGGCGCTGGAGGCGGCCGGGCTCAGCATCCCCTTCCCGCAGCGGGAGCTGCATATCGTCGAACACTCTGCCGGCCGGGCGCGCGGGCGGCTCGAATCCGGCGAGCCCTGATCCCGGGAATCCATCGGCTCGGCGCAACTGCGCCGCAACCCTGGGGCGGGTGAATCGACACCCCGCCGTTTTCATGTCAAAGTAACCGGCGTTTTTTTGAGCAAAATTTGACCGGGACACGAAGATTCCAATGAAGAAACTGCACCATTCCCCGATTGCCAAGCCCCTGATTCCCAGCCTGCTGGCCCTGGCCATCCTCGGCGGCTGCCAGCGCGACGAGGCCCCGGAGGCCGGCGCCAGTGCGCTGTCCCAGAACGCGGCCGCGACCGCCGAGGCCAAAGACCAGGCCGTCGACCCCGCCGCCGAGACGGCGCGCCTGACCGAGTGGCTCGACGCGCGCTACGAGGAAGAGCTGCAGTTCAGCCCGATACAGCTCTCCTACCTGGGCCGCAAGGATCTGTACGACCAGATCGACGATATGAGCGAAGCCGCCGATGCGCGCAAGCTGGCCTGGAAGGCGAAGACCGTCGAAGAACTGAAGAAAAACTTCGACTACGACAAACTGACCCCCGCCGGCAAGGAATCCTACGACCTGTGGATTTTCCAGTACGAGCAGGACAAGGCGGCCGAGCCCTTCAAGCGCCACGGCTACTTCGCCGGTGAGCTGGGCGGCCCCGAGGCCTCGTTGCCCAACTTCCTGATCAATATCCACAAGGTGGACTCCGTCGAGGACATGCAGGCGTACATCGCCCGTATCGACGGCGTCAGCCGCGCGATGAACCAGCTGCTCGAGCGCGCCCAGCTCGCCGCCAAAGACGGCATCCGCCCGCCGCGCTTCGCCTACGATCTGGCCATAGAGCGCGCGCAGAAGGTCACCAGCGGCGCGCCCTTCGGCGGCGAGGGCGAGGCCCCGCTCTACGCCGATGCGAAAGGCAAGATCGAGAAGCTGAAGAAAGACGGTAAGATCGACGACAAGGCCGCGGCGGAATTGCAGGCGCAGGTAGAGAAAAGCCTGAAGGAGCAGTTCAAACCCGCCTTCGACACCTATGTCGCCTGGCTGCAGGCCGACCGCGAGAATGCCAGCGAGGAGCCCAAGGGCGCCTCCAGCCTGCCGAACGGCGAGGCCTACTACAACAACCGCCTGGCCAACTACACCACCCTGGAGCTGACCGCCGACGAGGTGCACCAGATAGGTCTGGATGAGGTGGCGCGCATCCGCAAGGAGATGGAGGCGATCAAGGAGCAGGTGGGCTTCGAGGGCAGCCTGCAGGAATTCTTCACCTTTATCCGCACCGACGACCAGTTCTACTACCCCAACACCGACGAGGGGCGCGAGGCATACCTGAAGGAGACCCGCGGCTTCCTCGAGGATATCGAGAAGAAGCTGCCCGAGTACTTCGGCATACTGCCCAAGGCGAAGCTGGTGGTGAAGCGGGTCGAGCCCTTCCGCGAAGTGCCCGGCGGCGCCCAGCACTACCAGCCCGGCACCCCGGACGGCTCCCGCCCCGGCACCTACTATGTGCATATGTCCGACATGAGCGCCCTGTCCACCACCGACATGGAGACGGTGACCTACCACGAGGGCAGCCCCGGCCACCATATGCAGATCTCCATCGCCCAGGAGCTGGAGGGCATTCCGCAGTTCCGCACCCAGGCGCACTTCACCCCCTACGTCGAGGGCTGGGCGCTCTACTCCGAGCTGCTCTCCAAGGAGATGGGCCAGTTCCAGGATCCCTACAAGGACTTCGGCCGCCTGACCGCGGAAATGTGGCGCGCCATCCGCCTGGTGGTGGATACCGGCATGCACGCCAAGGGCTGGACCCAGGACCAGGCGGTGGAATACTTCCTGGAGAACTCCGCCATCCCGGAGGGCGCGGTGCGCTCCGAGGTGCGCCGCTACCTGACCCTGCCGGGCCAGGCCACCTCGTACAAGATCGGCATGCTGAAAATCCTCGAACTGCGCGAGCAGGCGAAGGAACAGCTGGGCGACAAGTTCGATATCCGCGGCTTCCACGACACCGTCCTCGGCGGTGGCGCCCTGCCGCTGCCGATGCTGGAGATGCGGGTCGCGGCCTGGGTTGAGCAGGTCAAGAACGGCTGATCGCCGGGCGCATCCACAAGCGAAAAAGCCGGGCGCTGCCCGGCTCAGGCTGCCGGCAAGGTCCGACAGCCGGAATCGAAGGCAAAGTGCTGGGACGGAGCGTACAGGGATGTATTCACAGCGTTTCGAAATACCCGTCCCGGTGCTTTGCCGCCACAGCCCCTGCTTAGAACGACAGGAGGGGTTGATAAACACTCTGAGCCGGGCATTGCCCGGCTTTTTGTTTTTTCACCGGCGGCCCGGTAGCATCCGCCGGAAATCGAAAACAGCAAAAAACGGAGAGTTGCACATGGTTCGACCCGCCGCCTTCCTGCGCCTGGCCCTGTTGCTGCTGGCCGCCAGCGGCGCGGCAAATGCCGCCGATATCGTCGCCGAGCGGATAGAGAGCGAGCGCCACGACTTCCGCATAGTGCGCCTCGCCTCCGGCCTGCATCACCCCTGGGCCCTGGCAACTCTGCCGGACGGGCGCCACCTCGTCAGCGAGCGGCGCGGCCGCCTGGCGCTGATCGACGGCGGCGATATCGCCTACCTCGATGGCCTGCCGGCGGTGTCCGCGCTCGGCCAGGGCGGTCTGCTCGACCTGGCGCTGCACCCGCGATACGGCGACGGCGAACACGACTGGATCTACTTCACCTACGCCAAGCCCGGCGAGGGCGGCCAGTCCGCCAGTGCGCTGGCGCGGGCGCGCCTCGGGGAGGGCCGGCTGACGCACCTGCAGGAGCTGTTTGTGCAGGACCGCTTCTCCTCCCCCGGCAGGCACTACGGCTCGCGCCTCGCCTGGCTGCCGGACGGCACCCTGCTGATGACCGTCGGCGACAGGGGCGTGCACCCGCCGCGCGCGCAGGACAAGCTGGATCACGCCGGCAGCGTGCTGCGCCTGACCGAGACCGGCCAACCGGCCCCGGACAACCCCTTCGCCGGCGACGACGCCGCCCTCGACGAGATCTACAGCTACGGCAACCGCAATATCCAGGGTCTGACCGTGGACGGCGACGGCCGCATCTGGGCCAGCGAACACGGCGCCCTGACCGGCGACGAGCTGAACCTGATCGAGGCGGGCGCCAACTACGGCTGGCCCATCGCGACCCGCAGCAAAGACTACGGCAGCCGCGAGCCCATCGGCGTGCCCTCACTGCCCGGTGTGCGCGATGCGGTGTTGATCTACGACGGCCGTTTCGCGCCCTCGGGCCTGGCGCAGGTGCACAGCGCGCGCTTCCCCGGCTGGCGCGGCGACCTGCTGGCCGGCGGCCTCGGCAGCGAAAAGCTGCTGCGCATCCGCCTCGACGGCGACCGCGTGGCCGGCACCGAGACGCTGCTGCAGGGCCAGCTGGGCCGCATCCGCGACGTGCGCCAGGGCCGCGACGGCTATATCTACCTGCTCAACGACAGCAGCGATGGCGGCCTCTACCGTCTGGAACCCCTGACAAAGTAAATCACCCCGGAGAAAGACATGGATATCGGCAAAATTCTCAGCCGCCTGGCGCTGGCACTACTGGCGCTGAGCGCCGCCGCCAACGCCCTGGCGGAGCCCACCGAAATCGTCGTGCGCGCCAAGGCCAAGGACGCGAAATTTATCGGCACCTCTATCGGCGGCGCCATGGTGCGCATCCGCGACGCCGACAGCGGGGAGATACTGGCCCAGGGGCTGACCGAGGGCAGCACCGGCAACACTGAAACCATCATGCAAAAGCCCCGCGGCCGCTACGACGCCATCGCCGGCGGCGCGGCCAAGTTCGAGACTACACTCGATATCAGCGAGCCGGTTTTCCTGACCGTGGAGGTGCTGGCGCCCCATATCAAGAAGCAGGCGCGGGTGCTGGCGCAGACGCAGACCTGGCTGGTGCCGGGCAAGCCGATAGACGGTGACGGCCTGATCGTCGAGATACCGGGCTTTGTCGTCGACCTGCTGAGCCCGCAGACGCACTTCTATACCAGCGTCGACAAGGGCCCGTTCGAGATCAAGGCCAACGTGGTGATGATGTGCGGCTGCCCGCTGACCGACGGCGGACTCTGGGATGGCAGCCGGATCGAGGTGGCGGCCATCGTCGAGAAGGACGGCGAGGCCTTCGCGACTGTGCCGCTGAAGCTCGACGGCATGAACACCTTTGCCGCGCCGCTGCGGGCGGAGGCGCCGGGCGTCTACGAGATACTCGTCTACGCCTACGACCCGAAGACCGGCAATACCGGCGTCGACAGGACCAGCTTTATCGTCAAATAGATTTTGCGCACCGGCAGGGGAGCGAGTATGCATATCCGCGAGGCGGTGGAAGAGGACCTGGAATCCCTTTGGGGCATTTTTCGCGCGGTGCGCGACAGTGGCGCGCTGCGTTTCTCCGCCGCCGTGGACAGGGACTCCTTCCACTGCCAGTGGCTGACTCCGGGCTGCTCGACCTATGTGGCCGAGGAGGATGTGCACCAGCTGGGTGTCTGCAGGCTCGGCGTCAACTTTCCCGGCCTCGCGCACCACGTCGCCGGTGCCACCCTGCTGGTGCGCCCGGAAGTGCGCGATCGCGGCGTCGGCCGCGCGCTGGCGCAGCGCTGCATCGCCCGAGCCCAGGATGCCGGCTACCAGGAGATGCAGTTCAACCACGTGCCCGCAAGTAACAGGGCCGCGTTGACCCTGTACCAGGAGCTCGGCTTCTCCATCATAGAGACCCTGCCCCGGGCCCACCTGGACCCGGAGCGGGGGCTGGTGGACGCCTTTGTATTGCACCGCTTCCTGCAGTAGGTAGCGGCCCTCGGTTCCCTCCTTCCCTCTCCGCCCGCTTGACGCGCCGGCGTTGAAACGGTGGAATAGCGCACCGGTAAATTGGCAGCTGCGAATTTACATCTCCGATCCCGGCCTTTGCGGCCGCGGATCGTCTCCGGTGATTCGATCACCACTCAATGGCCCGCATTTCCGGGCCCCACAATCGCGGTCGCACGCCGCAGTTACATTCTGATTTTCGCGTTCTGCCCGCAGGTGGGCGGGATCGCGTTGTGTCGCTAAAAAACGGAAAATCACACAGGAGGAAGCATGCCTATGGCAGATGATCTGTACCCTTCGCGGATTGGCGGCAGGGAGCAAATCATCGATAGAAAAGATCCGGTGGTCTACGGCGATGCGGCTGCGCCCGGACCACTCAGCCGCGAACAGCTGGATGACTACGAAAAAAACGGCTATCTGATACTGCCGGACTATATGCCGGAAATGGTGCAGCCGCTGCGCGACGAAATGGAAAAACTGCGTGAACAGTTGCGCGGCCGCGAGGAGCTGGTCTGCGAGCCGCAGAGCAATGCGCTGCGCACCATATTCAGCCCCGACAAGTTCAGCCCCCTGGTGGACCGCTTCTTCCGCCATGAGAGAGTGCTGCCACTGGTGCGCCAGCTGCTGGGCTCGGATGTGTACTTGATGCAGTCGCGCCTCAATAACAAACCCGCCTTCACCGGTCGCTCCTTCGCCTGGCACTCGGATTTCGAGACCTGGCACGTGGAGGACGGCATGCCGCGCATGCGCGCGCTGACCGCCTGGATCATGCTGAGCGAAAACCATGAGCACAACGGGCCTCTGTACGTGATCCCGGGCTCGCACAAACTCTATGTATCCTGCCGCGGCAAAACCGGCGAGGACAATTACAAGTCCTCCCTGCGCCAACAGGTGCTCGGTGTGCCGCAACCGGACACCATGCGCGAAATACTGCGCGGGCGCGAAATCCACGCGATCACCGGCAGGCCCGGCACCCTGGTGATCCACGAGTGCAACCTGCTGCACGGCTCCCCGGACAATATCTCCGGCGATTCCCGCCAGGTACTGATGTGCGTGTACAACAGCGTGGAGAACAAGCCGCAGGCGCCCTTCGGCGGCCTCAAACCGCGCCCGGAATTCCTCAGCAGCCGCGACTGCACCCCGGCCGCAGTGGCCTAGAATGCAGTAAACGGACACGGGAAACGGCCATGAAAGAAGCGGGCAGGCAGGCCCTACTCAAAGAGCACCGGCCGGAGAATATCGCCCGGCGCCTGCGGCAGCCGCCGCGCTCGCAGAAGGTGTCGGATTTTGTGCTCGGCGCCATCGACGGCTGTGTCACCACCTTCGCCATAGTGTCCGGCGCCTTCGGCGCCGGCTTTCCAAACGCGGTGGTGCTGGTTCTGGGCTTTGCCAACCTGCTCGCCGACGGCTTCAGCATGGCGGTCAGCAACTACGAGGCGGTCGGCGCCGAGCGCGAGCAGCGGGAGGCGGCGCGGCGCACCGAGGAGCGCCATATCGACCTGGTGCCCGAGGGCGAGCGCGAGGAGGTGCGGCAGATTTTCGCCGCCAAAGGATTCAGCGGGGAGGCGCTGGAGCATATCGTCGACACCATCACCGCCAACCGCAAACTGTGGATCGACACCATGCTGGTGGAGGAATACGGCATCAACCGCACCGCCGCCAGCCCGGTCGGCTCGGCCGCGGTGACCTTTGCCGCATTCGTCAGTATCGGCGCCCTGCCGCTGCTGCCCTACCTGTTTGCGGCGCTGCCGGACGACACCCGCTTCGCTCTCAGCGCGGCGCTGGCGGCGCTGACCTTTTTCGCCATCGGCCTGTGCAAGGGCGCGATATTTTCCCGCCGCATCCTGCCCGCGGGTATCAAGACGCTGCTGTTCGGCGGTGCGGCCGCGGGCCTCGCGCTGGCGACGGGCGCGTTTCTGCGCGGGCTGGTCGACGTCGCCGCATAGAGCGGCGCGCACGGGCGCCCGGCGGCCCGGTTAAACCGAAACCACCTGGTTGCGGCCGCCGTCTTTGGCGCGGTACATGCGCGCGTCCGCCTCCGCCAGCAACTGGCCGTGAGTCGCGCTGCCGGGATCGCCCTCGGCGACGCCGAAGCTGATGGAGATGGGCACCGGCGGATCGTACTTGTCGCTCAGGGCCTCCACCCGGCTGCGCAGCTTTTCCGCCAGAATGCCGCCGCCGTGCAGGTCGGTGTTCGGCAACAGCACCAGGAATTCCTCGCCGCCCCAGCGCGCCACTATGTCGTCCGCGCGGGTGTTCTGGCGCAGCGTTTCCGCCACGTCCTGCAGCACGCGGTCGCCGAAGGCGTGGCCGAAGGTGTCGTTGATGGTCTTGAAGTTGTCCAGGTCGCCGATCAGCACCGCGTAGCGGCCGGCCAGGTGGCGGCTGCGGCGCTCCAGTTCATTCATGGCGCGGTAGGCCTCGCGGCGGTTGGCCAGCCCGGTCAGCGCATCTGTGGAGGCGCGGTTTTCCAGCTCCCGGGTCAGCCGGTGCAACAGCTGTTGGGTCTGGTGGCGGCTGCTGTCGAGCAATGCGGTCAGCGCCGTCAGGGCGCCGAACACGGCGATAAAACGCGCGCGGTAACCGGTGTCGTAGTCGGCGGTGAGGCCGGGGAAGTCCGGGTAGAAGAGCACCAGCGCCGTGGCGCCGCCGATCGCGATCAGTGCCGCGGTGCCGCCCTTGTAGCCATAGAGGTTGATAAAGCCGGGCACCAGCATCACCGCCCACATCAGGCCGGTGTTGTTCACACCGCCGGACAGCAGCAGATAGAAGTAGAGCACCACCAGCAACACGCCGACCAGCAGCGGTGTCTTGCGGCTCTGGCCCACCAGGTTGATCGCGATATAGGCGGCCAGAATTACCACCGCCACGCCGAACAGGGTGGCGGCCTGAAGGATATCGGCGCCGGTCAGCGCGATGATGGCCATGGCGCCGGTAATCGCCATGGAGAAGATCAGCATATAGCCGGAGGCCTGGATGCGACGACGCAGCTCTATCTGGCGCGCCTCCTCGAGCGGATCGCGAAAGGCCAGGTTTTGAGAATCGTACCCTGATTGCATTGGGTTTCCTGTCTTATACGGGCCGCCATGCGCTACCTCCGTCCGGCCCGGGGGCCGCGCAGCGGGCGCGCGACCGCATCTTCTTCTATTCACCCACTGGCGCCGATGCGCGGCGCCACAACCCCAAGAGACTTCACCGCCCGGGAGGGCGCGGGCGAGCCGCCGCTGTGAAGCGCGGTCAGTATAGGGGGATTCGCCCCGGCGCCAAAGCGCCGCGCTACAGTATCAGTAGGTGGATTGTTGAAATTGAGAAACCGTGACAGAAATTACACTGACCTGCGGCGATATCCTGACAATGCGGGGCGACGCGCTGGTATGCCCGGCGCACAAGCATCTGATCCGCGGGCGCGGCCTGTCGGCACAGATCTACGAGCGCGGCGGCGCCGCCCTGGCGGCGGCCTGCGAACAGCAGCCCGAGTGCGCCGTCGGCGAGGCCCGCATCACCCGCGCCTACGGCCTGCCGGTGCAGTACCTTTTGCATACGGTGACACCGCAGTGGAGCAGCGGCGACCAGTGGGGCGCCCAGGCGCTGGCGCAGCTGAAGCGCTGCTACGAGAGCGCACTGGCGCTGGCGCGGCAGAAGGGGCTGAAGAAGCTGCTGTTCCCGGCCCTCGGCGCCGGCACCAACCGCTTTCCCCACGCGATAGCGGCGCACCAGGCGCTGGAGGTACTGTACGCACAGGGGAGCGGGTTCGAGCGGCTGACGGTCTGCCTGCACACGCCGGCGGCGCTGGGGGAGTGGCGGCGGGTGGAAAAGTGTTTCTTCAGCGAGTGACCAAACAGCACCGTGGGGCGGCCGTTGGCCGCGACCAGTCTGCGCTGTGGGGCGGAATCCAGTCGCGGCCAATTCGGATTTGAAGCGATCGACCGTCTGGCTCCTCCCGGCGTGCCGCCGGAGTACTTTCAGGCGTTCTTCTGGTGGGCGTTTCGCGCAGGGACAGGTCGCCTATCACAGGGGCTTTTATGTACAGGGCTGACGATAGGGGCCGGGACATCTATGGAACCGCAAGAACTCTACCTGCTGGCCGCAGACACAATCCTAGTCACCCATGTGCTTTTCGTTGTGTTCGTCGTCTTCGGCCTCGCGTTTATCCTGCTCGGAAAATGGCGCTCTTGGTCCTGGGTACGCAACCCCTGGTTTCGCCTGCTGCACCTGGCCGCCATCGCTGTGGTGGTGCTGCAATCCTGGCTCAGCGTCATCTGCCCGCTGACGATCTGGGAGATGGCACTGCGGGAACGCGCTGGGGGGGCAGTCTATTCCGGTTCATTCATAGCCCACTGGCTGGAGAGTATCCTGTACTACCGCCTGCCGGAGTGGGTATTTATCGTCTGCTACACCGCGTTTGGAGCACTCGTAGTGGTCAGCTGGTTCTGGGTTCGCCCGCGGCCGTTTCGTCGGCGCTGACGGCTGGCGGCCTCGAAGCAAGGACGTAGCGTGCTCGCTTTTTCCGGCGTGCCTGCCTTGCGGGACTGCGCAGCGGCCCTCGTTCCCGGGGCGCCCATGGGCACAAAATTATGCGCGAGTAAGAAATAGCCTGGACAATGCTGTAATGCGGTGTAATCGAATGGTGGAAAAGTTTAGTGACTGCCGAGCTGAATTATGGCTATATATGGGTATTTGTGACCAGATATAGGTGCAAATGCCTATATCTATACGCGGTGTACAGATGTGCACACGCTTAAGAATAAAACTGTTAACTGAATGAGGGCTTCAAGTGCATTTTTTCTACATGGATGAGAGCGGTTGCACGGGCGCCAATCTAGAAGATGAGCAGCAGCCAATTTTTGTACTTGCCGGTATATCCGTAGCTGATCAGAAATGGAATAACACGCAGAAAGCATTTTCAAAGATACTTTCAGATTATTTCAATGGCGCTTTACCAGATAACTTTGAGCTTCATTCCCTAGAGTTGCTGAGCCCAAAAGGTGAAGGCCCCTTTGAAAATCATCCAATACAGCAGCGACTTCAATTAGTTAGAAATATACTTGATCTGCTCGAGGATCTTGGGCATGACACATTCTATTTCGCCATAGAAAAAGAAGTACTTTTAGGTTCAAGCTGCGATTTCGATTTCAAGTACGACTATAAAACACCCTACTTATCTTCGTTTGATTACCTGCTTACTTACATAAACTGGCATGTCAAAAAGAATTTAGGTCATACCGCTCGCGGTTTAATCGTTTTAGATGAAAAAGAAAATCTTCACGAAGAAATTGAAAAAATTGTACATGACCGAAGGTTCCAGGGAGTCGAGGCGCATCGGATAAAATGGATTGTGGAATTCAGCTATCCAGTAGACTCTAGAAAGAATCCCATGATTCAAATATCAGACCTTGTCGCACTGTGTTTACGCAGATTCCTGGAAATAGATAAGGGCTATCGTGAAGGTTGGCCCGATGTGGTTAAACAATTCTATGCAGAATGCTATGCGAAAATATCAAATAGATTAAAACGAAAAAATATAGTGGAGCGTACGGGTAAAAAATCAAAGAATTTAAATGAATTCCTTACGGAATTGCAGTGTAAGCCTAGAGTCCGCTGGAAGAAACACTATGGCCTGCAGTAATTCAGTTAACAAAGCGCTGCAAAGGGACGGCTTACTTTGTGCACTTTATGCGCAGTCGCTTCGCTCCATTATCGCGCATAAAATACACAAAGTAAGCCGCCCCTGAGCGCGGCGTTCTGGTTGTAGAAAAACTCTGTAGAAGTAGTGTTTTTTGATAGAATTGGCGGATCATAAAAGGAATGCCCGCCATGCCCAATTTCAAGCGGTATAACTACAACCAGGACGCGATGGTTGTAATCAATTTTGAGGAGCAGCTGCAGCCTGGAACCTTCGAATTTACCCTCCACCATCTCATCGACAATCATATCGATCTATCCGCGTTCTACAACAAGTACCAGAATGACGCCGGTGGCCGCTCAGCCTACGACCCGGCCATTCTCCTGAAAATTATCCTGTTTGCTTATTCCAAGGGCATAACGTCCAGCCGTGAAATCCAGTGGCAGTGTGAACACAACATCATCTTCAAGGCGCTGTCCTGTGACTCAGTGCCGCATTTCACCAGTATTGCCAGCTTCGTCAGTAGCCACCCCGATGCGATAGAGGCTATCTTTGAGCAAGTGCTGATGGTCTGTGATCAGCAGGGGCTGTTAGGCAATGAGCTATTTGCCATCGATGGCTGCAAAATGTCCTCCAATGCTAGCAAGACGCACTCGGGTACATTCAAGGAGCTGGAACAGAAGCGGAGCAAGATTCGCAAGAAGATCCGACACTGCCTGAAGGAGCACAAGAAGCTCGACGGACGCAAGCCAGCCGAACGAGAGCGCAAGCAGCGCCTAGCGCAGGCCACCGAGACACTGCAGAAACACTTCGACAAGATTGATCAGTTCCTAAAGACGGCATCCCCAAGGATGGGGCAAGGCAAACAACCAAAAGAAGTCAAAAGTAATATCACCGACAACGAGTCGGCCAAGATGACCACTAGCAAGGGCACCATCCAGGGCTACAACGGCGTTGCAGCGGTGGACAAGAAACACCAGATTATTGTCGAGGCCCAGGCGTTCGGCGAGGGTCAGGAACACCACACTTTAAAGCCTGTACTTGACGGGCTCACCGCTCGCTACCGCAGAGCCGGTATTCACAACAACATCCTCGCTGAGCAGGTTATCGTCACTGCCGATACCGGCTTCTCCAATGAAGCCAATAACGAGTATCTAAGAGACGAAGGCATCAATGCCTTTATCCCCGACAATCAGTTCCGCTCCCGCGACAAAGTCTTCGCCAGACAAAAAGAGAAGTACGGCAAGCGGCACCGCGATACGATGATTGGCGTGAAGCAGGTGATCCCCGCTAGCGAGTTCCAGTTCGACAAGCGTCGCAAGACCTGTGTCTGCCCAGCGGGCAAAGAGCTACTCCTCTATAGAGAAGAAGGCGTAAGCGAGGGCAAGCACAAGCTGTTCTTCGAGGGGCGTCTGACGGACTGTCGCCACTGTCACCTGAAACACCAGTGCATGCGCAATCCCAGCTCCGCCGACACCCGAGACGGTCACGGGCGGCAGGTGTCCACCACCTGGACCAACGGTCACACGGCGACCGACTGGATGAAAAAGCGTGTGGACAGTATTGCGGGCAAGACCATCTACAGTCACCGGATGTCGGTGGTAGAGCCGGTGTTTGGCAATATCGGCACCAATAAACGGTTAAATCGCTTCTCGCTCCGTGGCCGTGAGAAGGTCCAGGGGCAATGGCGGATGTTCTGTTTAGTGCATAACATCGAGAAATTGATGCGATATGGGGCGATTCACTAATTCACGGGGGTATCCACACTCGCCAACGTGAAATGACTGCGGTCTGCGCGAAATGGGTGATTATGTAAAACAATCATGGTTAAATAGCGCTCACTCAACCGAAGAAAAATGAGAGCCATAAAACGATTATTTCGAAATTCGTTTTTCTGCAGGCTCGTTATGCATTATGAGATTTCCGATAGTACTATTTTTTCTAATGGTCGGCCTGAGCGCGTCGGCTTGTATCATCAATCCTGGCACGCTCGCTCTTCAGAATCCTAAGAGAACCATTGAGTTATCAGACTCCGTATTCGAAGGCAAGCTTTTGTCTTTAATATATGTCCCAACGTATCTTCAGGTCGCCAAGTTCGAAGTAGTAAAAATATACAAAGGGAAAAGTAAAAAAATTATTTTAGCTGTGCATAATTTTAATAATAGTTGTGGCTCCTTAATCACAGATGATAAAGTTGGCAAAAATTATTTTGTATTTGTTAAAGAGGGGTCAGGTGAAAAATACGAATTGTATACATTTATTTCGTCAGATAAATTGGATTTCATCGATGGCAAGTTCAAACGAATAAGGATAGATCGCGCGCAGCCGTGATCTGATCCAGTTGTTGAACAAGCCCGTATTTCCGGCCTGCTCTTTATAAGAAAATATATTTTTCAAAAATAAGGAAGTGCTGGTATCTGAGTGGCGGTCATTTTTTTAAGGACGAGCGCCGGCCTTGGCTTTCTTCGAGCCAATAAGCGCGGCCCTACTTGTCGCTGAAGCTGTACTCCCTCCCTTCTAATGGATGGCGATATTTGATCGGGATCTGCCTGTT